>NZ_JBHXDQ010000140.1:0-1258 GCF_042725875.1 Streptomyces sp. NPDC127038 | reverse complement strand
CCGCGGCCCGGAGGGCCGCGGGGCCGGGCAGCACAAATCCCGGCAGCCAGTACTGGCTGCCGGGATCAGGAGTGATACGCCTACTTGGGCTTGATGGCGTCCTTGGCCTTCTCCTTGGCCGCGCGCAGGTCGCCCTTGGACTCCTCGGCCTGCCCCTTGGCCTTCAGGGACTCGTTGCCGACCGCTCCGCCGACGACCTTCTTGACCTTGCCCTTGGCCTGCTCGCCCTTGGCCTGACCCTTCTCGTCCGCAGCCACAACCACTCACTCCCTGTCTCACTCGAAATAGGTTCGTCACCCGTGTCACCCCAGACGCCGCCGTTAAACCGGAAGGCTGCCGCACGGACGCTCCGCATCTACGGGCACCGTAAAAGTTAAATAAGATCCGCAGGAATGGAGATTGACCCGCAGGGCACATGAGGGATCGGAGGTTGACAACTATGGTTCCTGTTCTCCTTGTTCTTCTGCTTGCCCTGATCCTCTTCGGTGCCGGTTTCGCACTGAAGGCCCTGTGGTGGATCGCCGTCATCGTGCTGGTGGTGTGGGTCCTCGGCTTCGTGATCCGGCCTGCGGCAAGCGGCGGCAAGCGCGGCCGCTGGTACCGCTGGTAAGCGGGCCTGAGCAGCGCACCAACACGGGTGGGGCCCGGCGCAGCGGCGTCGGGCCCCACCCGTTTTCCTGCCTTCCCGTCACTGCAGGGACCTCCGGCCCTCCGCATTCGTCTCGGCGTGAACGTGAATGTGTAGGGCCCGGAAGCAGGGGAACCCGGCTTTCCGAGAGAAGGCGTCACCGAATTCGATGACGCCTGTACAAACCGCAGTTCAGCTGCGGCAGTAGCAATCAATCTCGACAAGGGAGCCGTTCTTTATGAGTGACAGCATCTGGGGCTACCAGCCGACCACCGGCCACACCGCGGGCACCGACCTGATCGGTTACAAGGTCGAGGCCACCGACGGCAGCATCGGCAAGGTCGACAAGCACTCGGACGACGTCAACTCCGCCTACCTCGTCGTCGACACCGGTGTATGGATCTTCGGCAAGCACGTGCTGCTGCCGGCCGGGACCGTGCAGTCGGTCGACGAGGCCGAGCGGAAGATCTACGTCGCCCTCACCAAGGACCAGATCAAGGACTCCCCCGAGTTCGACAAGGACAAGCACGTCGGCGACGCCGGGTACCACGAGCAGGTCGGCAGCTACTACGAGACCCAGCGCGGTATCTGACGTCGAGTACCGGCCCGGAAGCGGGGCCGCCCGGAGAC
>NZ_JBHXDQ010000138.1:0-2210 GCF_042725875.1 Streptomyces sp. NPDC127038 | reverse complement strand
GACGCTGTTGGCGAATTCAAGGCGCGGCGTGACGTCGGCCTTCACGACCTGGTTGGGGTCGTGGAGGCCGACGTGCGTTGGGGGTGGGTGCGGTGTCGATGCAGCCGATGGGGCCGGGGAAGATTCCGGCGGAGACGGTTCGGGTGGCGCGAGCGGCGTTTCCGAAGGGGAGCCTCGCTATCACGGTCCGGGATGAGCTGGGACCACTGTTCGGCGACGAGGAGTTCGCAGACCTGTTTCCAACGCGTGGCAGGCCGGCGTGGTCACCGGGCAGGCTGGCGCTGGTGTTGGTGCTGCAGTTCGTTGAGGGCCTGACCGACCGGCAGGCTGCGGAGGCGGTGCGAGCCAGGATCGACTTCAAGTACGCCCTCGGGCTGGACCTGGAGGACCCTGGCTTCGACTACTCGGTGCTGTCGGAGTTCAGGGACCGGTTAGTCCAGGCAGATGCCGGGCGGCGAGTCCTGGACGGCATTCTGGTGGCCGCGCGGGACAAAGGGCTCCTCAAGACAGTAGGCCGTGCGAGGACCGACTCCACCCACGTTCTTTGCGCCGCGCGCGAGCTCTCCTGGCTCGAGATGGTGACTGAGACGCTGCGTGCCGCGCTCAACGCTCTGGCGCAGGCAGCTCCCGAGTGGCTTGGCGGCATCGCGGAGCCGGACTGGTTCAGGCACTACTCGGTTCCGGCTTCGGAGTTCGGCTATCCCAAGAGTCGGGCCAAGCGGGAAGAGACGGCATTGCGGGTCGGCCGAGACGGGACGCGCCTGCTCCAGGCTGTCTGGTCTGTCGAAGCGCCGGAAGAACTGCGGACACTGCAGCAGGTGGAAACGCTGCGGCACATCTGGGTCCAGTGCTTCCAGCAGGTCGAGGGTGAGGTGATGAACAGAGCCCCAAAAGACCGGCCACGGGGTGCGATGCGCCTGGTCACGCCCTATGACACCGAGGCCCGCGGCAGCATCAAGCAGGATCTTCACTGGAACGGCTACAAGGTGCACTTCACCGAGACCTGCGAGCCGGACGCACCGAACCTGATCACGAACATCGTGACCACCATGGCCACCGTTCCGGACGACCGCATGACGACTGTGATCCACGCTGCCCTGGCCGGCCGGTCCATGCTTCCGGCAGAGCACTGGGTCGATACGGGCTATGCCAACGCCGGCGCCATGGCAGACGCCCGCGCTCACGGTGTCGCACTGCACGGGCCACTCAAGTCGGTCACCAACGCCCAGGCACGAGCGGGTACCTACGGCCAGGACGCCTTCACCGTGGACTGGGACAGCAAACGTGTGACCTGCCCCAACGGAATCACCAACACCGGGTGGAGAGAAGACCGGTCCCAACAGGGCCTGCCCGTCGTCCGTGCACAGTTCTCCGCACGAGACTGCCGGCCGTGTCCTGTCGTGCGCGACTGCGTGCCAAACCTCAGCGCAAAAGGCCGGGCCATCACACTGCGGCCACAGCAGGCACACCGCGAACTACAGCAGGCCCGCGCACTCCAGCAGACCGACGAATGGAAAGAACGCTACAAAGTCCGGGCTGGGATCGAAGGAACCATTTCACAAGGCGTGCACAGCTGTGACCTGCGCAGATCACGCTACCGCGGCTTAGCCAAGACCAGCCTTCAGCACCAACTTACGGGCGCCGCGATCAACCTCGCCCGTATCAACGCCCACATCATTCAAACGCCCCGGGCCCGCACCCGCGTCTCACACTTCGCGGCGCTCCTGCCGATCAAGTAGCGAAGCAAGCTCCTGCGCAGTGATTGGCCCGCTGTCGCGAACGGGCTGGCCGATGTCGGCTGTCCAACCGGGTCTGACACGGGCAGTGAAGTCCGCGAAGTCCTTCCGCAAGTACTGCGGATCGGATGGCTTCAGCCGGACCTGCTGACGGCTGTCCGCCCACCAAACCTCGAAATCAGTGATGGTGCCTTCAGCGGGCCATTGTTCTGCCGGTTCCGGCAACAGCAGGACGTCGACGAAACCCCCGACGTCCAAGCCGATATCTACGAAGATCCCGATCGCCCCAGGTCTGGGCACCTTCACGACTGTGCCCCGCAAGACCTGCCCGAAGCGCAGATTCCCTCGAATCCGCTCCCACTCCGCATCCGTAACCACACAGCGCATCCTCGCAGCCCCACGGCACTGAGTCAGCCTGATCTTGTGGCGAGCACGGGCTCACCACAAGATCAGGCTGATTTTGCCAACAGCGTC
>NZ_JBHXDQ010000137.1:0-2284 GCF_042725875.1 Streptomyces sp. NPDC127038 | reverse complement strand
CGGCGCCGGCCGCACCCCCCCGGGGCCGCCCCCCCCCCCGGCCCCCCCGCCGGGGGGGGCGGGGGGTGAACTGCCGGGCGCCCCCGGCCCCGGGCCGCCCGACCGTGCGGGCCACGCTGGGCTGCCCGCTGGCCGTGCTGATGGCCCTTCAGGGCCGGTACGAGGAGGCCCGCGAGCGGCTGGCCGAGGCGGCGCGCCTGGCCCACGGCCTCGGGTACGCCGAGAGCGCCCTGTTCGTCCCGCTGTTCGGCGCCGAGGTCGAGGCGCTGGCCGGTACCACGGACCGGGCTCTCGCCCTGCTGGCGGAGGCGGCCCGCGCGAGCCGCGAACTCGGCGCCACGGGTGCCCTGCCGGGCATCGCCCGGGAGCGGGCGCGGATCCTGCTGGACCGCGGCGAACCCGCCGAGGCGCTGGCCCTGCCGGACCCCGAGCGGTCCGGGCTGCCCCCGGCCGAGTCCGCCGACGCCCACGGGCTACGGGCGCGTGCCCTGGCGCTCGCCGGGCGGCCGGACCTCGCGCGTGTCCGCGCCGGCCTGGCCGTCGCCGCGGCGGCCGAGACGGACTCCCCGCTCGTCCGGGGCACCGCGGCCCTGGACCTCGCGCACACGCTGCGCGCGCTCGGCGAGACGGCGGACGCCGCTCGGGAGGCGCTGACCGCGCGTGGGCACTTCGCCGCCAAGGGGCACCGGCCGGGCACGGACCGCGCGTCCGCGTTCGCCGAGGAGACGACGGCCACGGCCCGGGGTGAGGACCGCCCGGCCGCACGGGAAGGCAGGAACGCATGACCACAGGAACGGCGGGAGGGCTCACCTGGAGCCTGCGTGACCGCTCCCCCGAAGAACTCACGATGCTCGCCGACACGGTGCCGGACCTGCCCGCCGATCCCTCGGCGTGGTCGGACGGCGGCGGGGTGCGGGTGTGCGTGGTCGACACCGGCGTGGAGTGCGGGCATCCCTCGGTCGGCGCCGTCCAGGGTTCGTACGAGGTGAGGCCCGGCCCCGACGGAACGCTGGGCGTCGTCGACAGCGGGGTGCTGCCCGACGGCGCCGGTGACGCCTGCGGGCACGGAACGGCGTGCGCCGGGATCGTCCGGCGGGTGGCCCCCGACTGCGAGCTGTACAGCGTGCGGGTGCTCGGCGAGGGCTTCACCGGCAGCGGCGAGGCCCTGCTCAGCGGCCTGCGGTGGGCCGTCGACCAGGGATTCGACGTGGTCAACCTCAGTCTGTCCACGACCCGCCCGAAGTTCCTCGAAACCCTCCGGGCCCTGGCCGACCAGGCGTTCTTCACCGGGACCACTCTGGTGGCGTCCGCCCACAACACGCCGGTGGAGAGCTTCCCCTGGCGCTTCTCCTCGGTCATCTCGGTCGGCACCCACCGCGAGGACGACGCCGGCCTCTTCCTCTACAACCCCGCACCGCCCGTGGAGTTCTTCGCACCCGGCCAGAACGTTCAGGTGGCCTGGACCGGAGGCAAGACCATCCGGACCACGGGCAACAGTTTCGCCACTCCCTTCATCAGCGGGATGTGCGCACGACTGCTGGGCACCCGGCCGAAACTGACGCCGTTTCAGATCAAGAACGCGCTCTACCTCTCCGCCGCGAACGTGCGCATCGGCGAACCAGAGACTCGAGGTGAATCATGAGCCAGTCCCCCGGCCTCGTCCCCGCCACCGGCGTGGGCCCCGCCGCACGCGTCGGCACCGCGGAGCACGATCTGCTCCAGTCCGTCGTCGACACCGCGCGGGCCATCTTCGGCGCCGCCGCCAGTTCCGTGCTGCTGCACGACCGGGACACCGACGAACTGGTCTTCCAGGCCGTGGCCGGAGAGGGCGAGGAGTCCCTCGTGGGCTCGCGCTTCCCCGCCGGACGGGGCCTCGCCGGCTGGGTGCTGGTCTCGGGCGAGCCCATGATCGCGGACGACCTCAGGGAACAGGGCATGTTCGCCAAGGACGTGGCCAAGGCGACGGGGTACGTGCCGGACGCGCTGATGGCGGCGCCGCTCGCCCATCACGACCGCGTGCTCGGCGTCCTCGAAGTGCTCGACCCCGCCGAGCAGTCCCGCTCCAGTCTCTCCGAGCTTGACCTCCTCGCGCTCTTCGCCCGCCAGGCCGCGGCGGCCCTCGCCGTCATCGCGGACCGGCGTCACGAGGAGACACCGTCGGCGGTCCGCGCCCGGGGCCTCGAACTGCTGGCCGCGCTCCGGGACGTCCTGCTCGACGGGGTACCGCCGCAGGCGTCGCAGGAGGGATGACAGCGGGCGGAAGGGGCTGCCGAGGGTTCACGGC
>NZ_JBHXDQ010000136.1:0-2510 GCF_042725875.1 Streptomyces sp. NPDC127038 | reverse complement strand
CGTCTCCCGCAGGGGAGCCGTGCGCGCGCCGCGTCGATCCTGGAGGATGGGGAACGGGCGGAAAGGAGGGCCTGGAGTGAAGGCTCTGCGTGTCCTCAACAACAACGTGGTCCTCTCGCGCGACGAGAAGGGCCGCCCGGTCATTCTCACCGGGCGAGGCATCGGCTTCGGCTCCCAGCAGGGCAAGCCCGTCGACCAGTCGCTGATCGAGCGCGTCTTCGTCCCCGCCGACGGACCCGGCCCCGGCGCCGACCCCGACCGTCTGGCGGAGGCACTCGCCCTCATCAGCGAGGAGGTGCTGGAGGCCGTCGTGACCGCGCTCGGCGACGTCGGCATCGAGGGGCGCGAGTCCACCCGTCCCACCCTCGCCATCGCGGTCGCCGACCACGTCGCCGGCGCGCTGGACCGGGCCGCGCGGGGCATCGTCATCGAGTACCCGCTGCGCGCCGAGGTCCAGACCCTGTACGCCACCGAGTACGCCCAGGCGCAGCTCCTGCTCCAGGCCATCAACGAGCACGTGAGCCCGCAGCTGGAGGCCTCCGAGGCGACCCCGCTCGCCCTGCACCTGGTCAACGCGGGCTTCGTCTCCGGCGATCTGTCCTTCACGTACACGATGACCGGGGTCATCCAGCAGATGCTCGCCGTCATACGGGAGCGGTACGGGCTGGACGTCTCCCACGAGTCGATGAGCGTGGCGCGGTTCATCACCCATGTGCGCTACCTCTTCGTACGGGTCCAGCAGCACCGGCAGCTCAAGGGCCACGAGTCCACGATCGGCGTGGGCATCCGCCAGTACTACCCGGAGGCGACCCGGACGGCGCAGCAGCTGGCGACGATCGTCGAACTGCGGCTGGGACGGCAGCTGAGCGAGGACGAGGTCTCCTATCTGGCGCTCCACGTGGCCCGGATGACCATGGAGTCCGACAGCGCGGCCGCGTGAGCCGCACGGGGGGCCGGCCGGCCGCGCCGCGTCCGGAACGGCACGGTGTTCTCCACGTACGTGAATCGGTCGGGTCGGGTCGCCGGACCACCGGTCCCGACCGCCGCGGACGGGTGGCCGGTACCGGCGCGTCGCACGGCCGCGGCCCCCTGTTTTCGGCATCGAAAGTTCAAGCCTGAACAGGCATGCTTCATGATCTGCTTTTGTGTGAAGTGAGGCGTGTCACGTGCTGTGCGGCAGGTGAGCGCCCCACGGCACCCCGTTCGAAAGCGCCATGCCGATGCCGCCAGGGCTCTTTACTGCTGGTTGACCTCTAACGGAATCAGCCAGTCCGTGGAGTCGGCGGATTGGCCGACTCGCCGACGCCGCCCTAACGTGTTGACCGTCCCAGGGCACGAGAATTAATGTTCGAGCCATGGTTGACACGGGGGAAGTCGCTACCGCTCGCGGTGGTGCGGAAAGTGCCTCACGGGGCAAGGCAAGAGTCATTGATCAGGACGCCCCACGAGGCCGTCCGCTGTGATGGATGCCGACCCATTTCCTCAATCGATCCGATTCCCGCACGCCTGATCTCCGGACGAAGATCCCGGAGCCGGTGCGGCTGATCGGTCGATGGTTCGGTGCCGCGGGCGCGGTGCCGATCTTCCCCTGCATTCCTAACCCCGACGGAACACTACTGTCCCGTCCCTGTGGTGTGTCTGCACTGAGTGCTCAGACGTGGGAGTGAAAATGGAGATCCATCTGCTGGGCTCGTTGGAGATGACCGACGAGCATATATCTCTGAAAATTCCGGGCGAAAAATTGCGCGCCATCGTCGCGACCCTCGCCCTGACTCCGGGCCGTCCCGTCTCGCGCAACGATCTCATCGACGAACTCTGGGGAGAAAACCCTCCACGCGACGCAGAGAATTCCCTGCACGGTCATATGGCACGATTACGCCGAATCATCGCCGCGCGCACCGGGATGGGCAGCCGACGGGACCTGATCGGTACCTCGAACTTCGGCTACGTACTCTCGATCCCCGACCTTCGGATCGACGCCCTGCGCTTCTGCGACCTCGTCCGCCGGGCCGAGCTCCTCCAGGATTCCGATCCCGCCGGCGCGGTCGCGCTGCTCACCGAGGGGCTCGCGCTGTGGCGGGGCCCCGCACTGCTCGACACCGGCCACGGCATGCTGTGCCGGATCGCCTCCACCCGTTTCACCGAGACCCGGCTGACGGCGTACGAGCAGCTCTTCGAAGCCCGGTTCACCCTGGGCATGCACCGCAGCGTGATCACCGAACTGGAGCAGCTGCACGCCCAGTACCCGCTGCGCGAGCGCTTCTGCGAACAGCTCATCACCGCCCTGTACAGCTCGGGCCGGCAGGCCGAGGCGCTCGACGCCTACCACCGCACCCGGCAGCGGCTCTCCCAGGGGCTCGGCCTGGAACCCGGATACGCCCTGCGCGCCCGGTTCCAGGAGATCCTCCGCCAGGAGCCCCTGCCGAAGCGGCGGGCGATGACGTAGCGGCTGCCGCTCCCGCGTCACGAACGCGCCCGCGGCCCGGCCCCGGGCCGCGGGGCCCCGGGCG
>NZ_JBHXDQ010000135.1:0-3069 GCF_042725875.1 Streptomyces sp. NPDC127038 | reverse complement strand
GTGCGCGCGGTTTGCGCGCTGTGTTTGTTGTTGGGGGGGGACCAACCGCTGGTGGGGGTGGGACCCCGTCGTCGTAGCCCTCGCCCACAGCTACCCGCGACCGCAAGAGGCCGCCCACCGGCCTTCCCGCACTAACGCGCTCCCCCCGATCCCCCATCCGCCACGTCCGCCCATCCGCCATCCGCCATCCGCCGTCCGCCGTCCGCCGTCCGCCCGTAAATGATCAGCGGGACAGTGGTCCCGGGCGGCACAGTGGGCGCATGGAGACGCGGGGACACCGGCGGGGGCTGGACGCCGAGGGACACATCGAGCGCGAGGGATCACTCGCGCGCGTGCCGCGGGCCTTCGAGCCCGTCGTCGCGGCGGCCCTTGACCGGCTCGCGGACGTCTTCGGGAGCCGGCTGGACGGCGCATACCTCTACGGCTCGATCCCGCGCGGCACCGCGCGCGTGGGACGCTCCGACCTCGACCTGCTGCTGTCCCTGCGCGAGGAGCCCACCGAGGCGGACCGCGCCGACGCCCGCGCGCTCGAAACGGCGCTCGACGAGGAGTTCCCCGAGATCGACGGCGTGGGCACGCTGCTGTTCGGCCGTGGACGGCTGCTGAGCGACCTGGAGAGACACGACCTCGGCTGGTTCGTCGCCTGCCTCTGCACCCCGCTCCTGGGCGAGGACCTGGCCGTGCACCTCCCGCGCTACCGGCCCGACGCGCTGCTGGCCCGCGAGACGAACGGCGACCTCGCCCTGCTGCTGCCACGCTGGCGCGAGCGCATCGCCGCGGCCGAGGACACCGACGGGGCCAGGCGCCCGCTGGTCCGCTCGCTGTCGCGGCACCTCGTGCGCACCGGCTTCACGCTCGTCATGCCCCGCTGGAACGGCTGGACCAGCGAACTGGGGGAGATGGCCGAGGCGTTCGGCGCGTACTACCCGGAGCGGGCCACCGACCTGAGGAGCGCGGCCGTACGCGGCTACGAGCCCACCGGCGACCCCGCCGTGCTCCGCTCCTACGTGGACGACCTCGGGCCGTGGCTCGCCGGGGAGTACGCGCGCGTGCACGGCGTCAAGGCGCCCCGAGCGTGAGGCCCTCCCCCGGGACGCGGGAGAACGCCACCACGGCCACCGTGCCCTAGATCAGCCCGTGCTCGCGCAGATAGTCCATCTGTGCCCGCACGGACAGCTCGGCGGCGGGCCAGAGCGACCGGTCCACGTCCGCGTAGACGTGGGCGACGACCTGTTCCGGAGCCCGGAGGCCGTTCTCCACGGCGGTCTCGACCTGGGCGAGCCGGTGGGCCCGGTGGGCGAGGTAGAACTCGACCGCGCCCTGGGCGTCCTCCAGGACCGGTCCGTGACCGGGCAGGACGGTGTGCACGCCGTCGTCGACCGTCAGCGAGCGGAGCCTGCGCAGCGAGTCGAGATAGTCGCCCAGGCGGCCGTCGGGATGGGCCACCACGGTCGTTCCGCGCCCCAGGACGGTGTCCCCGGTCAGCACGGCCCGGTCGGCCGGGAGATGGAAGCACAGCGAGTCGGCGGTGTGCCCGGGGGTCGGCACGACCCGCAGCTCCAGTCCGCCGACGTTGATCACGTCGCCGGCGGCGAGCCCCTCGTCGCCGAGCCGCAGCGCCGGGTCCAGGGCGCGCACGGAGGTCCCCGACAGCTCGGCGAAGCGCGAGGCGCCCTCGGCGTGGTCGGGATGCCCGTGCGTGAGCAGGGTGAGCGCGACGCGCTTCCCGGCCTTCTCGGCCGTGTCCAGGACCGTGCGCAGATGAACGTCGTCCAGGGGGCCCGGATCGATGACGACCGCGAGCTCGGAGTCCGGCTCGGACACGATCCACGTGTTCGTGCCGTCCAGGGTCATCGGGGAGGCGTTGGGGGCGAGGACGTTCACCGCGCGCGCGGTGGCGGGTCCGGAGAGGACCGTGCCTCGCGGCCGGCCGGGGAGGGCTGCTGCGTCGGTCATGCGGAGGCTCCGCCGGTCGGGATGTGCTTGGTGAACTCGTCGTGTCCGGGCCAGGACAGGACGACCTCGCCGTCCTCCAGGCGGGCCTCGGCCAGGACGGGGGTCAGATCACGCGCGGCCGCGCCGGCGAGGGCGTCCGCGGACCGCTCGTACCCGGCGATCCCGCGCAGGGTGGCGATGGTGGGCGGCATCATCAGCAGCTCGCCCTTGTCGTAGCCGGCCGCCGCGTCGACGGGACGGATCCACACCGTGCGGTCGGCCTCCGTGGAAGCGTTCCGGGTGCGCTGGCCCTCCGGGAGGACGGCCACGAAGAACCACGTGTCGTAGCGGCGGGACTCGAACTCCGGGGTGATCCAGCGGGCCCAGGCCCCGAGCAGGTCCGAGCGGAGCACGAGTCCCCTGCGGTCCAGGAACTCGGCGAAGGACAGGTCCCTGGCGACCAGGGCCGCCCGGTCCGCCTCCCAGTCGTCCCCGGTGGTGTCACCGACCACGCTGTCCGGGCTCGGACCGGCGAGCAGGACGCCCGCCTCCTCGTACGTCTCCCGCACGGCCGCGCAGACGATGGCCTGGGCGGAGGTCTCGTCCACGCCGAGCCGCTCCGCCCACCACGCGCGCGTGGGGCCCGCCCAGCGGATCTGCTGCTCGTCGTCGCGCGGGTCCACGCCGCCGCCCGGATACGCGTACGCGCCCCCGGCGAAGGCCATGGAGGCGCGTCGGCGCAGCATGTGGACCACGGGGCCGGTGTCGCCGTCCTTGACCAGCATCACCGTGGCGGCGCGCCGAGGCGTCACCGGTGTCAGCGTGCCCTCGGCCAGTGCCCGGATCCGCTCCGGCCACTCCGCCGGAAACCATTGCCCATTCCCCATGGCCGGAGGCTATCCCGAGCCGGGCGGATGTTCGAGGCCCCACCGCCCCACAAGCGACGCTCGCCCCTACCCGGAGGTGCCGCCCCCGGACGCCGGAGGGGCTGAACCTTTCGCCGGAACCGAAACGTGGACGCACCCGCAGCCGGGTACGCACCGTCGGGGCCGTGCCGGTACATCGATGGCCGTCGCCACCGACGCCCACACCTCACCCAACGGCCCCCCCCCGATGCCCCCGCACCGGGCGAGT
>NZ_JBHXDQ010000134.1:0-5251 GCF_042725875.1 Streptomyces sp. NPDC127038 | reverse complement strand
CTGATGCACCGGCACGGCCCCGACCCACCCACCCACCGGATCCGGAACCGCGACCGCCGCCCCCTCCTCCTCAGCTCTCCAGTGCGTGGAGCTGGTCCAGGAACCACTGGCTCGGGGGGAGGGCGGTCGCCGCGGCGGCCAGGCGCTTGGTGCGTTCGGCGCGCTCGCCGGGCTGCATGCCGAGCGCCTCGTGCAGCGCCCGCGCCGTCCCCGTGATGTCGTACGGGTTCACGGAGATCGCGTCCTCGCCCAGTTCCTCGTACGCCCCCGCCTCCCGAGACAGGACCAGCGCGCAGCCCTCGTCGGAGACGACCGGAACCTCCTTGGCGACGAGGTTCATGCCGTCCCTGATCGGATTGACGAGCGCGACGTCGGCCAGCCGGTACGCGGCGAGCGAGCGCGCGAAGTCGTCCTTCACGTGCAGCACCACCGGGGTCCAGCCGGGCGTCCCGTACTGCGAGTTGATCTCGTCGGCCAGACGCTGCACCTCGGCCGTGTACTCCCGGTAGACGGCCAGATCCTGCCGCGAGGGATAGGCGAAGGCCACGTGGACGACCCGCTCGCGCCACTCGGGGTGGTCGTCGAGCAGCTGCCGGTAGGCCAGCAGCCCCCGCACGATGTTCTTCGACAGCTCGGTCCGGTCGACCCGCACGATCGTCCTGCGGTCCGCCCCGATCTCCTCGCGCAGCGCGGCCATCCGTTCCCCGACGTCCGCCCGGTGCGAGCGCTCCCGCAGGAACTCGGCGTCCGCCCCGAGGCCGTGCACCCCGACCCGGGTCTCGCGCACCGGGGGCCGGGCGCCGTCCAGGTGCTCGATCGCGGGGGTGCCGCCCGAGGGCCGGACGGCGACGTAGCGGCCGGGTTCGGTCTGCTCCGCGCAGCGCAGGAACGCCGTGGCCCACCGCCAGGTCAGGAAGGCCACCCGGTCCGCGCCGAGCATGCCCGCCATCAGCTCCGCGCGGATGTCGTCGGGGAGCATCCGGAAGTAGTCCTCGGGGGCCCAGGGGGTGTGGGAGAAGTGCCCGATGCGCAGGTCGGGGCGCAGCTCGCGGAGCATCCCGGGCACCAGGCACAGGTGGTAGTCCTGGACCAGCACGGCCGCGCCCTCGGCCGCCTCCTCGGCGAGCGCCTCGGCGAAGGCGCGGTTGTAGGCCCGGTACGACTCCCACCGGCGCCGGAACTCCGCGTCGAAGACCGGCTCCAGCGGGGTCTGGTACAGCATGTGGTGCACGAACCAGAGCACGGAGTTGGCGATGCCGTTGTACGCGTCGGCGTGCGTGTCCGCGTCGACGGCGAGCATCCGTACGCCGTCCTCGCCGACCCCCCGCCTGACGGCCTCCCGGTCACCGTCGCCGAGGGCCGAGCAGACCCACAGGGCGCCCGCGTCCGGCCCGATCGCCGAGAGCCCCGAGACGAGCCCGCCGCCGCCGCGCCGGGCGTGCAGCGAGCCGTCCTCCCGTACCTCGTAGGTGACCGGGCCGCGGTTGGAGGCGACCAGAATCCTGTGGGCACCATGCGTTGAAGCCATGCCTCGAAACCTAGCCCCGTCTCGAAACGCTCAAACGCGCCCTTCGGCCGTATGCGATCGGCGGCCGAGGGCGCCGGACTACGCGGCTTTGCGCGTCTGGTACTCGGAGATCTCGCTCATCGGCGGCCTTTCCTCGGTGTCCACGGAGTAGGTGCGCGGCCGGAAACCGTCGCGACCGCGTTCGAACTGGGTGAGGGAGGGGCGGATCAGATGGCCGCGGGCGAGCCGGAGCTGCGCGGTCCGGTAGATCGCGGCGGCCATCCGGCCGAGCGCCTGGCCGTCCTGGTGGCGGTGCTTGCGCACCCCGACGTCGACCTGGGCGAGGGCGTCGAGGCCCACCAGGTGCAGGGCGTCGACGAGCATGCCCAGCTCGACGCCGTAGCCGACGGGGAAGGGGAGCTGTTCGAGCAGCGAGCGGCGGGCCGCGTACTCGCCGCCGAGCGGCTGGACGAAGCCCGCGAGCTGCGGCCAGTGCATGTTGAGCAGGGGGCGGGCCATCAGCTCGGTGACCCGGCCGCCCTGTCCGCCGCCGCCGGCCATCGGACGGTCGTACATGGCCTTGACGAGGTCGACGCCGGGATCGGTGAGCAGCGGGCCCACGATCCCGGAGACGAAGTCGGACGAGAACTCCCTGAGGTCCGCGTCGACGAAACAGACGATGTCCCCGCTCGTGACGAGGAGCGACCGCCAGAGCACCTCGCCCTTGCCGGGCACGGCGGGCAGCCGCGGGAGGATGTCGTCGCGGTGCACGACCCGTGCGCCCGCGGCGGCGGCGACCGCGGAGGTGCGGTCGGTCGAGCCGGAGTCGACGACGACGATCTCGTCGACGAGGGGGACCTGCTGCATCAGGTCGTGGCGGATGATCGAGACGATCTCGCCGACCGTCTCCTCCTCGTTGAGCGCGGGCAGCACGACGCTGACCGTCGAGCCGGTGACGCGTTTGGCTGCCATGAGCTTGTGGAGCGGGCGGTCGGTCACGGACCAGGAGCGTGTGCTCAGCCAGCTCTCGACTTCTCTCAGCACCGTCTGCGGCTCCTCACTGTCTGATCACACGCTCTCATCGGCGTGCCCGCTGCGGCCAGCGGCAGATCGATGGGCTCGTCTCGGGGTTCGGACGACTATCTCAACTGTCCTGGCCTTCGGTTACAGTCTTGAACAACGCGCATGACCATCGCATGTCCTGGATCGTCGGCGCGTATCGTGTTCAACAGTTCAACAATCAAATACCGCTCATCCAGAGGGGCAGAGGGATACGGCCCGATGAAGCCCCGGCAACCCTCCAGCCGGTCTCGTACCGATCGATGTCGATCGCGTCGCGAGGCTCCCGGCTCGGGAAGGTGCCAAATCCGTCTCACGGCGAAGTGCGCCGTGAGGAAGATGAGGAGAAAGGGCCTCGCCTCCATGGCTGCGCAGACAGTTGCAAGCACCACGAACTCCGCCGATCCGGTGGACCTCGGCCCGGCCGCGGCGCTTTCCTGCCGCGAGTGCGGACACCGCGTCCCGCTCGGTCCGGTCTTCGCCTGCGAGGAGTGTTTCGGCCCGCTCGAGATCGCCTACGACTTCTCGGCGTACGACACCGAGGAACTCCGCAAGCGGATCGAAGCGGGACCCGCGAACATCTGGCGCTACGCGCCGCTGCTGCCCGTCCCCGCGGACGTGGCGGACAAGCCGAACATCAACCCCGGCTGGACCAAGCTCGTCCGGGCCGACAACCTGGCCCGTGAGCTCGGTGTCGACGCCGGGAAGCTCTTCGTCAAGGACGACTCCGGCAACCCGACGCACTCCTTCAAGGACCGCGTCGTCGCCCAGGCCCTCGAAGCGGCCCGCGCCTTCGGCTTCACCACCCTCTCCTGCTCCTCCACCGGCAACCTCGCCGGAGCCGTGGGCGCCGCGGCGGCCCGCGCCGGCTTCCGCTCCTGCGTGTTCATCCCGCACGACCTGGAGCAGGGCAAGGTCGTCATGGCCGCGGTCTACGGCGGCGAGCTCGTCGGCATCGAGGGCAACTACGACGACGTGAACCGGTTCTGCTCCGAGCTGATCGGCGACCCGGCCGGCGAGGGCTGGGGCTTCGTCAACGTCAACCTGCGGCCGTACTACGCCGAGGGCTCCAAGACCCTGGCGTACGAGATCTGCGAGCAGCTCGGCTGGAGGCTCCCCGACCAGCTCGTCGTGCCGATCGCCTCCGGCTCCCAGCTCACGAAGATCGACAAGGGACTCCAGGAGCTGATCAAGCTCGGACTGGTCGAGGACAGGCCGTACAAGATCTTCGGCGCCCAGGCCGAGGGCTGCTCCCCGGTCTCCGTCGCCTACAAGGCCGGCCACGACGTCGTCCGGCCGCAGAAGCCGGACACCATCGCCAAGTCGCTCGCGATCGGCAACCCGGCGGACGGGCCGTACGTGCTGGACATCGCGCGGCGCACCGGCGGTGCGGTGGAGGACGTGAACGACGGCCAGATCGTCGACGCGATCAAGCTGCTCGCGCGCACCGAGGGAATCTTCGCGGAGACCGCCGGCGGGGTGACCGTCGGTGTCACCCGCAAGCTGATCGAGAACGGTCTGCTCGACCCGACGCTGACCACCGTCGTCCTCAACACCGGCGACGGCCTGAAGACCCTGGACGCGGTGGCCTCGGACACCGGGCTGACCGCGACCATCCGTCCGAACCTCGACTCCTTCCGAGAGGCTGGCCTCGCATCATGAGCGTCAACGTCCGCATCCCCACCATCCTGCGCACCTACACGGGCGGCGCCGCCGAGGTGACGGCCGAGGGCGCGACCCTCGCCGAGGTCATCGGCGACCTGGAGAAGAAGCACACGGGCATCGCCGCGCGCGTCCTGGACGACCAGGGCAAGCTGCGCCGCTTCGTCAACGTGTACGTCAACGACGACGACGTGCGCTTCGAGCAGGGCCTCGAAACGGCGACCCCGGCGGGGTCCGGCGTCTCGATCATTCCGGCCGTCGCCGGAGGCTGATCGTTACCCTCGGTAATGCCGAACACATCGCGTTCACAGAATTGCCCCCTCCGTGAGACAAGCGGAGGGGGCAATTCTGTAGGGTTGAGCGCGCTAGAGTTGGGGAAGCCGGTTCGCTTTCGATGTTGGTTTCATGCCGGACGCATATGAGTTGCTGTTCGAGCGCCGACAAGAAGTAGCCAAAGTGACCCGCCTTTTTGGGCAATTTATGGCATTTGTGGGGCCCGACTTGCCCCGGATCCTCGCCTAATCTCCGCAAATCATTGATCGGCCATGCCCAGAATTCTCGTCCGACTGACCTGTTGCAGAGGGCAGTTGGACAGATACATTCAGCCGCGGTCGACGCGTTCCGGCGCACACCCCCAACCGTTTGGGGGGTGAGGTCTGACCCGGATCCGCGAAGTGTGGATCTGTGCAAGGGCCAGTAATAGGGGAGTTAGGCATGGCTCAGGGCACCGTCAAGTGGTTCAACGCGGAGAAGGGGTACGGCTTCATCGCGGTCGACGGTGGTGCGGACGTCTTCGTGCACTACAGCGCGATTCAGATGGACGGCTACCGCACCCTTGAAGAGGGTCAGCGAGTGGAGTTCGAGATCTCGCAGGGCCAGAAGGGTCCGCAGGCGGACATGGTCAAACTCGCCGTCTGATCCGGGCGCGAACGACCACCGACGCAACTCACGCACGAGGGGCCCGCATCCCGCCAGGGATGCGGGCCCCTCGTGCGTCCCGGGCGGTGCCCCCGCCGCGTTCCC
>NZ_JBHXDQ010000133.1:0-6540 GCF_042725875.1 Streptomyces sp. NPDC127038 | reverse complement strand
CCGTACGAGCGCGCGGGGCGCCTTCGTGCGTCCGAGGGGCCCGTGTGTGCCCCGGGCGCCCGGGGCCCCTAGATGACCAGGAACGTCGCCGTCAGCAGGGCCAGGCCCGCGCCCGCCATCATCCAGGCGACCCGGGCCAGCCGCAGGCCGCCCGCGACCACCACCGAGGCGAGCAGCAGCGCGCCGGCGAGCGGGATCCAGGCGTAGAGCAGTCCCGCGGGGCCGCTGCGGACGACCTCGTCGCTGCCGGGCTTGACCGTCACCGAGTACGTCCGGCCCTTCTCCACCGCGGGCGACTGGTCGATGACGACCCGGGCCCGCGCCCGTGAACCGGGCGACACCGGCGTGTAGGGCCCGGCGCAGACGTCACCCGAGCACGACCGCACGGCGATCGTGCCCTGCTCCCTGCCCTTGCTCAGCATCACGTGCTGCGCGGTGCCCCAGGAGGCCCAGACACCCGCGATCAGGATGAGCCCGGTGACCAGGCCCATCGCCGCGAGCTGTCCGAGACGCAGCGCCGCGGTCGCGCTCTGACGAGAGGTGACGGCACGCATGGCGGGGATCATTGGCCATGGCCGAGCGCTCGGTCAACCCCGGCGGGGGACAAGTCGGCAGTTGTACGGGTACGTCGACCGCCCGGCGGCCCCGTGCGGCCCGCCGGGCCGTTCCTCAGGAGTTGTACGTGCTCTGGGCCCGCTCCAGGCCCTCGATCACCAGGGACTCCACCGCGTCCGCCGCCCGGTCCACGAAGTAGTCGAGTTCCTTGCGCTCGGCGGACCCGAAGTCCTTCAGCACGAAGTCCGCGACCTGCATACGGCCCGGAGGACGCCCGATGCCGAACCGCACCCGGTGATAGTCCGCGCCCATCGCCTTGGTCATGGACTTGAGGCCGTTGTGGCCGTTGTCGCCGCCGCCCAGCTTGAGCCGCAGCACGCCGTAGTCGATGTCGAGCTCGTCGTGGACGGCCACGATGTTGGCCGTGGGCACCTTGTAGAAGTCCCGCAGCGCCGTCACCGGGCCACCCGACAGGTTCATGTACGACATCGGCTTGGCCAGGATCACCCGGCGGTTCGCCGGCCCCGGCGGCCCGATCCGGCCCTCGATCACCTGGGCCTGCGCCTTGCCCGCACGCTTGAACTTCCCGCCGATCCGCTCCGCCAGCAGATCGGCCACCATGAAGCCCACGTTGTGCCGGTTCATGGCGTACTCGGGGCCCGGGTTGCCGAGGCCCGCGATCAGCCAGGGCGCGTTGGCGTCGGTCGTCACGTCCGTGTCTCCCTCGTGTCCGTGATACGCGGCAGCCGCCGCTCCCGGGAAGGAGCGGCGGCTGACACAGCTGAAGATTCCGGGAGGATCAGGCCTCGGCGGCCGCGTCGCCCTCGGCGTCGCCCTCGGCGGCCGGCTCCTCGGCCTGCGCCGACAGGACCTGGATGACGACCGCGTCCTCGTCGATCGCCAGCGTGGTGCCCTTGGGGAGCTTGATGTCCTTGGCGTGGATGGAGGCGCCGGCCTCCAGGCCCTCGATGGAGACGGTGACCGACTCCGGGATGTGGGTGGCCTCGGCCTCGACCGTCAGGGTGTTCAGCACGTTCTCGACGAGGAAGCTGCCCGGGGCCAGCTCGCCCTCGGTCTGCACGAAGACCTCGACGGTGACCTTCTCGCCGCGCTTCACGAGGAGCAGGTCGACGTGCTCCAGGAAGCCCTTGATGGCGTCGCGCTGGACGGCCTTCGGGATCGCGAGCTCGGTCTTGCCGTCCAGGTCGAGGGAGAGCAGGACGTTCGGCGTACGCAGCGCGAGCAGCAGGTCGTGGCCCGGCAGCGTGATGTGGACCGGCTCGGTGCCGTGACCGTAGACGACGCCGGGGACCCTGCCCTCGCGGCGGACGCGGCGGGCGGCACCCTTGCCGAACTCGGTGCGGGACTCGGCGGCGAGCTTGACCTCGGACATGTTCACTCCTCGTAGAACTGGGGAAGAAGGTCACCCGGCCAAACCATCGGCCTGCTACGAAGAGCGCGTCGATAACGGACCGCCGCACACAAAAGTGCGGCCTCCCTCGCCGAGCAACTGTGACAGCTTACGGGGCGGGGAGGCCGTACAAGAAATCGATCTAGGCGACCGGCTGGGCCGTGGCCTACTGCTCCTCGAACAGGCTCGTCACCGAACCGTCCAGGAAGACCTCGCGCACCGCGTCCGCGATGGTCGGCGCGATCGAGAGCACCGTGATCTTGTCGAGCTCCAGCTCGCCGGGCGTCGGCAGGGTGTCCGTGAAGATGAACTCGCTGACCTTGGAGTTCTTCAGACGGTCGGCCGCCGGGCCGGAGAGGACACCGTGCGTGGCCGTCACGATGACGTCCTCGGCGCCGTGCGCGAACAGCGCGTCGGCGGCGGCGCAGATGGTGCCGCCGGTGTCGATCATGTCGTCGACGAGCACGCAGACGCGGCCCTTCACGTCACCGACCACCTCGTGGACGGTGACCTGGTTGGCGACGTCCTTGTCGCGGCGCTTGTGCACGATGGCCAGCGGCGCGTCCAGGCGGTCGCACCAGCGGTCGGCGACCCGCACCCGGCCGGCGTCGGGGGAGACGACGGTGAGCTTGGAACGGTCGACCTTGGCGCCCACGTAGTCGGCGAGGATCGGCAGCGCGAACAGGTGGTCCACCGGGCCGTCGAAGAAGCCCTGGATCTGGTCCGTGTGCAGATCGACGGTGAGGATGCGGTCCGCACCGGCCGTCTTCATCAGGTCCGCGACCAGGCGCGCCGAGATCGGTTCACGTCCACGGTGCTTCTTGTCCTGACGGGCGTAACCGTAGAACGGCACGATCACGGTGATGCTCCGGGCGGAGGCCCGCTTCAGAGCGTCGATCATGATCAGCTGTTCCATGATCCACTTGTTGATGGGAGCCGTGTGGCTCTGCATCAGGAAGCAGTCGGCGCCGCGGGCGGACTCCTGGTAGCGGATGTAGATCTCGCCGTTCGCGAAGTCGAAGGCCTTCGTCGGGACGACCCCGACACCCAGCTTGTGGGCGACCTCCTCGGCAAGCTCGGGGTGGGCGCGGCCGGAGAAGAACATCATCTTCTTCTCGCCGGTCGTCGTCTTGGTCCCGGTCACAGCACTGTCTCCTCAGAGGTCATCTCAGTGGGCGTGAGAGGCCTTCTCAGCTGGATTGTGAGAGGGCTTCTCAGCAGGGGTGCGGGTCTGCACTTATCACGGTACGCCGTCCCGGACGTGCCGTTTTCCGGTCAGCTTTCGTCTTGCGGTTCCCGGGCGGCGGTCTCCGCGGCCTTCGCCGCGGCGCTCCCGGGACGCTTGCGGGCCACCCAGCCCTCGATATTCCGCTGCTGGCCACGGGCCACGGCCAGCGAACCGGGCGGGACGTCCTTGGTGATGACCGAGCCCGCCGCGGTGTACGCGCCGTCCCCGACCGTGACAGGAGCCACAAACATGTTGTCCGAACCCGTACGGCAGTGGGAGCCGATCGTCGTGTGGTGCTTGTCCTGCCCGTCGTAGTTCACGAACACACTCGCGGCACCGATGTTCGAGTACTCGCCGATCGTGGCGTCCCCCACGTACGACAGGTGCGGGATCTTCGTCCCCTCGCCGATCGTCGCGTTCTTCGTCTCGACGTACGTGCCGACCTTGGCCTTCAGGCCGATCCGCGTGCCCGGACGCAGATAGGCGAACGGACCCACCTTCGCCTCGGGGCCCACCTCGGCGGTGTCGGCCACCGTGTTGTCGACACGGGCGCCGGCGCCCACCCGGGTGTCCTTCAGTCGGCAGTTGGGCCCGACCTCGGCGCCCTCGGCGACGTGCGTGGCGCCCTGGAGCTGCGTGCCGGGGAGCAGGATCGCGTCCTGCTCGAACGTGACCGTCACGTCGACCCAGGTCGTGGCGGGGTCGACGACGCTGACGCCGGCCAGCATCGCCCGCGTGAGCAGCCGGTCGTTGAGGATGCGGCGGGCCTCGGCGAGCTGGACGCGGTTGTTGATGCCGGCGATCTCGGGGTGGTCGGCGGCGACGGCCGCGCCCACACGGTGCCCGGCCTCGCGCAGGATCCCGAGCACGTCCGTGAGGTACTCCTCGCCCTGGCTGTTGTCCGTGCGCACCTTGCCGAGCGCGTCGGCGAGCAGTTGGCCGTCGAAGGCGAAGACACCGGAGTTGATCTCGCGGATCGCGCGCTGCGAGTCGCTCGCGTCCTTGTGCTCGACGATCGCGGTGACCGCGCCGCTGGCGCCGTCGCGCACGATGCGGCCGTAGCCGGTGGCGTCGGGGACCTCGGCGGTCAGGACGGTGACGGCGTTGCCGTCGGCGCTGTGGGTCGAGGCCAGTGCGAGCAGGGTCTCGCCGCTGAGCAGGGGGGTGTCGCCGCAGACCACGACGACCGTGCCGTCCACACCGCCGCCGAGCTCCTCGAGCGCCATCCGTACCGCGTGCCCGGTGCCGTTCTGTTCGGCCTGTACCGCCGTACGGACGCCCGGGTCGATCTCGGCGAGGTGTCCGACGACCTTCTCGCGGGCGTGGCCCACGACGACGACGAGGTTCTCGGGGTCCAACTCGCGCGCGGCGGCGAGCACATGGCCGACGAGCGAGCGTCCGCAGATGTCGTGCAGAACCTTGGGTGTGGCCGATTTCATACGGGTGCCCTCACCCGCTGCGAGGACGACGACGGCTGCCGGGCGGATGGCGCTCACGGGGTTTGCCCTTCGGCTGTGGATGGCTGGGGTGTGGACATCCGCAGGATACCGGGGCGAAACAGGAGCGCTGTGGGAGAGGGTCCTGGCCGCGCTGTCGGGCGCAGGATCGACGGAGGCTCCCCCGCCAGGACTCGAACCCGGACAAATGGCACCAAAAGCCACGGTGCTGCCAATTACACCACGGGGGAATGAACCCGATCGAACCGGACAATTGGTCGGCTCATCGAGTCGGCACCCAACACTATGCCGTACCGGATGCCCTCCGTGCGACGGTACAACTCGGCGCCTCCCGCGCGGCAGATGACCGCGTCCTCCGGTCGGGCGTCGCGGGGGCCGGCGGCGTTCCCGGGACCGCTGATTCCCGGGCTCGTTCCGGGCGGGGTGTGGTCTGGGCCAGTCGGAGAAACTCACCGGAAATGGTCCGGGGCGCAACCGTACGCTGGAGCCATGACCACGACGGGGGAAGAGCACACCGCGGCCGGGACCGGGCCGTGGTGGTGGGTCGGATGGCGCGGTGCCGTGCTGGACACGGGGCTCGCTCTGGTGTCGGCGTTCGAGTGCGGTGGCGAGGGGGTCCGCTTCGCGCACGACGCGGGACTGCCCGCACCGGTGGGGGTCGTGTTCGGGGCGGCCTCCGGGTCCGTGCTCCTGCTGCGGCGGAAGTGGCCGATCGCGGTCGTGCTGGTGTCCATCGCGATCACGCCCGCCCAGATGGGGTTCCTGATGGGGCTCGTCGGGCTCTACACGCTCGCCGCGTCCGAGCTGCCGCGGCGCATCACCGCGGCGCTGGCCGGGATGTCGTTCGCCGGCATGCTCATCGTCACCTTCGTCCGGGCGCACCAGAGCGTGGTGCGCGGCGAGGTGCCGATGGGGAACTGGCTGGTCCCGTTCGCCTCCATCACGACGGCGATCGGGATGACCGCGCCGCCCGTGCTCCTCGGTCTGTACATGGGGGCCAGGCGGCGGCTCATGGAGAGCCTGCGGGAGCGGGCGGACTCCCTGGAGCGGGAGCTGCAACTGCTCGCCGAGCGGGCCGAGGAGCGGGCCGAGTGGGCGCGGAACGAGGAGCGCACCCGGATCGCCCGGGAGATGCACGACGTGGTCGCGCACCGGGTCTCCCTGATGGTCGTGCACGCGGCGGCGCTCCAGGCGGTGGCCCGGAAGGACCCCGAGAAGGCCGTGAAGAACGCCGCCCTGGTGGGGGACATGGGACGGCAGGCGCTCACCGAGCTGCGGGAGATGCTCGGGGTGCTGCGTACGGGGGACGGTCTCGACCGGCGGGTGCCGGCGGTGCCGCTGGCGGCGGTGGGGGCCGCGGCGGCGGCAGCGGCCTCGCGGGCGGCGGGCGACTCCGGGGGCGGTGAGGGGCCGAGTCTCGCCGAGATCGACGAGCTGATCGGGCAGTCGGCGGCGGCCGGGATGGTCGTGGCACTGTCGGTCGAGGGGGACCTGCGCGCGTACGCCCGGGAGATCGAGCAGACCGCCTACCGGGTGGTGCAGGAGGCGCTGACGAACGTCCACAAGCACGCGGCGGGCGCCAAGACGTACGTGCGGCTGGCGCATCGGGCGTCCGAGATCGCGATGCAGGTGGAGAACGAGTGTCCGCCGGAGCTGGGGGGCGGGTCGTCCGTGGGGCTGCCCAGCGGGGGGAACGGGCTGCTGGGGATGAAGGAGCGGGTGGCCGCCCTCGGGGGTGTGTTCGTGTCGGGGCCGACGGATGCGGGTGGGTTCCGGGTGTCGGCGGTGATCCCGGCATAGCCCTCCGGGCGGGGGGCGGGGTCGGTTCGGTGGGTGGGTCGGGGCCGTGCCGGTGCATCAGGCCGTCGCCGTTGGGTGCGGTGTGTTCG
>NZ_JBHXDQ010000132.1:0-6683 GCF_042725875.1 Streptomyces sp. NPDC127038 | reverse complement strand
CGAGGAACTGCGCGCCCAGCCGTCGACGGCCGACGGCCGGGCGACGACGCCGGCCGGCACGCACATGCCCCGCAAGGGGCGCGAGGAACTGCGCGACCAGCCCGGGACGGCCGGCAGCCGGGCGACGACGCCGGCCGGCACACACATGCCCCGTGAGGGGCGCGAGGAACTGCGCGACCAGCCTGCGACGGCCGACGGCCGGGGGACGACGCAAGGCGGCACCCCGTCACCCGGCGGCGAAGCCGGCAGCCCGCCCGCAGGGCCGGGGGACACGGGCCGAGCCGGAGCGGCCGGCGACGACAGGCGGGCCGCGAGAAACGTGGCCGCCGCCCGGACCGAAACGCCGGCCGCAGGCTGGACCGCACCCCCCGACATGGGCGCCCCCGCCACCTTCGTACTCCTGCGGCACGGCGAGACCCCCCTGACCCCGCAGAAGCGGTTCTCCGGCAGCGGCGGCACCGACCCCTCGCTGTCCGCCGCGGGCCGGGAACAGGCGGAACGCGTGGCCAGGGCACTGGCCGCGCGCGGCACCATCCAGGCCATCGTGGCCTCCCCGCTGGCCCGCACCCGCGAGACCGCCGCGGCCGTCGCCGCCCGCCTCGGCCTCGACGTCACCGTCGAGGACGGCCTGCGCGAGACGGACTTCGGCGCCTGGGAGGGCCTGACCTTCGGCGAGGTGCGCGAACGCCACCCCGAGGACCTGGACGCCTGGCTCGCCTCCCCGGAGGCCGAACCGACCGGCGGCGGCGAGAGCTTCGCCGCCACGGCGCACCGGATGGCGGCCACCCGCGACAAGCTGATCGCCGCCCACGCAGGCCGCACGGTCCTGCTCGTCACGCACGTCACCCCGATCAAGACCCTCGTACGACTGGCGCTCGGCGCCCCGCCGGAGTCCCTGTTCCGGATGGAGCTGTCGGCGGCGTCCCTCTCGGCGGTGGCGTACTACGCGGACGGCAACGCGAGCGTCCGCCTGTTCAACGACACCTCACACCTGCGCTGACCCCACCGCGCCCGCTCCCGGCACCGCACGGGTCCTTCACGGGGTGGGCCTGCGGCTACCGGCGCAGTGCCGACGCCGTCCGGGCCAGCTCCTCCACCCGGTGCCAGTCCCGCGCCGCGACCGCGTCCGCGGGGAGCATCCAACTTCCGCCCACGCAGCCCACGTTGGGCAGGGCGAGATAGTCCGGGGCGCACTCGGGGCCGATGCCGCCCGTCGGGCAGAACCGTGCCTGCGGGAGCGGTCCCGACAGGGACTTCAGATAGGCCGTGCCGCCCGCCGCCTGAGCGGGGAAGAACTTCATCTCGCGCACCCCCCGCTCCAGCAGCGCGACCACCTCGGAGGCCGTGGACACCCCCGGCAGGAACGGCACCCCGGACGCCTTCATCGCGGCCAGCAGCCCGTCCGTCCAGCCGGGGCTGACCAGGAAGCGGGCGCCCGCCGCCACCGACGCGGTCACCTGCTCCGGTGTGAGGACCGTGCCCGCGCCCACCACCGCCTCCGGCACCTCGGCCGCGATCGCTCGGATCGCGTCGAGCGCCGCCGGGGTCCGCAGGGTCACCTCGATCGCGGGCAGCCCGCCGGCGACCAGCGCCCGGGCCAGCGGCACCGCGTCGGAGACGTCCGTGACCACGACGACGGGGACGACGGGCGCGAGATCCAGGACGGAGGCACGCGAGAACGGGGGCGGTGACGACGTCATGCCCACATCCTGCCCGGGGGAAGCACCCTGCGCAAAGACCGTTGCGCATGTTGCAACGGTGCACGCTGCAACGGGTCAGTGGATCTCCCGCACCACCACGTCCAGCGCCCACGGCCGGCCCGCCCTGCCCGGGGCCTCCGCCTCCACGGTGTACCCGAGGTCCCGCAGCACCTCGACCAGTTCCGCCGGGTTCCTCGGCGCCGCGTTCGCGGCGAGCAGACCGCGGACGATCCGGCCCTTGGTCGCCTTGTTGAAGTGGCTGACGACGGAACGCTTCTCGACCCCGTCCACCAGCTGCGCGTGCAGCACCCGCACGGTCGCGGTCCGCCCCGCCACCTCGCCCTTGGGCCTCCAGGCGGCCGCGTACGCAGAGGAGCGCAGATCCAGTACGAGACCGTCGCCCGCGGCCTCGGGAAGCGCGGTCTCCATCGGCCCACGCCAGTGCGCGCCCAGCGCTCCGAGGCCCGGCAGCTTCACGCCCATCGAGCAGCGGTACGAGGGGATCCGGTCGGTGACCCGCACGGCGCCCCACAGTCCGGAGAAGACGAGCAGCGAGCGGCCCGCGCGCCGCTTGGCCGCGGTGTCGAGCGAGGCCAGGTCCAGGGCGTCGTACAGGACCCCCGTGTAGATCTCCCCGGCCGGGCGCGTGCCCGCGGTCCTCAGCTCCGTGTTCTTCGCGATCTCGCCCCGCAGGCCCTCGCTCAGTCCGAGAACCTCGCGGGCCTTGTCCTCGTCGGCCACGCACAGCTCGACCAGCTCGTCCAGGACCGCCCGACGCGCCTCGGCGAGACCGGGCAGGGACAGCGACTCCGGCTTGAGCGCGGTTCCCCGGCCGGAGGGTGCCTTGCCCTCGGAAGGCGGCAGCAGCACGAGCACGGTGGGTTCTCCTCACATGGGTACGGACCGCCGCCAGCCTACGGGGTGCACCCGGACCACCTTCCCGCCACGATCCCGCGCGACAGCTGCCCACCCCCCGTGCCCACCCCCGCCGCTCGCCGGTCCCCCTCGCCCGGAGGGCGCCCCCTTCCGCGTGCTCAACCGGTGCCCCCGGCCTACGCTCGACCCATGCCTCGCCGTCACGTCCGCGTCACCGGCGCCCCCCAGGCCCCGCTGCGAGCCGCCCTCCGCGCACTGCGGACCGAGCTCGGCGTGCCCGGGAGCTTCCCGGCCGACGTCCTCGCCGAGGTGGGACCGCCGTCCCGGTTGCCCGCGTACGACGCCACGGACCTCCCCCTGTTCACCGTCGACCCGCCGACGGCCGAGGACCTCGACCAGGCGATGCACCTCTCCCGCCGCGAACGGGGCGGCTACCGCGTCCAGTACGCCATCGCCGACGTCGCCGCCTTCGTGGCACCAGGCGGAGCACTGGACGCCGAGGCGCACCGACGCGTGACGACCCTCTACTTCCCGGACGGCAAGGTCCCCCTCCACCCGCCCCGGCTCTCCGAGGGCGCCGCCAGCCTCCTCCCGGGCCAGACCTGCCCGGCCGTCCTGTGGACGATCGACCTCGCCGCGGACGGCCGCACCGAGATCACCGACGTCCGCCGCGCCCTCGTCCGCAGCCGCGCCAAACTCGACTACGCGGGCGTGCAGCGCCGGATCGACGACGGGACCGCGGAGGAACCCCTCGCCCTGCTCAAGGAGATCGGCACCCTGCGCGAGGCCCTGGAGGTCGAGCGCGGCGGCATCTCGCTCAACGTGCCCGAGCAGGAGATCGTCGAGAAGGACGGCACGTACGAACTCGCCTACCGCGCCCCGCTGCCCGCCGACGGCTGGAACGCGCAGATCTCCCTGCTCACCGGGATGGCCGCCGCCGAGCTGATGCTCGACCACGGCACGGGCGTCCTGCGGACCCTGCCCGCCGCGCCCGACGGAGCCGTCGGACGTCTGCGCCGCACCGCCCGCGCCCTGCGCATCGACTGGCCGCACCACGTCTCGTACGCGCGGCTCGTCCGTTCCCTCGACCCGCACCTGCCGCACCACGCGGCCTTCCTCCAGGAGTGCACGACCCTGCTGCGCGGCGCCGGGTACACCGTCTTCCGGGACGGCGTGCTCCCCGAGGTCACCGCGCACTCCGCCGTCGCCGCGCCCTACGCCCACTGCACGGCCCCGCTGCGGCGGCTCGTCGACCGCTACGCCTCGGAGATCTGCCTCGCGGCCGCCGCCGGACTGCCGACGCCCGAGTGGGTCCTCGCGGCCCTCGACGCCCTGCCCAAGGAGATGGCCGAGGGCAGCCGGCGCGCGGGAACCGTCGAGCGCGAGTGCGTCGACATCGTGGAGGCCGCACTCCTCAAGGACCGGGTCGGCGAGCTCTTCGAGGCCTGCGTCGTCGACGTACAGGAACACGACCCCAGCGTCGGCACCGTGCAGCTGGAGTCCCCGGCGGTCTTCGCCCGGATCTCGGGCGGCACGGCCGCGCTGCCCCTCGGCGAACGCCTGCGGGTCCGGCTCACCCGGGCGGACCCCGGAACGGCGAAGGCGCAGTTCGAGCCCGCCTGATCCCGGCCCCGGCCACCGGCATGGAAACGGGGGACGCCGGTGTTGGCCCGTAGAGCGAACGCGGCGGACGCGCGCGACCACGGTGGCGAGGGGGAGAAGTGGCCAGGACCGAGCACCCCGGGACCGGCACGAACGAGCACTCGGGCGACGGCACGGACGAGGCCCCCGGCAACGGCACGGACGAGCACCCGGGGAAAGGCACCGTCGAGCACCCGGGGAAAGGCCCGGGGATCGGCACGACCGGTCATTCGGGGAAAGAGGAGACCCGCTGGACCCGGGCCGTCCTCGGCCGGGACGGCCGGCCCCTCGACCTGCTGACCGCCCGCTTCGACCAGCACCGCTACGCCCCGCACACCCACGACGAGTTCACCATCGGCGTCAGCGTCGGCGGCTCCGAGCTCATCGGCTACCGCGGCGGCCACCTGCGGACCGGCCCCGGCTCCATCGTCGTCCTGGCACCCGGCGAGATGCACACCGGCGGTCCCGCCGCCTGCGACGGCTACGCCTACCGCGCCCTGTACGCGGAGCCCTCCCTGCTCACCGAGGGCGCCCGCGGCGGACTCCCGCACTTTCGCGAAGGACTCCTCGACGACCCCGAACTCGCCGCCGCGCTGCGCGCCGCGCACACCGAACTGAGCGTCCGCCCCGACCCCCTGGAGGCCGAGTCCCGCCTCCCGTGGCTGCTCGCCGCGCTGACCCGGCGCCACTCCACCGCCCGCCCGGACCGCGACGAGGTCCCCGGCGCCGCACGCATAGCCGAGGCCGTACGGGACCGCCTGGCCGACGAGCTCCAGGACCCGCCCTCCCTAGCCTGCCTCGCCACCGACCTGGGCCTGTCCCGCTACCAGCTCCTGCGCGCCTTCCGCACGACGACGGGGATCCCGCCGTACGCCTGGCTGGCCCAGCACCGGGTGAACCGGGCCCGCCGGCTCCTGGAGTCGGGGCTGCGCCCCGCCGAGGTCGCCACCCTCGTGGGCTTCGCCGACCAGGCGCATCTGACCCGCTGGTTCCGCCGGGTGCTCGGGGTGACCCCGGCGGCGTACCGCGCGAGCGTCCTCCCGCCCCCGCCCGGGGCGCGACAGCGCGCGACCGGGGCGCAACAGCGTTCAAGACGCGCCACGGGCCGGTGACCGAGACTGCCCGTATGACTGCACGCGGCTGGTTTCTGTTCTCCCTGATGGGAGTGATCTGGGGCATCCCCTATCTGATGATCAAAGTGGCGGTGGACGAGGTGTCCCCGTCGGTGGTGGTGTTCACCCGCTGTGCGGTCGGCGCCGCGCTGCTGCTCCCCTTCGCGATCCGCCAGGGCGGTCTGACCGGGACCGTACGGGCCCACTGGCGCCCGATGCTGGCCTTCGCGGTCATCGAGATCATGGTCCCCTGGTGGACCCTGACCGACGCCGAACGCCATCTGTCCAGCTCCACCGCGGGCCTGCTGATCGCCGGCGTGCCGATCGTCGGCGTGGCCGCGGCCCGCTTCCTCGGCGACACCGAACGGCTCGGCGCCCGGCGCCTGACGGGCCTCGCCCTGGGCCTCGCCGGGGTCGCGGTCCTGACGGCACCTCATCTGACCGGCGGCGACGCCCGCTCGCTGGTCGAGGTGCTGCTGACGGTCGTCGGCTACGCCACCGCCCCGCTCATCGTGGCCCGCCGGCTCAAGGACGTGCCCTCGCTGCACCTGACGGCCCCCTGCCTGGCCCTGGCCGCCCTGGTCTACGCCCCCGCGGCGGCCTTCACCCGGCCGCAGTCGATACCGTCCGGCCAGGTCCTGGCCGCCCTCGTGGGCCTCGGCGTGATCTGCACGGCCGTCGCCTTCGTGGCCTTCCTGGAGCTGATCAAGGAGGCGGGGCCGACCCGGGCGACGGTCATCACGTACGTCAACCCGGCGGTCGCGGTCGCCGCGGGCGCCCTCCTCCTGGACGAACGCCTGACCTCCGGGGTCCTCGCCGCCTTCGCCCTGATCCTCGCGGGCTCGGTCCTGGCCACGGCCACCGCCGGTCCCCGGCGTCCCGCCCGCCCGGTACCATGGTCGGCACGGCAGACGAGCCGGGCGGACGGCCGCGTGGAGGTCCTTGTGGACCTTCCCGAGGAACGTCCGGGCTCCACAGGGCAGGGTGGTGGCTAACGGCCACCCGGGGTGACCCGCGGGACAGTGCCACAGAAAGCAGACCGCCGAGAACTCCGGTTCCCGGTAAGGGTGAAACGGTGGTGTAAGAGACCACCAGCGCCTGAGGCGACTCAGGCGGCTAGGTAAACCCCACCCGGAGCAAGGTCAAGAGGAAGCACCCCGGTGCTTCTGCGCGGACGTTCGAGGGCTGCCCGCCCGAGTCCGCGGGTAGACCGCACGAGGCCGGCGGCAACGCCGGCCCTAGATGGATGGCCGTCTCCCCGGCCGCCGCGAGGCGACCGGGCGACAGAACCCGGCGTACAGCCCGACTCGTCTGCCCTCAGGGCCCGGCCCCGGTCCACGGACGGGGGCCGGGC
>NZ_JBHXDQ010000131.1:0-6981 GCF_042725875.1 Streptomyces sp. NPDC127038 | reverse complement strand
GCGCTGTATTCTGGCGGCCCCCCCCCCCCGCGGCGATGTTTCACGTGGAACATCGCTGGACCGTGAACACGCCCCGGAGGATTTACCCGTGGGGTTCACGATGACGTTTGCAACGCCTCCCGCGTGCAGTCTCCATGGAGATGTTGTTGACGGAATGCGTCGAACCGATCACCCGCCGGTCGCTGTGGCAGCTCGCACAAGGGTCCTGGCAGCACCGTCGCGCCTCCGGCATCGCGCCCGCCCTCCGCGCGGCGGGACCACGGGACACGCGCCCGTGAAGCCGTTTGCGCAAAGAACTGCAACGACTGCAAATTCCCTCCTGTGACCCACGTCACTGGAGTGCCTCCACGCCCGTCCCGTCCGCCCCGAGAGCGTCCCGCCTCCCGCCGGCCGTCCCGCCAGGGGGAGCGCGGGCGGGCACGAAGGCATGAGAAAACCGGCCAGTCGCCGCTGTGGGCGTCTGGCCGGTTCGGTGTTGTGGAGCCTAGGGGAGTCGAACCCCTGACATCTGCCATGCAAAGACAGCGCTCTACCAACTGAGCTAAGGCCCCGTAAGAGGAGCGTCCGACCACAGGAACCATCTGTCGACGGGCGCCGCAGACCAGAGTACCGGGTCACCCAGGGGATCTCGCAAAATATTGGGGGTCCCCGTGGACGACCACTCTCCGTAAGATGCTCGACGTGGTTCGCTGTCGCGAACCGCGGTACTTGGGGAAGCGATGGGGAGACGCAATGGACGCCGCACAGCAGGAAGCAACCGCGAGAGCCCGGGAGCTTCAGCGGAACTGGTACGGGGAGCCGCTGGGGGCGCTCTTCCGTAGGCTCATAGAGGATCTGGGGCTCAACCAGGCGCGTCTCGCCGGGGTACTGGGCCTGTCCGCGCCCATGTTGTCGCAGCTGATGAGCGGTCAGCGTGCCAAGATCGGCAATCCTGCCGTCGTCCAGCGCGTCCAGCTTCTCCAGGACCTGGCGGGGCAGGTCGCCGACGGAAGCGTCAGCGCCGCGGAGGCGACCGAGCGGATGGACGAGATCAAGAAGTCCCAGGGGGGATCGGTGCTGAGCAACACCACGCAGTCCACGACCAGTTCGGGAGCGCCGACGGTCAAGCGGGTGGTCCGCGAGATCCAGTCCCTGCTGCGTTCGGTGGCGGCCGCCGGGGACATCATCGACGCGGCGGACACCCTCGCCCCGACCCACCCCGAACTGGCAGAGTTCCTCCGGGTCTACGGTGCCGGCCGTACGTCCGACGCGGTCGCGCACTACCAGTCCCACCAGAGCTGAGCCGAGCCCGGCCGCCGACCGCCCGGCGCCGGAGCGGGTGACGCCTTCCGGCCGCCGCCGGTCATGCAGCCGGGCACCTCGGAAGAGGTCTCCGGACCGATCGCCGAAGGGGAGCGACGTACGACCATGGGTGAGGTCTTCGCAGGCCGGTACGAGCTGGTCGACCCGATCGGGCGCGGGGGAGTCGGTGCGGTGTGGCGCGCCTGGGACCACCGGCGGCGCCGCTATGTGGCCGCCAAGGTGCTCCAGCAGAGCGACGCGCACGCCCTGCTGCGGTTCGTGCGGGAACAGGCGCTGCGGATCGACCACCCCCATGTGCTCGCTCCCGCCAGCTGGGCCGCCGACGACGACAAGGTCCTGTTCACGATGGACCTGGTCGCCGGGGGCTCCCTGGTCCATCTGGTCAACGACTACGGCCCGTTGCCCCCGTCCTTCGTCTGCGTCCTGACCGACCAGCTCCTCGCGGGGCTGGCCGCCGTGCACGCGGAGGGGGTGGTCCACCGTGACATCAAGCCCGCCAACGTGCTGCTCGAAGCGACCGGCACGGGCCGGCCGCGGCTGCGTCTGTCCGACTTCGGCATCGCCATGCGGCTGGGCGAACCGCGGCTCACCGAGACCAACTACGTGGTGGGGACGCCGGGTTACTTCGCGCCCGAGCAGATGCTGGGATCCGAACCCGACTTCCCCGCCGACCTGTTCGCCGTCGGCCTGGTCGCCCTGTACCTCCTGGAAGGCTCCAAGCCCGACGCCAAGGCGCTGATCGAGTACTTCGCCGAGCACGGCACACCGTCCGCGCCACGGGGCATACCCGAGCCGCTGTGGCAGGTCCTGGCGACGCTCCTCCAGCCGGATCCGCACGCCCGCTTCCGGACCGCCACCGGGGCGCGCAAGGCGCTCGCCGCGGCCGTCGAGCTGCTGCCCGAGCCCGGGCCCGACGACGAGCTGATCGAGGTCTTCGACCAACTCGGGCCGCTGCCCGAGGGGTTCGGCCCCACGGGACCGCTGGGACCGGGAGCCGCCTCGTCCGAGGGGGCACGGACCCTGTCCTCCCGCGGACTCGCGGACACGACGGCCGCGGCTCCGGACATCGGCTCCGACCCGAGCTCCGGGTCCTTCGGCTCCGGCAACTCCCTCGACCCCGACAACTCCCTCGACTCCGGGGCCGGGTCCGGGTCCGGGGGCTCCGGTGTGCTCCCCGCCCCGGCTTCCCCGGCCGGTCAGGACGAGGGGACCGGCTCCGAGCCCGTCGGTCCGGTTCCGGACGAACCGCGCCCGCAAGGGGAGTCGCGGAGCGCTCCGGGGGACACCGGGTCCCGTACGGGCTCGACGGACGCGGGAGAAGAGGACGGCGACGGGCGTCCCGGTACGGGTACCGGGGGTGCGGTGCCGGTGGCCCGTGCCGCCGGGGCGGAGCAGGCTTCCGCCCGGGAGGCCGGGGAGCCGATGACCGCCGAGGCCGGCACACCGGCCCGACCGGGTGGCGCCGCGGCGTCGGCCGTCCCGGGCCGGGAGCACGCAGGCCCGCCGGCCGCCCCGGGCGACGTACAGGCCCGGCCCGCGACCGAGGACGGCCGGTCTCCCGCCGCACCGGACGAGACCCCCGGGGAGCCCGCTCCCCGGCCGCCTTCGATGTCGGACACCGGAAGCTTCCATCTGCCTCCGCCGCGTCCCGCGACCGCCGATCCCCGGCGACAGCCGCAGCCCGGACATTCCGGCGACCGGTCCGCGTCCTCTCCGGCCCCGCAACAACCGGGGTCACGGCCCGACCCGCAGCCGGCCACTCCCCCCACCGCGGTCCCGCTCCCCCCGCAGGCCTCCCCGCCGTTCGGGCCGCCGCCCTTCGACCCGACGCCCACTCCGACGCCGACTCCCCCGACGACACCGCTGCCCGTGTACGCGTCCCCGCTCCAGCGGTCCCCGCTCCCGCCCGCCGCGATGCCGCAGCACACCTACACCCCGACCGCTTCCTACACCGCTCGCTCCGTACAGCTTCCGCCCGCGAGCGCCGCCGTTCCGGGACACCGGAGAAGGCGCGCGCGGCCCCGCCCGGGGCCGCCCGCCGCGGTCGCCGTACCGGTGCTGCTGCTCGCCCTGGCCTGTTTCGCGGTGGGATTCTGGGCACTGAGCCAGGTCTGAACCCGGTCCGAGCCAAGTCCGAACCCGGTCCGAGCCCGGTCCGAACCCGGGAGGGCGAAGGGCGTACTACCTGCCCCGCGCCGCGCCGTGTTCCCAGGGCGCCGGCGCCCGCGGCGGCGCCGAGGCCGTGTCCGCTTCCTCCGGGGCCGGCCCGGCCGCCCGGGCCGCGCGGCGGCGCGCGATCACGGTCCACAGGACGAGTGCCAGCGTCAGCAGGGTTCCGGCGCCGATGCCGCCCGCGGCGACCAGCTTCATCACGCCACTACGGCCGTCACCGCCGCTGTTCCCGGTGCCCGCCGCTCCGTCCGTCGCCCGGTCGCCTGCCGCGTCGGGACCGCCCGCCGGAACGGCGAACAGGTCACGGGGCGCCGGGGTCCCCGCGTAGACGGGTCCCGGCCGCGCCGTTCCGGCCACCCGCACCCGCAGGGTCAGCCCGAACGGCCCCTCGCCGAACCGGTCGGCGACCTGCCCGGCGAGGTGGACGACGAGATAGTAGGAACCCGCGAACCGCATCCCGCTCACCCGGTCGTTGAGGGCGTAGCGGTTCTCGTAGGCGACGGGAGGCAGGGGGTCGAGCGCGACGGAGCGCTGGCGGCCGTCGTACCCGGAGCCGACGTCGTCGACGAAGCCCCGCACCGGGTTGTAGAGGGACATGACCAGGGCGGTGCCGACCGAGCCCTGCCCGCCGCTCGCGCTGCCCAGGTCGGCGGTCGCGTAGATCTGCTGTCCCCAGTCGACCGGCACCTTGTAGAAGAGGGTCTGGCCCGGTCTGATGCCGTCCTTCCAGACGCCCTGGCCGAGCCGGGCGGCCCCGCCGAATCCGGCGCCGCCGGGGCGCCGGACCGCCTCTCCCACGAGCGCCTCGGGCGACGCGGAGTTCCAGGCCTCGGGAGCGTTCGTCGGGCCGGAGGCCTTCCTCAGGGCGGGCTCCGACGCATAGCCGAGTTCCAGGTCCCAGGGCCGGGAAGCGGAAGGCTCCGTGCCGGACGGGCCTCCCGTACCGCTCGTCGCCCCGCCCGCCCCGGTGCGTTCGACGACCGCGTAGTACGTCCCCGCCGTCTGGCAGGCGTACTGCTCACCGCTCGTCTCGCGGGCCGCCCAGGAGGTGATGGGGTGCGGGCTCTGGGTGGCACCGAAGTGGACGGTGCCGGTGAAGGAGCAGTTGCGGCCGTCGGCGTCCTGGAGGGAGACCTTGAGGCCGTCCGAGTAGGAGACCGTCGCACCGGACCGGGGGACGGCGGTGGCGGAGACGTAGACGTCGGAGACCGCGTCCAGTTCGAGCCGGTAATACAGCCTGCCGTCCCTTCCCGCGACTCCGACGGAGCTCTTGTACGTCCGTCCCGGCCGCAGGAGTGCGGAGTCGGTCGTGTCCGTCGCGCCCTCGACGGGGACGGCGTCCCGGGCGAAGGCGTACGGCGCGGGCGTACCGTCGGCCGCCGCCGTGGTCCTCGCGGCCTCGGTCCTCGGCAGGGCTGTGGCCCGGCCCGCGGGGAGGAGGGTCACGCACAGCGCCGCCGCGGCGGCCGCCACCGGGACCGTGAACATCCGGTCGTGCCACGGCCTCGCCCGCCGGCCCTGCCTGCGCCGCCCCATCACGCGCCACCCCCCGTCGTAGCCCTGGCGGCCCATCCTGCCCCGTCGGCCACCGTGGCACCCGGGCTATCGGAGGGAGCGTCCGAAACGAAACGGCGGAACTCCGGTCATCCGCGCCGGCCCCGCCGGTCCGCTTGCTCGCGCGAACCGGAAGGGTCCGGGAAACACAAAACCCCGACCGCGAGGCGGCCGGGGTCTGCTCCGAGACTGTTGTCGATCCTCACGAACCCGTGGGCACGGAGTCGGTCGCCTCCGTCCACAGATCCTGCTCGGCGCGATCCGCCTGGATCTGGCGGTACACGAGGAGCCCGCCGATGGCGGCCAGTGCGACCAGGAGAAGCTTCTTCACCGCGCGACCTCGTCCTTCGTTGACGTAGGGGACTTCTGGCGCCCGACTATACACACCGACCGATATCGATCGGTGACCTGGATCGGCCCTCAACTGCGGCCCCGCGCCCGGCGGTAGCCCGGGATGTCACCGCTCCGATCTCACGGTGATCACACGTCACAGACTGTGACTTTTCCGTTCACCCATGGACTTCTCCGGTCACTTGCGACCATCCGGGTGGTGTTCATCTGAACATCACCGCGCCACGGATTCAGGTCCACCACTTTGCGGCCCGCATACACATCATGAGGAAAGTACGCAAATCGCCCGACCCGAAAGTGAGGGGCCGTGACCCAGAACAAGGTCATGAAGCTGTGGAGCGCGATCGTCACCGCCTTCCTGGCGCTGTGCACGACGCTCGGACTCGTCACCACCGCCGCGGCCGCCGCGGTACCGCAGGCCGGCCCGGCCCGCAACACCGAGGCCTCGGTGGCCGCCGCGGCGATCGCCCCGGCCCCGGCCTCCTGGACCAGGCCGTCCGACCGGGCACTGCCCCCCACGATGAAGCAACGCATCCGCGCCGAGGCGCACGGCTCCTCGCCGAGCTGCCGCCAGCGTGTACCGGCGGAGGACGGCACGGCCGATCTCGCCGCTCCCGGCGCTCCGGAGGGCCTCGCGGAACCCGACGCCTGTTCCGGCCCCGAGACCTTCGTGACGCCCGGCACAGAGGCCCTGGGGGCCCTCACACCCGTGGCGCAGCTCCAGCGCTGAGCGGGCCCCGCCGGACAGGACGCCAGGACAGGCGTCGATCCCCCGGCAGCCGGCCTCACGGCTTCATGGCTTCATGGCTTCACGGCCAGAGGGCCACACGGCCACACCGACCAGACGCGGGACCCGACACCGACCGGATGCCGAACGCGGCACCGGACAGACGCGGGACCCGACACCGCGGCACACGCGGAACGCGGCACCGGACAGACGCGGAACACCGGCCCCCGGACACACGTGGGGCCTGAGCACCGGTCACGCGCAGGATCAGGCAACGGATCACGCACGGGCCAGACAGCGGACAGGCACCGGACCGACCCCGGCCGATGTCGGACGGACGCGAGAACAGGAACAGGAACAGGACCGGGAAACCCACCGTGGCGGACGCCACGGCAGGCGGGAAGCACCGTACGGAACACGGGTACGGCACGCCGGTACGCCGGAACGGACGACGGGCGACTGGCGACTGGCGACTGGCGACTGGCGAACGGCACGGGACCACCGTCCCTGCACCGCCCCGCGGCCCGGACCGCTCTCGAACCCGGAGCTCCCGAACCGTCCTTGGACCGTATCCACCGGCCCGTCCACGAACCCGCGGTCCACAGCCCCTCCTTGGCCCCACAGCCTCCGGACGCCCCCCGCTCCGCACCGTTCCCGGCCACCCCGGGCCATCCCGGCTCCGGCCCCTCCACGGCCCTCACGGCAGCCGTACGGAGAACCGGCCCCCGGCCCCGGCCACCCGGCCACCCGGCCACCCGGCCACCCGGCCACCCGGCCACCCGGCCACGGATACCCGCCCCTCACAGCACAGCCCCCTGAAGTAGCGGCGAACTTGCGTACAAAGCACCCAGGGAAAAGGCCCGGCGGCTCGAAAG
>NZ_JBHXDQ010000130.1:0-7207 GCF_042725875.1 Streptomyces sp. NPDC127038 | reverse complement strand
GATCTCCTCTGTCCGTCACCCGCCCCTCACGTGCGCGCGGTGCCGTGTCGTCAGAACGTGCGCAGGCCGGTGTAGTAGCCGCCGACCCGCTCGTGATAGTCGGCGTCGCCGACGTGCTGGTCCTGGACGAACTCGGGTGAGTTCTTGATCTGGTCCTTGGTGAGGGCGACGTGGATCTTCTGCTCGTCCTGGTCGACCGACCGCACGGTGCCGGCGGGGAGCAGGACCTGCTTGCCGAAGATCCATACGCCGGTGTCGACGACGAGGTAGGAGGAGTCGACCTCGTCCGAGTGCTTGTCGACCTTCCCGATGCTGCCGTCGGTGGCCTCGACCTTGTAGCCGATCAGGTCGGTGCCCGCGATGTGGCCGGTGGCCGGCTGGTAGCCCCAGATGCTGTCACTCATAAGAAAGACTCCCTCATCGAATCCTTTGCGCTCCGCGGCAAAAGCCCGCGAAATCCATTGAGGCGTCACCGGATTCGGTGACGTTTCCTCGCGGAGCCGGGTTCCCGGGAGTTGAGGTCCCACACGTTCCGGTCCGCGGGAATGCCCGGATGGCCGGAAGTCGGATGGCCGGAAGTGCTCACGGTGTGACGATGGCGAAGTCCGGGTCCGGCTCGCCGAGATGGCCGAGCAGTTCGGCGAGCCGGCCGATGTCGCCGGTGACCTCGACCCCGTCACGGGCGGCCAGCGCGGCGGGGGTCAGCGTGCCGAGCAGCAGGGCGCGCAGGTCGGCCTCGGCGAGCGCGATCCCGACGTCCGGTTCGGCCACCTCCGGGCCGGCCGCGGCCGGGTCGGTGCCGGTGACATGGGTGAGGACGCCGTTGCGCAGCCGCACGGTCACGGTGTCGCCCCCGCGGACCACGAAGCCCACGGTGATGTCCGCGTCCCAGCTGCGCGGCCCCTCCACCCGGATGGCGAGGGAGTCGAAGAGCTGCTCCAGGGTCAGGGCCGCCAGCACGTCGGGCGAGGCGGTCGGGGTCGGCGTGCCCACCGGACCGTTGCGCAGTTCGTGGGCCCCCATCAGATAGAAGTTGCGCCAGGTGCCGTTCTCGCTGCCGTAGCCGAGCTGTTCGAGGGCGTCGGCCTCCAGCGCACGGGCCTCCGCGTTGTCCGGGTCGGCGAACACGACATGCCCCACGACCTGCGCCACCCAGCGGAAATCACCCTCCGCGTACGACTGCCGGGCCCGGCGCAGCACTTCCCCGGCACCGCCCATGAACGCCACGTACCGCTCGGCCGACTCGACCGGCGGGTGTTCCCACAGGCGGGCGGGATTGCCGTCGAACCAGCCCAGGTAACGCTGGTAGACCGCCTTGGTGTTGTGGCTGACCGAGCCGTAGTAGCCGTGCGTGTGCCAGGCCCGCTCCAGCGCGGGAGGCAGCTCCATCCGCTCGGCGATCTCCGGGCCGGTCAGCCCCAGGTTCAGCATGCGCAGCGTCTGGTCGTGCAGATAGGCGTACAGGTCCCGCTGCTCGCAGAGGAACTCCACGACGCGTTCGCGGCCCCACACCGGCCAGTGGTGGGAGGCGAAGGCGACCTCGGTGGAGGCGGCGAAGAGCTGGACGGCCTCGGTGAGGTAGCGGGACCACACCCGCGGGTCGCGGACCTGGGCGCCGCGCAGCGTGAGCAGGTTGTGCAGGTTGTGGGTGGCGTTCTCGGCCATGCACAGGGCGGAGAAGCCGGGGAAGTGGATGTTCAGCTCGGCCGGGGCCTCGGTGCCGGGGGTGAGCTGGAAGACCATGCGGATGCCGTCGACCGTCTCGCTCTGCCCGGTACGGGTGACGGACACGGTCGGCGGGATCAGGGTGACCGTGCCGGTCGACGTCGTCTGCCCCAGGCCCGTACCGATCTGCCCGCGCTCTCCCTTGGGCAGCGCCGCCCCGTACATGTAGGCGGCGCGGCGCGCCATGGCCGTACCGGCGTAGACGTTCTCGCTGACCGCGTGCTCCAGGAAGCCCTGCGGGGCGAGGACGGGCACGCCCCCGGCCACCTCCTCGTCGGTGACGACGCCCCGTACGCCGCCGAAGTGGTCGACGTGGCTGTGCGTGTACAGGACCGCGGTCACCGGCCGCTCGCCGCGGTGGCCGCGGTACAGGGCCAGCGCGGCGGCGGTCTCGGCGCAGATCAGCGGGTCGATGACGAGGACGCCGCGTTCGCCCTCGACGATCGTCATGTTGGACAGGTCGAAGCCGCGGACCTGGTAGACGCCCTCGGTGACCTCGAACAGGCCGTGCTCGGAGCACAGCCGGCTCTGCCGCCACAGGCTGGGATTGGCCGTGGCGGGACACTCCCGCTCCAGGAACCCGTAGGCGTCGAGGTCCCAGACGACCCCTCCGCCGGCGTCGGTGACAAGGCTGTCCCGGGCGGTGCCCAGGAAGCCGCGCCGGGCGTCCTCCAGATCGCGGGTGTCGTCGAAGGGGAACCGGCGCAGCACCGCCTCGTTGGCCCGCTCGACGGCCTGCTCCGCGGGGTTGGCCTCGGCGTTCGCGGACATCGCGGGTCTCCCTCGCTGACAGCGCGGTATCGGGCGGTATCGGTGGCCGCGACCACGGCACACGGCCAGTGCCACCCTCGCCCGGCCCCCGTGGTCCCGCCAGCGGACCCGGTCCGTCCGGGCACGCCGGCGCCGGATTCGTCCCGTCGGCCGCGTACCGGCCGCTGCGAAGGACCCGAGCTGCCGGTACGGACCCGAGCTGCCGGTACTGGACCCGTCGTCCGGCGCCGTCGCTCCACAGGAGCCGGGCGGCCGGTACGCGGTCAGGCGGCCGCCAGATCGGCCCAGTGGTCGATCAGCTCCTCGGAGGTGCGGTGACTGCCGCCGCCGTCGACCAGCGCGGAGATGATCGTGACACCCCGGCCGTGCTCGTCCTCGGGCCGTGTCGCGGCCCACGTGGCGGGATCGGCCTGCGGACCGCCGTCGCTGTCCCGGGCCACGATTCGCCCGCGGCTATGGTGACGGTCGTGCAGACCTCCGATTCGCCGTTGGCGATACGCGCATGCTGGCTCTCATGGATCGCGGTCCACAGCGCCGACCAAGCGGAACTTGTCGCACAACTTGGTTTCACCAACGTGCGGAAGACCACCTGGGCGCACGGTGTGGACCTCATTGACGAGGTTGCACATGCAGGCGAAGAGCGGTTCTCAACAGTCGTGATCACCCCAGCGATCGACGGATGGACGTTGGTCATCGGAGCGTGGTGCGGACTGCCCTACCTGACGCGCACCGCTCTCGTTACGAACCTGTGCCAGCAGCTCAGCTCGAAGTACGGAAGAGCCCAGGCCTACTTCCACAGCGAGCAGAACGACGGCGAAGCCTGGCTGATCGCCGAAGACGGATACGTCATCAGGCGGTGGGTCGCCGAATATCCCGAACTGGCCCTCGGCGAGCCATTCGGCGTCGAACGGCGCCTCCTGGACGCCTTCGGCATTCCCGGCAAACCTGAAGATCTTGATCCCGAAGACGACCGAGCCAGCAGTTGGGCGGCTACTTGGGGCGACTGCGACGCACCGACGGTCGCCGCAGAGTCGACCCTGGATCCCCGACAGATCGGGCCGCAGACCCAGACTTCGGGAGCGGTGCTCGTGGCCCGGACGCCGCCATTCGAACCCCTGGACCCGATCACTGGTACGGCGCCTTACGGAGAATCACCGGGGGACTGACCTTTTTCCGGCGTGCCATCCGCGCCGCCGGCGGCGGAGTCGCGCTGCACCACCGACAAATGATCTACGTCACGAAAATTGACTGGAGTATTAGCTGCAGTCCCACAAGAACCGGCCCTCAAGGTGGTCGGAGCTGACGAAGACGAAGCCGCTTCCGTAGCCGAAGTTCAGGAAGAACGGATCCTCTTCCGCCTCACCTCGGTCCTCGAACTGGCAGAGGAACAGCCAGGAGGGGGCGATACCGAAGGCCTGATCGTTGGGGTAGACGGCCTCGCCGCCCAGGAAGTCCGCGGGCCAGTCCTCTTCGGGATATTCAGCCTCTGGGCCCTCGCCCCGCAGGTACCGGGAGAACGCGGCGGCCTGGTTCGCTGCGTCGTCGAGTTCCGCCGGTACCGGCGTCAGCTCGGTCAGCCATTCGACGGGAACCTCCGTGTGCTCCGGACCCCACCGCCACAGGGTGCGCCCCTGCGTGCCGGGGGAGCCGATCGACGCGAAGGGCGGTATCCGCCCACCCGGCTGGATCAGGACGACGGCCTCGCCGTCGTCCGGAGTGTCACCGCCCATGACCACGCCCTCCTCGTGCAGGAACAGGTACGCGAGGCGCACCTCGTCTCCCGGCACCCGGAACTGGCCGATGAACACCAGGGGCTCGCCCGAACGCGGATGCACCGGCCAGGCCGGTCCGTCCAGCCAGACCGGCTGCCCGCCGAACTTCGACACCGGGTCCGTGACCGGCTCCCGCGCAGCCCGGAAGGCCATCTGCAGCCGCGGCAGGAAGGCTGCATCGTAGGGGCTGGCAGCCCGGCCCGTCTGTGCGGAGATCATGCTTGCGAAGCTACGGCACCCCACCGACAGCACCCGGTCTGGACCGGCTCCCTCAGATCCTGCCCACCGGCAAGGTCCGAAAGGGACGGCCTGGGCGCCCTGCCCGCCCGGCCGGGACGTTCTGGTCAGGTGCGGCCGCTCTCGGACTGTTGCCGCAGCCACGAGGTGAGTGTCGTGTAGTCGTCGGCGGTGAGGCCGTGGCGGGGGTCGACGTGGTGGAGCAGGGCGTGGGGGCCGTGGTGGGCGGTGACCCAGGTCCGGTCCGTGGCAGTGAGCTCGTCGTCGACCCAGACGAACGGCCGTCCCGCGGCCCGGTCGACCAGGGTGCGGGTCTTCCAGTGCAGTCCGTCGCGTTCGTCCTGGTCGTCGATGTCCGACGGCTCCGGCCAGCGGACCACGGCCAGCGGCTCAAGACCGAGCAGGGGAGCGATGCACTCGTTCGCCTCGTCCGTCCACGTCGTGGCCCAGACCAGCTCGCAGGCGAGCGCGGTCAGCCTGGCCCCGTGCCGGGGATCGATCCTGGTCAGGAGCGGGTTCGCGGCGGCGCCCCGCGGATCGGGGCCGAGCGCGTACGTCGGGTAGTGCGGTGGCTCCGCGCCGAACGGGATCAGCGGTCCGTCGACGTCGAGGAACAGCAGCGGAAGCCGCACAGAGCCGGTCACGACAGCCCAGGATAGTGAGGCACCCGCCCCGGTGCTCACGCCCCCGCTGCTCCTGTGGCTGGTGCGCCTGGCGTCGGTGCTCCCGTCCCCGGTGGTGCCTACCGCCGTTGTGCCTCCCGTGCGTGTGCGAGAGCGGGGCCCTGGGGGTGCGGGGGCCGGTCAGCCGGGTGAGGGTGACCCCGGCGGCCGCCAGGTCCTGGACGCCGAGGCCGACGAGCTCGCAGAGCGTGCCCGCGAGGACCTCGCCCAGAATGGCTGGCGCGCCATCCAGACTTCTGAAGTAGTTTTGAAGTCATGACCGCCATGCCCGCTGAAGCTAACCTCTCGGAGCTTCTGCAGAAGCCCAAGGACACCATTGCGCGCATGCAGGGCTCCGCACGGCGGGGGATTACCCTGCATCGCCGCGACGACGAAGACCTCTACCTGACCACCGCAGCGCGCGCCGAAGAGGTCGTGCAGGTTGTCGACTCCACCACCCGACTCTTCGTTGCCATGATGAAGAGCGATCCGCAGGTCGTGGAGATCCTTACGCACGTCTTCCCAGACGCATTCCCTTGGGTGCGTTTCCTGCCCGAGCCGGCCGTCCGCGAGTTCCTCGTCGAGTTCGTGGATACAGCCCGTGCGGCCGTTGACCTGGACAACGTGGCGCTACTCGCGCCGGTCGTTGCAGCATGGAAGTCGACTGCCGAGGTGTACGCGGACCCGGAGCTGCGCGAGGCGCTCCTTAAGTCGCCCGACGGAGACTTTGGTCCGGTCGAGGCGCCCGAGGTGTCCGGCGAGTGAGTCCGAAGAAGGGGGATCCGGTAGCTCCACCACCGGCCCAGGGGGGAGTACGACGTCCGCTACGGCAGCTCACCGGCCGTCGACGGCTGGCGCGAGGTCTGCAGCAAGGCTCCGGGGAATGCTGCCAAAGCGTGGGCGCAGATGCGCACCGACCCTGCTCCGGCACAGCAGACCGAGCGGCACCATCAGCTCAAGTACAACCTGTCGCACGTCGATCGAGGCGGGAAGCGGCTGCCCCAGTGGCAGATCGAAGTCACTGGGGGAGGCCGCCTCTGGTACCTCGTAGACGAGGAAGCCCAGAAGGTGTATCTCGTCTATGCCGGCGTCGGCCACCCCAAAGCGACCGACTGAAGGAAGCCTCCCCGCTCCGGGGAGGCTTCCTTCAGTTGCGTCGCCAGCCGAGAGGCTGGTCGTCCAACAGAGCGATCGGCAGATTCCCCTTTTCGATGTCCGCCCGTGGAACGCGAATGCCGAGGCAGTCGCCCACGGCCTGCCACACCACGGCGGGCACACCGCCGTGGTGTTCGTCGACGAACTTCACCCACTCCGGCCTGCGGTCGAACTCAGGCGGTCCGGGGTTCACCGCGTCGGCGGCTCGCAGCGCCGCGTCTAGGGCCGCCACCTTCCCGGTGGTATCCGCTTTCCGACTGCGCAATGGGCTTTCGCCGAACTCGGTGAACCACATGGCGCCATCGCAGCCCGGAGCGTAGGCGAGCCAGCAGGGCTGAACCGCGATGTTCGGGTTGAGGCACACCAACTCATCCCTAGGAAGCGGCTTTACTGCAGGATCGTCGCAGAACCACCGCTCATACCATGTGGACGAGCCCGAACTCTCCAGGACGTAACTCCACTCGCCGGACGTCCCGTACGTACAGGGGCTCAGCGTTGCGGCATCCGTGGTGAGGTCGAAATCCCGGTTCCGGACAGGAACCGCCATTTCTTCCTCCCGCGCCCTCAGGCGCCTGAGGAGTTCTGCCACGGGAAGCCCTCGCACCGCTGTCAGCGATACACCGCCCCGCATCCCGGGTGGTTCATCAGGTTTCCTTCGTGGATACCCCGGCCTTCAGGCCGGGGAGGAAACGAAGCTCCTGCGGAGCAGGGCAGGGAAAGCAGGTTCGCCCTTGGGTGGACCGGCGTTGTCAGTGATGGCCGTTAGGTTGGTCGCGTGTATCTGCGGTACTCCTTCCGGCTCGAGCCGACGCCGGGTCAGCGCATCGTGCTGGCCCGTACGTTCGGTTGTGCCCGGGTGGTCTACAACGATGCGTTGGCCGCGAG
>NZ_JBHXDQ010000129.1:0-7981 GCF_042725875.1 Streptomyces sp. NPDC127038 | reverse complement strand
GGCGGCCGCGGCCCCCCCCCCCCCCCCGGGTACGGGTCGGGTAGGGGCGGAGGGGGCGAGAGAAGGCTGTTGTGGGAGTGGGGTGGGGCCCTGGGCTCGGAGGGTCAGTCGAAGCGGATGTGGCGCACGCTCGTGCGGGCGCGCCTCAGGCGTCCGCGCAGGGCACCGTCCCGGTTCGGCGTGAGGGTCAGGCCGGCGAGGACCGCTATCCGGTCGGCGGTCCTGGCGACCGTCGTGTGGTCGGTCCACAGGTGTTCGGCGAACTCCGGCTCACGCAGCCGCTCCAGGCAGTGGTCGAGCCGGTCCACGGCCCAGCTCTCGCGCCGCAGCGGCGTGTCCTTCCCGGCGACGTGCCCCACGAAATGCCCGAAGCCACGCTCGCGCAGCCGGCGGAGGACGGTCTCCCGCTCGGCCAGCAGGGTGAAGTGCCGTACGTCGTGCCCCAGTTCACGCAGCCGCCCGACCGTCTCCCCGAAGTACCCGGGGTCCGTGACCGTCATCGGGGCGATGACCACACCGTCCCGCGCGCCGAGCGCGAGGTCGAGCACCTCGACCACGCCCTGTCGCCAGGACACCAAGTCCTGGAAATCACCGCGGAGTTCGGGCGGAAGCATGCGGTGGAGGCCGAACCCGGCGTGTTCCGGATCGCAGACGACGCTGCCGGGCAGCCGGCGCCGGATCTCGTGTGCGGTCTGTGTCTTGCCGCCCCCGAAGGGCCCGTTGATCCACAGGAGCATGCCGAGACCCTAGTGCGCGCCGGTCACGTCCCGGTCACGCCCCGCGAGCCCGCCCGCGCGGACGAGTCCCGTCTCGTAGGCGAGGACGACGACCTGGACCCGGTCGCGCAGCCCCAGCTTGGTGAGGATGCGGCCGACGTGGGTCTTCACGGTGGCCTCGGACAGGACGAGACGGGCCGCGATCTCCCCGTTGGACAGGCCCTGCGCGACGAGGATCATGACCTCGCGCTCGCGGTCGGTGAGCCGTTCCAGGCCCTTGTGCTGCGGCTCCTTGCCCGCGTTGGGCAGCAGCGGCGCGAACCGGTCGAGCAGACGGCGGGTGGTGGACGGCGCGACCACGGCGTCGCCGCTGTGCACGGAGCGGATGGCGGCGAGCAGTTCGCCCGGGGGCACGTCCTTGAGCATGAAGCCGGAGGCGCCCGCCTTCAGCCCGGAGAACGCGTACTCGTCCAGGTCGAAGGTGGTCAGGATCAGCACCTTCGGCGGGTTCGGGTCCGAGCAGATGCGGCGGGTGGTCTCCACCCCGTCGAGCTTCGGCATGCGGACGTCCATCAGGACCACGTCGACCTCGGTGGCGCTCAGCACCTGGAGGGCCTCGACGCCGTCGCCCGCCTCGGCCACGACCTCCATGTCCGGCTGGGCGGCGAGCACCATCCGGAAGCCGGTGCGCAGCAGCACCTGGTCGTCGACGAGCATCACGCGGATCGCCATCGGGGGCCTTTCACTTCGTCGGGCCGGTCGTCGGGACCGGGTGCGTTCGGACTGGCCGGCCTCGGGGACCGGGGTGTGTACAGGTGTCAGTGGGCCGCTTTGAGCGGCAGCAGGGCGCTGATGCGGAACCCCCCGCCGGGCCGCGGCCCCGCGTCCAGGGTGCCGCCGACCATGCCGACGCGTTCCCGCATGCCGATCAGGCCGTGGCCCTGTCCGTCGGCACCGCCCTCCTCGTACAGCTCGTGGGGAGCGCCCGTCCCGTCGTCCTCGACGAGCAGGCCGAGACCGTCGTCGAAGTAGACCAGACGCACGCTGGCGCCCGCGTTCGGGCCTCCGTGCTTGCGGGTGTTGGTCAGCGCCTCCTGGACGATGCGGTACGCGGTGAGCTCCACCCCGCTCGGCAGGGGGCGCGGGGTGCCCTCCACCTTGAAGTCCACGGGCAGGCCCGAGGTGCGGCACTGCTCGATGAGGTCGTCGAGCTGCTCGACGTCGGGCTGCGGCACGTACTCGCCGCTCTCCTGGTGCTCGCCTGTGCGCAGGACACCGAGCAGCCGGCGCATCTCGGCGAGCGCCTGCCTGCCCGTCCCCGAGATGGTCTCCAGCGCCTTCCTGGCCTGCTCCGGGGCGGTGTCCATGACGTACGCGGCGCCGTCGGCCTGCACCACCATGACCGAGACGTTGTGCGCGACGACGTCGTGCAGCTCGCGCGCGATCCGGGCCCGTTCCGCGGCGACCGCGACCTTGGCCTGTGCCTCGCGCTCCTTCTCCAGGCGGGCGGCGCGCTCCTCAAGCTGGGCGAGGTAGGCGCGGCGGGTGCGGATCGAGTCGCCGAGCACCCAGGCGAGCGCGAACGGAACGGTCTGGAAGATCGCTATGAAGACGTCGCCCGGCCCGCTGGTCTCGGTCGCGGGCCAGCGCAGCTGCGCGACGGTGCCCGCGCACAGGCCGCCGATCAGCGCGAGCCGCGAGGCCCAGCGGGCGCCGTTCGCGGCGACCGTGTAGATGATCACCAGCATGGCGAAGTCCGCGGGTGCCGAGGGCACGTCGAGGATCAGCTGCGCCAGGCCCGCCAGCACGGCCAGGACCAGCATCTTCTCCGGCATCCGGCGGCGCAGCGCGACCACGGCGCTCAGCGCGAACGCGATCGGGAGCGCGACGGCCGTCGACGGCGGTCCGTCCGCGGCGCCGCTGACATTGCTGATGCTCACCCAGGAGACCCCGAGCAGGGCGACGGCCCAGAAGCTGTCGACCCATGTCGGGTACCTGCGGAGAAGGTCATAGAGGCGCTGCACGTAACCCAGAGTAGGGAGGCGCGCGGTGTGCCCGGGTCAACCGGAGGACCGATCCGCGAGCGCCCGTCGTACTCCCCAAGGTGGATGCCGTCCCCGCGGGACGCTCCGGGGACACCTTCCGGGGGCACCGGGTGGCACCCCCTAGCCTGGCCCCGTGGAACGTGCGGCGGCGGGCGAGTGGCGGGGATGGCGCGAGGCGGCCGAGGAGGCGCTGTACGGGCCCTCGGGCTTCTATCGCCGGCCCGAGGGCCCGGCGGGCCACTTCCGGACCTCCGTGCACGCCTCCCCGCTGTTCGCGGGAGCCGTGGCGCGGCTGCTGTGCCGTCTCGACGCGGCACTCGGCCACCCGGACCCGCTGGCCTTCGTGGACATGGCGGCCGGCCGCGGCGAGCTGGCCGCGGGCGTCCTCGCCGCCCTCCCCTCCGGTGTGGCGGAGCGCACGCGCGCGTACGCGGTCGAGCGGGCGGACCGGCCGGCGGGCCTCGACCCGCGGATCTCCTGGCTGGACGAACCGCCGCGGGGGGTCACCGGGCTGCTGTTCGCCAACGAGTGGCTGGACAACGTGCCCGTGGACGTCGCCGAGGCGGGCCCCGACGGTGTGCCGCGGCTGGTCCTCGTCCGCGCCGACGGCACCGAGCGGCTCGGGGAGCCCGTCACCGGCGAGGACGCCCGGTGGCTGCGCACCTGGTGGTGGCCGGAGGCGGAAGCCCCCCGACCGCCGGGGGCGGAGGCTCCCGCCGGCGCGCCCCTCGTGGCCGCCGAGGGCGCCCGCGCCGAGATCGGGCGCCCCCGGGACCTCGCCTGGGCCTCCGCCGTGTCCGCGCTCGACCGGGGTCTCGCCGTCGCCGTCGACTACGCGCACTTCACCGGCGGCCGTCCGCCCTTCGGGACCCTCACGGGTTTCCGCGCGGGACGCGAGGCGGCCCCGGTGCCGGACGGTTCGTGCGACATCACCGCCCATGTGGCACTCGACGCGTGCGCGCTGCCCGGAGGACGCGTGATCACCCAGCGCGCGGCACTGCGCGCGCTGGGCGTGAGCGGCGCACGCCCCCCGCTCTCGCTCGCCTCGACGGACCCGGCCGCCTATGTGCGCGCCCTGGCGGGCGCCGGACAGGCCGCCGAGCTGACCGCGCCGGGCGGCCTGGGCGACTTCGGCTGGCTGCTCCAGCCCGTCGGCGTCCCCGGCGCCGAAGACCTGCTCGTCGGCGGCCCCGGCACCGACGGCCTACTTGTCGATGTCCCCGACCACGAAGAACAGTGACCCGAGGATCGCCACCATGTCGGCGACCAGGGTCCCGGGCAGCAGTTCGGTGAGCGCCTGGATGTTGTTGAACGAGGCGGAGCGCAGCTTCAGCCGGTACGGGGTCTTCTCGCCCTTGCTGACGAGGTAGTAGCCGTTGATGCCGAGCGGGTTCTCGGTCCAGGCGTACGTGTGTCCCTCGGGGGCCTTCAGGACCTTCGGCAGACGCTGGTTGACCGGGCCGGGCGGCAGCTCGGCCAGCCGGTCGAGGCAGGCGTCCGCGAGATCCAGAGCGTTGTGCGTCTGCTCCAGGAGGCACTCGAAGCGGGCCAGGCAGTCGCCCTCCTCGCGGGTGACGACCTTCAGGGTGTCCTGGAGGTCCCCGTAGGCGAGGTAGGGCTCGTCGCGGCGCAGGTCGAAGTCGACGCCCGAGGCCCGCGCGATGGGGCCGCTCACGCCGTACGCGTGCACCGCCGCGGGAGCCAGGACACCCACACCGCGCGTACGCCCCCGGAAGATCTCGTTGCCGAGCACCAGGTCGTCGTACACGCCCATCCGTGAGCGCAGGGCGGCGACGCAGGCACGCGCGCGTGTGGCCCATCCGGCCGGGAGGTCCTCCTTGAGGCCGCCGACGCGGTTGAACATGTAGTGCATCCGCCCGCCGGAGATCTCCTCCATGACGTGCTGGAGCTCCTCGCGCTCCGTGAAGGCGTAGAAGATCGGGGTGATCCCGCCCAGCTCCAGGGGGTAGGAGCCGAGGAACATCAGGTGGTTGAGGACCCGGTTGAGCTCCGCGAGCAGCGTGCGCGTCCACACCGCGCGCGCGGGGACCTCCATGCCGAGCATCCGCTCCACGGCCAGGACGACGCCCAGCTCGTTGGAGAAGGCCGACAGCCAGTCGTGGCGGTTGGCCAGCATGATGATCTGCCGGTAGTCGCGCGCCTCGAAGAGCTTCTCGGCGCCGCGGTGCATGTAGCCGATGACCGGTTCCGCGTGCTGGATCCGCTCACCGTCGAGCACCAGGCGCAGCCGCAGCACGCCATGGGTCGAGGGGTGCTGGGGGCCGATGTTGAGCACCATGTCGGTGCTCTCGGCCGCGCCGCCGATACCGACCACGGTCTCCGTCGTGGGAGTCATGGCCACAGTCTCTCGTACGTACGCTTGCTCCATGGAGACGGGGAGCGCGCGGACCGAGGAGAGCGCGCCGGGGGAGCCGGTCTGGACCGGGCTGCCTCCGGGGCTGCTGCGTATGAGAAGACTGTTGCTGGTGATGTGGGCGGGACTCCTGACGATCGTCGTCGGGATGCTCCTCGCCCTGTTCGCCGGTCCGGGCTGGGCGGCCTTCGCCCTGCTGCCGCTCGCCCTCGCCGGGTGGGGCTGGCGCATGCTGGGGCGGAACTGGCGCTCCTGGCGGTACGCGGAACGCGCGGACGACCTGCTGATCAGCCGGGGCGTGCTGTGGCGCGAGGAGACCGTGGTGCCGTACGGACGCATGCAGCTGGTCGAGGTGACCTCCGGGCCGCTGGAACGTCACTTCGGGCTGGCCGGCGTACAGCTGCACACGGCCGCCGCGGCCACCGACGCGCGCATCCCGGGTCTCGAACCGGCCGAGGCCGAGCGACTGCGGGACCGGCTGACGGAACTCGGCGAGGCCCGATCGGCGGGCCTGTGAGCACGGCTTCCCCGGACTCCTCCGGGCACCTTTCCGGGCACCCGGCCGAGGACGGTTCCGTGGAGGGCATCGGATCCGCACAGGAGCCTGCTTCCGTGGAGGGCATCGGTTCCGTACGGGACCTCGCTTCCGTGGAGGGCATCGGTTCCGTACAGGACCGTGCTTCCGTGGAGGGCATCGGCCTCGTACGGGAGGAGAAGCCGGTGCCGGAGCGGCGGTTGCACCCGGTGACCCCGTTCCGGCGTGCCTGGGCCCCGGTCGCGGTACTCGCCGGCTGGGCCGTCCACGATCCCGGCCAGGCGCAGCAGCAGCTCACCCGGCTCACGACGACGGCGCTGCTCATCGCGCTCGCGGTGATCGTCCCGGGTGCCGCCCTCTACGGCTTCCTGAGCTGGTGGTTCACCCACTTCGCGGTCACCGACACCGAACTGCGCATCCGTACCGGCCTGTTGTTCCGCCGCACCGCGCACATCCGGCTCGAACGGCTCCAGGCCGTCGACATCACCCAGCCGCTGCTGGCCCGGGTCGCGGGCGTCGCCAAGCTCAAGCTCGACGTCGTCGGCACGGACGAGAAGGACGAACTGGCCTTTCTGGGCGAGGGCGAGGCCCGCCGGCTGCGCGCCGAACTCCTGGCCCGGGCGGCCGGGTTCGCGCCCGACTCCGTCGGCGAGGTCGGCGAGGCACCCGTGCGGCAACTGCTGCACGTGCCGCCCGGCGTCCTCGTCGCCTCCGTGCTGCTCACCGGAGCCACCTGGGCCTCCCTGATCGCCGCGCTCGTCGTCCCCACGCTGCTGTGGCTCGCCACGCACAGCGCCTGGACCGTCCTCGCGACCGGACTGCCCCTGCTCGGCGCGGCGGGCGCGAGCAGCGTGGGGCGGTTCGTCGCCGAGTACGACTGGACGGTGGGCGAGTCGCCCGACGGCCTGCGCATCGACCACGGGCTCCTGGACCGTACGCACGAGACCGTGCCGCCCGGACGCGTGCAGACCGTACGGATCGTCGAACCCCTGCTGTGGCGCGGCCGATGGGTGCGCGTCGAGCTGGACGTGGCCGGGTCCTCGAACTCGGTCCTCGTGCCCGTCGCTCCGCGCGAGGTCGCCCACGCCGTGATCGCCGCGGTGCTGCCCGGTGTGACCGTCCCCCCGTCCCCGGTCCGCCCGCCGCGCCGGGCGGGCTGGTGCGTGCCGTTCTGGTGGCGCGGGTACGGACTCGCCGTCACCGGCACCGTGTTCGCCGCGTGCAAGGGGCTGCTGCGGCGCCGTCTCTCGCTCGTCCCGCACGCGAAGGTGCAGAGCGTCCGGCTGACGCAGGGGCCCTGGCAGCGCTTCAAGGGGCTCGCCGACGTCCATGTCGACGCCGGTGCCGGGAAGACGGTCACGGCGCGGCTGCGGGACGCGGCGGAGGCGGCGGAGCTTCTCCAGGCGCAGGCCGACCGCTCCCGAACGGGCCGCAGGGAGGCCCGCCCGGACCGCTGGATGGCCTGAGCGGGCCGCTGGATGGCCTGCACGGACCGCTGGATGGCCTGCGCGGGGGCGAACCGGGGGCGCTGAGGGGAAGTTGCCCTGGGGGTGCAGCCGGGGCCCCGCCTGGGCTTGCAGAGCCGGCCGGCCGACGGGGCCGGCGCGGCCGGCGTTCGCTGCGCGCGGGCGGGTGACGCGGGTTCCCGGCGAGGGGGCGTGAACGACGGAGGGCAGTGGCGTGATGCCACTGCCCTCTCCTCGTCGGACCCGCCGGGCGGGCGCGCGGCTCAGGAAGCCGCGCTCCGCAGCCCGGTCATGTCGATGTGCTCGGTCTCGTCGTGCGCGGTCAGGTCGATGACCTGGCGGTCGCCCTCCGGGTCCTCGCCCGCGGGCCGGTCCCCGGACTCGGCCTGGTGCGCGGCGAGCGCCTCCTGGCCGACCACGTCGGCGAGGTCCTCGTTCTGCACGGCCTCCATCGCGGCGTCCGACTCCTCCTTCTGCGTGCCGAAGAAGTCGAACCCTCCCTCGACCGAGGGGCGCCGCACCGGCGCGGTCTGCGGGACGACGGCCACCGCGGTCGGCACGGTGAAGTGACCGGAGCGCTGGGCGGGCCTGGCGGGCGGGAGCGCCGCGCGGGCCGGCGGCGCCGTCACGGCCCTGCGGGACGTCTCGGGCGCGGCGGGCGCCGACGGCTCGGCCTCGGCGGCCGCGCGCTGGTGCTCGCGGGCCGCCTCGGGCTTCCCCTGCGCCCCACCCGCTTCCGCGACGGAGTCCGCGGACGGCCCCGTCCCGGTGGCGGGAGCGCTCTGCGGGGCGGCCTGGCCGCGCGCGGCCGCTTGCCGCTCGGGCATCCTGTGTTTCGAGGCGAG
>NZ_JBHXDQ010000128.1:0-8357 GCF_042725875.1 Streptomyces sp. NPDC127038 | reverse complement strand
CCTCCGTTTCGTGGGACCCGTACGACTTCCCGTACGACATGGGGGCCGGCCCGGCGAGTGACCTTGCCCGTCCGGTCGCGCAAGCACTATGAGTGGCCCATGACGCCGACTCCCCAGCCCGCGCCCGCACCCGTCCACTGGAAGCTCGTCATCGACTCCGCCGATCCGCACGCCCAGGCGGACTTCTGGTCCGCCGCGCTCGGTTACACGGTCGAGGACAACAGCGCCTTCGTCGAGCGGCTGCTGGGCCTCGGCGCCCTGCCGGCCGCGGCCGCCGTCGACTTCCACGGCCGTCGGGCGTTCCGGGACCTGATCGCCGTACGGCATCCCGAGGACCCCTACGACGAGGAGCGCGGCACCGGCCTGGGACGGCGGCTGCTGTTCCAGCGGGTTCCCGAGCCCAAGGCGGGGAAGAACCGGCTCCACCTCGACCTGCACCCCGGCGAGGGGCGCCGCGCCGACGAGGTCGCGCGGCTGACGGAGCTGGGCGCGAGCGTGCTGCGCGAGGTGAGGGAACCGGCGGGCGCGTGGGTCGTGATGACGGACCCCGAGGGGAACGAGTTCTGCGTCCACTGACGCCCGACGCTCCCCTTTCAGCGCCCGACGCTCACTCTTCGGCACCCGGCGCCCTCTTCGGCGCTCGGCTTCGGCGCTCGGCGCCCCCGGCTCGGTGCGGGGGCGCCGTTTCCTCACTCGCCGTGGGCCCGGGGTGCCCGGGTGTACGGGTTGTCGGCGGCGGCGACGCGGGCGCGTTCCGCGAGGCGGACCATGCGGGTGCGGGCCGATTCCAGCTGTTCGAGGTCGTCGGCGGCGGGGCCGTCGTCGGCCGCGAGCTCGGTCCACAGTCCGATCAGATCGCGTCCCAGGTGCAGCCCCTGGAGGGGGTCGCGGACCGCACGCCAGGCGGCGGCCGCGCTCTGCACGTTGCCGTAGGCGGCCCCGGTGTCACGGTGGCGCCTGCGGACCCTCGCGAGGTCCAGCGACAGATGGAACGACCTGAGCGCGTCACCGGCCAGGTAGGCGATGTACGCGGTCAGCTCGCGCAGCTTCAGGACCTCGGGGTGTTCCTGGCCCAGCGAGTGGGCCGCCTCCGCGACGGCACGCTCCGCCATTCCCGCGGCGGCCTCGATCCGGCCCATCTTCACGGCCTCGTTGATCCGCGCGACGGGCTCCGCGAGGAACGCCGACGCCGGGTCCTGTTCCGGGGCCGCTCCCTGGGGACCGGTCCCGAGGACCGCCTCGGCGACGGCGTCGAAGCCGCGGGCGGGAGTGGGCTTGGGGTCCGGCTCCGGTTCCGGGCCCAGCAGGGACAGGGCCTCCATCGCGGAAGCGGGCCTGCGCTCAGGGGCCGGGGCCTTCGCTTCGGGTACGGGCACCGGCTCCGGGGCGGCGCCGGTCCCGGGAGCCGGGCCGAACTCGCCCGCGGGGGCCGCCGACTCCGGCACCGCCCGCAGGACGCGGGTCGACGCGGCTCCGGGCAACGGCTTCGGTTCCGGCACCGCCCGCAGCACGAAGGTGGACGGCGTGGGAGTGCCGGGTGCGACGGGCTCGTCCGGGGACGCGGGGCCGGGCCCCGCGACCGCACCGCCGCCCACCGGACCGGAGTCCGCGGCGGCGGCAGGTTCGACCGGGACGGCGGGAGCGGACGCCGGGCCCTGCGCCGGCGCGGCACCCGAGGGCACCGAGGACTCGGGCTGCGGCACGGGTTCGGGGGTCACCGTGGGCTCGGGACCGCGCACGGGGGCAGGCACCGGCGGATCCGGTACCGGATACGGCACGAACTCCGCCGTCACCGCGGGCTCGGGCCGCTGCTCCGGAGCGGACTCCGGGCGCGGCGGCGGCTCGGGCGAGGGCTGTGCCCGGGGCGGGAACGCGGGCGCGGGTGCCGGGGCGGAGGGCGTCTCGTTCTCCGGTGCCGGAACCGGTCGCGCACCGGGTTCCGGCACCGCACGCAGGACGTACGTCGCCTTGTCCCGGCGCGGGGCGGCCGGAGCCTGTTCCGGAGCCTCGGCGGACACCGGAGCGGGCGGAAGCGGAGCGGCGGGCTGCTGCTCGTCCGGACGCCGCTGTGCCGGCGGCCGCGGCGCCCCCTGGACCGGCACCTGCGAACCGTCACCGACCGGTCGCCGCTCCTGAACGGGCGGCTGCGGACGGTATTCCGGGGCCCCGGACTGCGGACGCTGGTCCGGAGCCTGCGACTGCGGGCGGTACTCGGGAGCGGCGGACTGCGGACCCCGCTCCGACGCCTGCGGCTGTGAGCGGTATTCGGGAGCCCCGGACTGCGGACGCTGGTCCGGAGCCTGCGACTGCGGGCGGTACTCGGGAGCGGCGGACCGAGGTCCCTGCTCCGATACGGGCGACTGCGGGCGCCTCTCCGACGCCTCCGGCTGCGGACGGTACTCCGGGGCCGCCGGCTGCGAACGCTGGTCCGGGGCCTGCGACTGCGGGCGCCTCTCCGAATCCTGCGGCTGCGGGCGGTACTCCGGAGCCCCGGACTGCGGACGCTGGTCCGGAGCCTGCGACCGCGGACCCTGCCCCGCTACAGGCGACTGCGGACCCCGCTCCGAAACCCGCGGCTGCGGACGGTACTCCGGAGCCCCGGACTGCGGACGCTGCTCCGGAGCCTGCGACTGCCGGCGCTGGTCCGGAGTCTGTGGCCGGGGGTGGTGGGTCGGGAGCTCGGGGTGGGGGCCGGGGGTCTGGGGCGGGAGGTTCGGGTGGCTGTCCAGGGGCTGGGCGGGCGGTGCCACCTGCACCGGCTCGGCCGTGTACCGGCTGGAGCCGTCGACGTGCACCTGGAGCGGCACGACGTAGCCGATGCGCTCGTCGTGGATGCTGGCCAGGACCGGGTGGCCGGTGGCCAGGGCGAGGCGGTGGAGGTAGTTCAGGATCGCGCCCTGGACCGTCTCGCCGGGCGCGGCCACGACCGGCATCCCGCCGACCGTGGCACAGCCCCGCGCCGACGCCGCACCGGGCGCCACGGCCCCCGCCACCGCGTCGGCGGACGCCGGCACGTGCACCTCGATCGGCGTCGTCCCCGCGGCCGGCTGCCCACCGGCACCGGCCGCCGAGCGCTGCCGCTTGAGTTCCCGCTTCTGTTCGCGGCTGAGTCGAGACATCGCTTCCCTCACGAAGGGGTGGTCGAGGACGGGGTCGGGGACGAGAGCGCGGGCCCGGAGGGCGACGGCAGGGGTGGCGGGTCGGCCGCCTCCACGGTCGTCACCTCGGCGACGTGCCAGGGACGGCCGCCACCCGCCCGGGTGAGTTTGAGGTGGACGTTCGCGCGCGGACCCGTGCCCGTCCAGCCGTCACGGCCGTGGGCCGTGCCGTCCACGAACAGGGCGCGGTAGGCGAGGACCGCCGTGTCGGCGGGCCCGTCGGCGTCGTCGTCCGCGGTCACCTTCACCGTGGTCCAGGCCCGGTGGCCGGCCCAGGCGTTCCACTCGGCGCCCGCCCCGCTCGCGGGGTGGTAGGACCGTTCGGCCGCGGCCTTGGCCGGGGTGAGCCAGCGGGCGGAACGCAGCATGGCGTCGTGGGGACCGTAGTCGTACTTCGTGTCATAGCCGTACGCCACCTCCGCCCACGCCTCCGATACTTCCGTCGCGTCCGTCCCGTCGACACCCGACGGGCTCGGGACGTGTGCGTCCGCGCCCAGCGGCCTGCCGGGCGGCAGGGACGCCTTCGGTGCCACGGACGGCACCGCGGAGGGCGACGAACCCGGGACCCCCACGTCTTCACGATGGTCCCGCAGGCCACAGCCCGTCAACGTCAGGATCCCGGTGACGGTCACGACCGCCAGCGCGGCGAGCCTCCTGCCGCGCGTTCCGGCACCCGCCGCCGTCCCCCGTGTCGTCCTCATCCTCGCCCCCCTCCTCACTTCAGCCCCAGCCAGGGTGCCGGATCCACGTACTTGCCGTTCTGCTGGACCTCGAAGTGCGCGTGCGGGCCGGTCGAGTAGCCGGTGGAGCCCACCTCGCCGACCTGCTGGCCGACCTGTACGTGCTGGCCCACGTGCACGTTGAGGCTCCGCATGTGGTTGTACGTGGTCGAGATGCTGTCCCCGTTGATGGTCCCGTGCGAGATGACCACACGGTTGCCGTATCCGTTGGACCAGCCCGCGAAGGTGACCGTGCCGTCCCGGGCCGCCCTGAACGGCGTACCCGCCGCGGCGCCGAAGTCGATGCCGGTGTGCAGCTTGTAGACGTGCAGGATCGGATGCATGCGCATGCCGAACGGCGAGGTCACGGGCGGGTTGCCGGCGATCGGCATCGCCAGTTCCCGCCCGGCCGGGAGCTTTCCGGGCGGATCGTCGACCGACGCGTACTTGGGTATCAGGGACTTGATGCGGGCGACGTAGTTCCGGGTCTCCGTGTACGGCGGCATGCCGTGGTACTGGTGGATCGCGCCGGGGCCCGCGTTGTACGCCGCGAGCGCCAGGTCGAGCGTCTCGCCGCTCGCCTCGCCGCGGTTCTTGTACCCCTCGACCGTCTTGGCGAGCGCGCAGTCGTAACGGCCCTGGGCCATGATCGCGTCACCGGGGTCGAAGGGCGAGGCCCGGCCGTTGCCGTCGTCGTCCCTGCCCCAGTTCGGCCAGGTCCCCGGCATGAACTGGGACAGTCCCTCGGCCCCCACCGGGGAGCGCGCCTCGGGGTTCCAGCCCGACTCGGCCTCGATCTGCGCGGCGATGACGGCCGGCTTGATGACGTCGCACATGGCGCCCGCCTTGAGCACCCAGGGAACGTAACTCTGCGGTACGGAACCGTCCTTCAGGCCTCCCCCCGCGCCGGGTGCCGGTTCCTCCTCGCTCGACGCTCCGCTCACCGCGACCATCATGACCACCGGCATCATCACGGCGGCCAGACAGCCGCCGACGACCCAGGTCATGGTGGACCCGCCCCCGTTGGACATCGGCCCCCCTCAGCCTCATGTTCCGGTCGTGTACATGCAGTCGAGTCTCTCCGTTCCCACCCGATTCCCGCGTCACCGCGGCGTCACAGGCTCGTCCCAGGAACTCACGCCCCGTTACCCAACTCGCCCGCGCACGGGGAGGATCGGTGCACCGACGAGGGGAGAGGGCCCATGCAGGGGATCGAGGGGGTGGCGGTGCGGACCGGCGAGGGCGGGGCCGCGCGCGGGAGGGACGGCGGGGTGCCGCGCGGGCACGAGCCGGGCGGGCCCGGCGGGCCCGAGATATGGATACGGGGGGCGGTCGGCGCGCAGGAGCAGCCGCCGCGGCGACCCGAGGAGGAGCCCCGACTCACGCCCCGCGTACGGCAGTTCTCGTGGATAGCCACGCACGGCGGGGCGGGCTCCTCCACGCTCGCCACGGTCTTCGGCGGCCATGACGCGGGCCGCGACTGGCCCCGGCCCGACCGGGGCGAACCGGCCTCGGTCCTGCTCGTCGGGCGTACGCACGCGGCGGGCCTGGACGCCGTGTCGCACACCCTGGACATCTTCCGCCGCGGCGACGCCCCGCCCGGACTCGACCTCGACGCCATCGTGCTGGTCGCGGACGCGCCCGGCCGGCTGCCGCGTCAGCTCACCCAGCGCATCAAGGTGATCAACTCCGTCATCGACGTCTACCGGGTGCCGTGGATGCCCGCGTGGCGCACCGGCGACCTCGACGTACCGCTGCCGCGCGAGGCGGCCGCCCTGGCCCGGCTCACGGGAAGGACCGCGCCATGACCGCCCTGCACGCGCTCGCCGCCCCGCTGGCCGTACGGGCGGAGGTCACCCAGCAGCTCGACTACGTCCTCGGCATCCTCGCCTGGCTCGTCACGGCGGCCGGGGTGGCGGGTCTGATGATCGTGGGCTCCCGGATGGCCCTGGCCGTCAAGTCCGGCGAGTTCGAGGAGCACGTGAACCAGTTCCTGATGGTGCTCGGCGCCTGTGTCATCGGCGCCACGGCGGGGCCGATCGTCGGTTTCGTCCTCTGACCCACGCCCGTACGCCTTCTGAGACACCATCACATCTGATGGTGTCTCAGTTGTTTTCCAGGTCCCCCACCTCGTATTTCATGACGGTCTCTTCCCGTCTGTCACGGACACGTCACCGACAGGTGCTGGTCTCCCACATCGCTTGGCCCCGGCCCACGGAAGTCGCCAAGCTCACTGTGCACCGGGAAACGCAGGGCGTCCCACGGATCTTCACCGCCCTCACGTACCGCTCGCGGCAAGCACGTACCGCTCGTACCGAGCAAGTGCCGTTCAGCTCCGGCGGGTTCCGCAGACGTCCAGGACGGGCGCGCGGGCCGCCGGCCACATCGGGGAGAAAACATGTTCAAGGCGATAGCAGCCCAGGCCCACCGGTACGCCTACCTGGCGGACGGGAAGATCCCCGACCCCAGCCGGAACGCGCCGGGCGAGCTGACGGGCAAGGTCGACACCGTCCTCGGCATCCTCGCCTGGGCGGGCACCGCGGCCGGAGTCGCGGGTGTGCTCATAACCGGCGCGATGATGGCGATCTCGATGCGCCGCGGCGAGGGCTCGGAGCACATGGGCCGCCTCGGCATGGTGCTCGGCGGCTGTGTCCTGGTGGCCACCGCGGGCCCCGTCGTCACCTTCGTGTTCGCCTGACCGGCGCTCCGTCGGAGCCCGAGCGAAGGGAGCGCAACCATGCTGAACTCCGGCCCGTCCCAAGGGGGCAGCGGGGAGTGGGAGCAGCCGTTCTGGCAGCAGCGGGGCTGGATCCTGTCGGCCGGCTTCCTGCTGGTGCTGCTCGCGCTCGCCGTCTTCACGATGATCGGCGGGGGCCACGGGACACCGGCGAACGCGGCGGGCGACGACAGGCCCGTCCCGTCCGCGGACCCGGACCGGGGCGGCGGCCGGCCGGGCGCCCGCCCCGCCGGCTGCCGCACCGACGACAGCGACCAGGCCAAGCCCACCCGGGCCCCGAAGGACTTCACGTGGAAGGCCGACGGCACGGGTCTGGTGCCGGTCTCCAGGACGGTGGGCCCGCTCACGTTCGACGGACCCGTCTGGTCCTGCTTCGCGCACACACCGATGGGCTCCGTCATGGCCGCCCACTCCATCACCGACCATCTGAGCTACCCGGGCTGGCGGAAGGTCGTCGACCGGCAGGTCGTCCCCGGCGCCGGCCGCGACGCACTCGTCGCGAGCCGTACGGCGGCGGGCGACAGACCGACCTCGGGCGAGCCCGACGGCGGCGGCTACGCGGGCTTCACCGTCCTGTCGTACGACAAGGAGAAGTCGACCGTGATGTTCGTCGTGCGGGTCCCCGGCAAGGACGCCTACGGCACCGCCTCGGTGACGCTGCGCTGGCTGGACGGCGACTGGAAGATCGCGCCCGACGCCGACGGGACCGTCTATTCGGGCATGTCGCAGATCAGCGGCACCAAGGGCTTCGTCACCTGGGAGGTGTGAGATGTCGTGTTCCTGGCGGGTGTACGACTGTGTGATCAGCGAGGTCGGCACCCAGCTCACCGACAGTGCCGTCGTGGCCTTCGCCAAGGCGATCGGCGACGCGACCGCGGCCGTGCTCAAGGCGCTCAACGGCGTGTGGATGCACGTCGACGTGGGGGACGCCTCCGGGCCCATCGCCAAGATCGACGGGGAGGTGGACTGGCTCGTCGGCTACGTGGCCGTGGCCTCGCTGCTGTTCGCGGCGATCCGCATGGCCCTGGAGCGCAAGGGCCAGCCGATGAAGCAGGCGTTCATGGGGATGTGGAAGGTCATCCTCGTCGGCGCGGTCGCCGTGCCGGTGGTGCAGGCGCTCACCAAGGCCTCCGACCTGTACGCGCAGGACGTGTACGAGAAGTCCGACCTCGGCGACAAGGCGTCGACGATGCTCGGGGTGCTGACCCTCGACCAGCCGGGCCTCATCCTCATCTTCGGCCTGCTGGTGATGCTGTCGAGCTTCGTGCAGATCTGTCTGATGTACATCCGCATCGGCGTCATGATCATGCTCGTCGGCACCCTGCCGCTGGCCGCCGTCTCCTCCATGACCGGATGGGGCGAGGGCTGGTGGAAGAAGCACGTCGGCTGGCTCGCGGCCTGGCTGCTGTACAAACCGGCGGCCGCGCTGATCATCTACTCGGCCACCTCGATGACCGACGGCACCAAGAACCTCGACCAGACCATCGCCGGCATGGGCATGCTGATCATGGCGGTGTTCGCCCTCCCGGCCCTGCTCAAGCTGATCGTCCCGGCGACGGCGGCGCTCGGCGGCACCTCCGGCGGCACGGTCGCGCTCAACGCGGTCAACAACGTCGCCACCGGCGCCGTCAGCATCGCCGCGGGCGGCGCGGGTGGCGGCGGGGGCACAGCGGGTCCGCAGGGCTCGCCCTCCGCCGGCGCCGGAGCTCCGGCGAGCGGGGGCGCGGGCGGTGCGGGCGCGGC
>NZ_JBHXDQ010000127.1:0-8461 GCF_042725875.1 Streptomyces sp. NPDC127038 | reverse complement strand
CCGGGTCCTTCGGCGTCGTTCACGGGGGGGCGACCCCGCGGACCCGCGGCCGGGCCGGCGACGGCCGGGCCGCGGGCCCGCCCGAACAGCGCACGGCTACGGGGCGGGTCCACCGGGCCGCCCCGTAACCGCGAAGGGCCCCCTCCGCACGGAAGCTGCGGATCACCACATGGATGAGAGGAACCATTTTGAGAGCGGGCAGATGGCCCCGGCGCAGAATCGCCGGGGTCGTATCGGCGGTGCTGATCGGTACCTTGTTGCAAGGGGCGGGTACGCCTCTTGCCCAGGCGGACGACATGCCGGGCATCCCGGCGTCGGAGAAGGCACTCACCGGGCACGGCGTGAAGTCGTTGCCGCGTGGGACGGAGGGCGAGCCGAGGACACCGGCCAAGGCGCCCCGGCATGCCTGGCCGCGCGCCGGGACGGCGACGGTCACCCTGAAACCGGGGGCCAAGGCGGTCACCCGGCGGGCGGGAGACCTTCCCGTCTCCCTCATCACGCCGGCCGCCAAGGCAAAGGCCACATCGCTGACCGGTGCCGCGACGGTCCAGGTCCTGGACCGGAAGGCGGCGCGGAAAGCCGGTGTCGACGGGCTGCTGTTCTCGGTCCGGCGCGATCCGGCGGCCACCGGTGACAAGGTCGGCGTCGGCGTGGACACCTCCGCGTTCGCGCGGACCTACGGCGGCGCGTACGCGTCGCGGCTGAAGCTGGTGCAGCTGCCCGCGTGCGCCGTGACGACCCCGGAGCGCGCGAAGTGCCGCAGCGGCCGGACGATCGACGCGCGCAACAGCGGTACGGCGCTCACGGCCACCGCCACGGTGGGTGCCGCGCCGACCCTGCTGGCAGCCACCACGGCCGCCGAGGGCGGTACCTCCAGCGAGCACGGGGACTACGCCGCGAGTGAGCTGTCGGCCTCGGCGACCTGGTCGACCAGCCTCAACTCGGGCAGCTTCTCCTGGTCCTACGACATGCCGGTGCCGGGTGTGCCCGGCAAGCTCGCCCCCTCGGTGGGCCTGTCGTACTCCTCCGGTGGCATCGACGGCCGCACGTCGGCGACCAACAACCAGTCGTCGTGGGCCGGTGACGGTTTCGCCCTGTGGCCCGGTTCGGTGGAGCGCAGCTACAAGCCGTGCGCCGACGACGACGTCAAGAACGCCGACGGCAAGAAGCCCGGCGACATGTGCTGGGCGTACGACAACGCCACGATCTCGTTCAACGGTCACGCGGGCGAGCTGATCCCGGACGGCACCGACAGGTTCAGGATCAAGGGCGACGACGGCACCAAGGTCGAGCGGGTCCACGGTTCCACCACCGACGTCCGCTCCAACGGTGCCCGCAACGACGAGTACTGGAAGGTGACGACCACCGACGGCACCCAGTACTTCTTCGGATACAACCGTCTCCCCGGCTGGGCGTCCGGCAAGGACACCACCGACTCCACCTGGACGGTCCCGGTCTACGGCGACGACGCCGGCGAGCCCTGCCACCAGGCGTCGTTCGAGGACTCCTGGTGCCAACAGGCGTGGCGCTGGAACCTCGACTACGTCGTCGACGTGCACGGCAACGCGATGGCGTACTACTACAAGAAGGAATCCAACTACTACGCCCGCAACTTCAAGGCCGCCGACGAGACGGTCTACGACCGCGGCGGCTACGTCGACCACATCGACTACGGGTTGCGCAAGGACACGGTCTACTCGGCCAAGGCCCTGGCCCGGGTGGACTTCTCCAACACCGAACGCTGCCTGCCCGAGACCGGGGTCACCTGCGATCCGTCGACCATCGAAGACAAGAAGTTCTACTGGTACGACACCCCCTGGGACCTGAACTGCAAGTCCGGCGAGGACTGCACCAAGTCCGCCTCGCCCAGCTTCTGGACCCGCAAGAAGCTGTCCTCGGTCACCACGAACGTGCTGAAGTCGGACGGCACCTACACGCCGATCGACACCTGGGCCCTGGGCTACCGCTGGGGCATGGCGGACATCGACTACCAGCTGCTGCTGGACTCGATCCAGCACACCGGCAAGTCGGCCACCCCCGCGATCACGCTGCCGAAGGTCACCTTCGGCTACGACCAGCGGGCCAACCGCCTCGACATCGCCGGTGACGACACCGCCCCCTTCATCAAGGAGCGGCTGTCGACCATCGCCGACGAGTCCGGCGGCCGGCTCGACGTCGCCTATTCCTCCTCGGCCTGCGACGCCGGCGACCTGCCGACCCCGCAGACCAACACCACCCGCTGCTACCCGGTCTACTTCACCAAGTCCGGTGACGCCGAACCGTCGGTGCAGTGGTTCAACAAGTACGTGGTCGACGCGGTCACCCAGACCGACCGCACCAAGTCCTCCCCCGACCAGGTCACGCGCTACGACTACCTGGACGGCGCGGCCTGGCACTACACCGACGACGACGGCCTGACCAAGGAGAAGTACAAGACCTGGTCGCAGTGGCGCGGCTACGCCCACGTCCGTGTGCGCACCGGCGGTCAGGACCCGGTCGGGATGAAGTCGCAGGAAGATCACTGGTTCCTGCGGGGCATGGACGGCGACCGCAAGGGCACGTCCCCCGACGACGGCACCAAGTCCGTGACGGTGTCCGACGACAACGGAGGCTCGATCACCGACCACGATTCCGCGGCCGGTTTCGAGTACAAGACCGAGCAGTACAGCGGTCCGGGCGGCCGGGTGCTGGAGAAGACCGTCAGTACGCCCTGGCACCACGAGACGGCCAAGCGCGTGCGTTCCTGGGGCACCACCACCGCCAACCTGACCGGCACCGCCGCGACCCGTACCTGGACCTCGCTGGACGACGGCGCCGGCGAGAAGTGGCGGAAGACGTCCGAGTCCAGCACCTTCGAGAACACCGCGGGCCGGGTCGTGCAGAGCGAGGACCTCGGTGACATCTCGACGGCGACGGACGACCAGTGCACCCGCACCACGTACGTCGACAACACCACCGCCTGGATCCTGACCAAGCCGTCCCGGGTGGAGACCGTCGCGGTCAAGTGCGACGCCACGCCGGACCGCAAGGCCGACGTCATCACCGACGTCCGCACGGCCTACGACGGCCAGGCCTACAACGCGGCGCCCACCAAGGGCGATCCCACCAGGCTGACCGCCCTGAAGTCGCACAACGGCACCACGGCCACCTACACGGAGTCAGGTGCCACCTACGACACCACCTATGGCCGCCAGCTGACCAGCACGGACATCACGGGTACCGTCACCGCCACCGAGGGCACCGCGCCGGTGCGCACCGACCGGACCGACGGCCGGACCACCACCACGGTCTACACGCCCACGACCGGCTTCCCGACCACGATGAAGGTGACCACGCCGCCCGCCACCGCGGGCAGCAGCGCCACGGCGCAGACCGTGACCACCACCTACGACACCACGCGGGGCCTGCCGGTCACGGTGCTCGACACCAATGCCAAGCGCTCCGACACCATCTATGACGCGCTGGGCCGCAAGCTGAAGATCTGGTTGCCCAACCGTTCCAAGGCCAACAGCGACACCCCGAACTACGAGTTCGTCTATACCATCGCCGACGGCAAGCCCGTCGCGGTCACGACGAAGACGCTGAAGAACGACGGTTCCCAGCGGGCCTCGTACGTGCTGTACGACGGCTTCCTGCGGGCCCGGCAGAGCCAGGCACCCGGCCCGGGCGGCGGACGGCTGGTCAGCGACACCTTCTACGACGAGCGCGGTCTGACGGCGAAGGAGTTCGCGCCGTACTACAACACCGCGGCCCCCTCCACCGACCTGCTCAAGCTCGACGACGCGCTGGCGGTGGAGACCCAGACCTGGAACACCTACGACGGCATGGGCCGCGTCGTGAAATCCCAGCAGGTGGCGGGCAACGGCGACGGCGGCAAGGTGCTGGCCACCACCAGCACCAGCTACGGCGGCGACCGCACCTCGGTCACCCCGCCGGCAGGCGGCACGGCCACCACCACGATCACCGACGCCAGGGGTCGCACCACCGACCTGCTGCAGTACAAGGGAGCCACGCCCACCGGCGCGGCGGACACCACCCACTACGACTACGACCCGGTCGACCGGATCACCGCGATGACGGACCCGGCAGGCAACCGGTGGACCTACACCTACGACCAACGTGGCAACCCGAAGACGGTCCACGACCCCGACAAGGGCGACACGACCTACGCCTTCGACGACCGCAACCAGCTGATCTCCACCACCGACGACCGGACCCCGAAGCAGACGATCACCCACGTCTACGACGACCTCGGCCGTGAGCTGGAGGTCCACGACGGCGACGCGAGTGGTCCGCTGCTCACCAAGCGCACCTGGGACCCGTCCGGAGCCGAGGGGCAGCCGGCCTCGGTGACCCGCTACATCGGTGGGGCGAGCGGCAACGCCTACACCACGACGTTCAACATCTACGACTCGCTCTACCGGGTCAACCGGAGCACCATCAGCATCCCGGCGACGACCGAGAACGGCGCGCTGGCCGGCTCCTACCAGTCGAACATCAAGTACAACACCGACGGCACCGTGCAGTCGAGCAGCTACCCGGCCGCCGGCAGCCTCGCCGCGGACGTCATCACCCCCACCTACGACGACCTGATGCGACCGGTCGCCCTCACCGGTACCGGCGGCGTCACCTACACCACCAACACCTCCTACAGCTACACGGGCAAGCCGCTCCAGTTCACCTACCAGAGCGGCGCCAAGAAGACCCAGGTCACCAACACCTACCAGTGGGGCACCCAGCGCCTGGACAACTCGCGGGTCGACCGCGAGGGCGTGCCCGGTGTCGACAAGTCCTCCACCTACGGCTACGACGAAGCCGGCAACGTCACCTCCATCAGCGACGTTTCCCGCGACGGCACCGACAACCAGTGCTTCCGGTACGACTACCTCACTCGCCTCACCGAGGCCTGGGCCCAGGGCGCCACGGGTTGTTCCACGACCCCCAGCGGCTCGCTGCTCGGTGGCCCGGCCCCCTACTGGACGTCCTACACCTACGACGTCACCGGTAACCGGCACACCGAGACCCTCCACGACTCGACGGGCGACGCGGCCAAGGACGTCACCCGCGAGTACGCCTACCCCGACGCCAAGGCCGTCCGCCCGCACGGGCTCCTCACCGTCACCACCACCACCCCGAACGCCACCGCCGTCGACTCGTACACCTACGACGGGATCGGCAACACCCAGACCCGGACCGTCGGCGGTGACAAGCAGGTCCTCGACTGGGACGCCGAGAGTTACCTGGCGAAGGTCACCCAGGGTGCCAAGAGCACGTCGTACGTGTACGACGCCGACGGCAACCGCCTGATCCAGCGCACCGACACCGAGACCACCCTCTACCTCGGCTCCACCGAGATCACCCTCGCCAAGGCCTCCGGCAGCACTCCCAAGGCCACCCGTTACTACGACCTCGGCGGCGGCAACCAGGCCATCCGTACCGACGACGGCAAACTCTCGTTCCTCCTCGGCGATCACCACGGCACCTCGGAACTCGCCGTGAGCGCGGCCGACCTGTCGATGCAACAGCGTCGCTCCACCCCGTTCGGAGCCCCGCGCGGCATGGCCCCGACCTCCTGGCCCGGCCAGAAGGGCTTCATCGGCGGCACCCAGGACGTCTCGACGGGCCTCACCCACCTCGGCGCCCGCGAGTACGACCCGGACACCGGCCGCTTCCTCAGCGTCGACCCGGTCATGAGCACGGCCGACCCGCAGCAGATGAACGGCTACAGCTACACCGAGAACAACCCGGTCACCTTCAGCGACCCGACCGGCCGCACCAAGTGCGACGTCAACCCGGAACTGTGCGGCAGGAAGGACAACACCAACACCTGCAAAGCGGCCTGCATCAAGAAGAACAAGGAAAGAGGCGACAAGGCCAACCGGGAAACCCAGGAGTACTTCGCGAAGAAGCGGAAGAAGGAGGCCAAGAAGCTCTACGACTACTTCTTCACCGCGAACCAGTGCCGCTACAACCCCTACGTGACCGTCTACACTCCGCTCGCCCTGAGCTGTTTCACCCAGGCGGAGATGGATGCCAGCAAGGAACTCGACAAGCAGTTCCTGTCCGCGCTCGGCGACATGACCATCATCGAGCCCGCGTACCAGTGCATGGTCAACAACAACCGGGACAAGTGCGACGTCATCGGTGAAGTGATGTCCCAGCCCTATGGTGGGGGCGAGATTCCGGTCGTGGCCCGCGGGACGTCACGCATCGCCCGCATGCTGCTTCGGCTCCAAAGAGCACTCTGCAGCTTCACGCCGACCACCAAAGTGCTCATGAAGAACGGGCGCACCAAGGCGATCGGCAAGATCGAGCCGGGTGACGAGGTCGAAGCCGCCGACCCGGGGACCGGCCGGCACAAGGGTCCGCGCAAGGTGGTCGCCCGCCTTGTCCATCGCGACAACGACCTCCTTGATCTCGCCGTCCGGGAGCGGGGCGGCCGGACTGTCACCCTCCACACCACCGCCGCTCATCCCTTCTGGGACGAAACCACTCATGCGTGGACCGGTGCCGGTGACCTCGTGCCCGGCCATGACCTCATCACCGCCGATGACGAGCGAGTCACGGTCGTCGATGTGCTGCGGCGGCCTGGTGCCGCGGACATGTACAACCTCACCGTCGAGGAACTGCACACCTACTATGTGCTCGCAGGTTCCACGCCGGTACTGGTGCACAACAGTGATTCGTTCTGCCCGATCTTCTTCGCGGACATAGGGAACGGCGACCTCATGTCGCCGGGTGGCCTTGTCTATGGACCTGGGAAGGTGGATCACGTTCTCGCTCACAGTGTCTCGAACCCGAATAGGGCAACGCATACTGTGTTCGCCGAGAACAACCCGAACAGGGTTCTGGACCTGGTGGACGAGGCGTGGTCCAGGAGGTCCCAGGCCATCAGGGATCCCAACGACGCATTTCAGTTCACCATTCCCATGGACAGGGAGATCGGAACGAATGGCGAGGAATATGTACGGATGGCGGTCGACCCCGCCACCAACCGCATACTCAGCGCCTATCCCATCGCCCGGCCCTAGGGATCAGTAGTCAGGCTTGGCCGGAACCGTCGCCGGTTCCGGCCAAGCCTGTTCGCACAAGAACCAAAAGTGAGGAATATCCGCGACATGGGCAAGGACATCTCCCGAACGGTGGCGGCCCTGAACGAAGCCAGTGGTGCAGACATCTTCGCGTTGCGTGCGGAGGTCGACTCCCGTGTCTCCGCGGGTGAGTTCGACTGGGTGGGTGACCTCGGTGCGGAGCTCGCCGCTCAAGCCGCCGCCGGGCAGGCCCCCTCGGCGAGCTGCGAAGCGATCCTTGATCACGTTCTCCGCGTCCTGGCCGCGCACCCGGGCGTGGAAAGCCTGCGTACCCTGCTGCGTGTGCCCGCCTCGCCTCACGCGCGTGGCCCCGAGCGGATTGCGGCCGAGCGGCGCCTTGCCTCGCTCGTCGCCCACGGCCACCGCATTGAGGACATTGCGCGATCGGCCTTCACCGGGGAAACCGAGGCGGTGCATTCACGTGAATTCCTGGCGTGCCTTCTCCATGAACTGGTGCTCGTTTCGGATGAGGTGGCGGACTGTCCCGCGCTCCGTTCCTTCGCGGAGACGCTCATAACCACGGGACACCCCCTCGCAGCGCTGCCGCTGAGTCTCTTGACCGAGGAACACGGGCTGAGGCGTCCGCCGGGTGCGGCGGCCGACTGGGCCTGGACAGTGCCCCCCACGCCTTTGCTGTCCTTCGATGCGCCTGAACTGCACGCCACGCCGTCGATGCGTCTGCGTGTGGCCGGCATCGAGATGACGGAGGTCGGCGGTCCGGTGTCGGCCGAGGCCATGAGTGCGGCCGTGCAGCACTGGCGCACCCAGTCCAATGGCGAGATCGCTGCGCAGGAGTTCTGGTCACCGGATCCAGTGGCGGAGGAGGACATGCCGGCCGCGTTCGCGCTCCTGCCGCTCATTCCCTGGCCGGCGGACCAGGCCCCGGCGCGGCTGTACCCGTCCACTCCGGACTCGGTGCTCCGGGTCCTGCTCACTGCCGCCGTGCGTGGATCGGCCTACGGCCCTGGCCTCCACGGCGCGTACGGAAGGCTTGCCACCTGGCGCTCCCTCGGCGGCTTGACCGGAGCTCCGGCGGACGCCCCGATCGCGCACACGGCTGAACTCGTGCGACGGGCAAGCTGGTTCCGTGCCGACACCTCGGCTGTGTGGTTCCACGAAGTCGCGTGGGATCTTGCCATCGCGGTACTGCGGTCCGGCGGTCAGGAGATCGCGGTGCTGGCCGCCACCGACACCGACTGACCGAGACCGCCTCGGAGACGTCCCACGTCCGGTCGGACAGGAATGCAGGCAGAAAGCGCCCCGCCGGGATGGCTCGACGCTGTTGGCGAATTCAAGGCGCGGCGTGACGTCGGCCTTCACGACCTGGTTGGGGTCGTGGAGGCCGACGTGCGTTGGGGGTGGGTGCGGTG
>NZ_JBHXDQ010000126.1:0-8621 GCF_042725875.1 Streptomyces sp. NPDC127038 | reverse complement strand
ACACGGGCGGCACCTCACATGCGCGAGACGTTCCGCTCGTAGACCAGACGCAGCCCGATCAGCGTCAGCCACGGCTCGTGCTCGTCGATCACCGAGGACTCGCCCAGGACCATCGGCGCCAGCCCGCCGGTGGCGATGACGGTGACGTCCTCGGGGTCGTCGGCGAGCTCGCGCGCCATCCGGTTCACGACACCGTCGACCTGGCCCGCGAACCCGTAGATGATGCCGGACTGCATCGCCTCGACGGTGTTCTTGCCGATCACCGCGCGCGGCCGGGCCACCTCGATCTTCCGCAGCTGCGCGCCCTTGACGCCGAGCGCCTCGACGGAGATCTCGATGCCGGGGGCGATCACACCGCCGATGTACTCGCCCCGCGCGCTGACCGCGTCGAAGGTGGTGGCCGTGCCGAAGTCGACGACGATCGCCGGTCCCCCGTACAGCTCGACGGCCGCGACGGCGTTGATGATCCGGTCGGCGCCGACCTCCTTGGGGTTGTCCGTGAGGATCGGCACGCCCGTCTTGACGCCGGGCTCGACGAGGACGGCGGGGACATCGCCGTAGTAGCGCCGCGTCACCTCGCGCAGCTCGTGCAGCACGGACGGCACGGTCGCGCAGATCGCGATGCCGTCGATGCCGTCGCCGAGCTCCTCGCCGAGCAGCGGGTGCATGCCCATGAGGCCCTGGAGCAGGACGGCGAGTTCGTCGGCGGTGCGGCGCGAGTCGGTGGAGATGCGCCAGTGCTCGACGATCTCCTCCCCGTCGAAGAGGCCGAGGACCGTGTGCGTGTTGCCTACGTCGATGGTCAGCAGCATGGCCGGGGTTACTCCGCCGCTCGCAGGTCGAGGCCGATGTCGAGGATCGGGGCGGAGTGCGTGAGCGCGCCCACCGCCAGGAAGTCGACGCCCGTCTTGGCGTAGGCCCCGGCGTTGGCGAGGGTGAGCCGGCCGGACGCCTCCAGCAGGGCCCGGCCCGCGACGAGGGCGACCGCCTCCTCACACTCCACCGGCGTGAAGTTGTCCAGAAGGATCAGGTCGGCGCCCGCGTCCACGACGTCGCGCAGCTGGTGCAGGGTGTCGACCTCGACCTCGACCGGGACCTCCGGGAACATCTCCCGTACGGCCGCGAAGGCCTCGGCCACGCCGCCGGCGGCGACCACGTGGTTGTCCTTGACGAGCGCCGCGTCGGACAGCGACATGCGGTGGTTGACGCCGCCGCCGCAGCGCACCGCGAACTTCTCCAGGGAGCGCAGGCCCGGGGTGGTCTTGCGGGTGTCCCGCACGTGCGTCCCGGTGCCCTCCAGGGCGTCCGCCCACGCGCGCGTGGCGGTCGCGATGCCGGACAGGCGGCACAGGAGGTTGAGGGCGCTGCGTTCGGCGGTCAGCAGGTCGCGGGTGCGCGTGGTGACGCTGAGCAGCTTCTGGCCGGCCTCGACGGCGTCGCCGTCCTCGACGTGCCGCTCGACCTCGAACTCGTCGGTGCAGACCACGGACAGGACGGCCTCGGCGACGCGCAGGCCGGCGACGACGCCCGCGTCCCGGGCGGTGAAGTCCGCCGTGGAGACGGCGTCCTCGGGGATGGTCGCGACCGTCGTCACGTCCACCCCGTGGTCGAGGTCCTCCTGGATCGCCACGTTCGCGATGTCCTCGACCTCCAGGGGGTCGAGCCCGGCGTCGGCGAGGAGCTGGGCGAGAGCGGGGTCGAGGCCGCACTCCATGTACGCCTCGTCCATGTCTGCGCCGCAGCCGCAGCCGTCGCCGCAGCCACCGCTCTCGGCGAGGGGAAGGTCGTGGGTGGTCACTTCGGTCACTGCTCCTGGGGACGGGACTGGGGCGCCGCGTGGGGCTGCCGGGACGTCGGGGGGAAGTCTGCGGTATCGGTGGGGCGGACGGCGAGGGTCCGGTCGGGATTCAGCCGTACGACGATGTGGCGGCGCCACCGCTCGTCGTCCCGGTCGGCGTGGTCCTCGCGCCAGTGGCAGCCGCGGGTCTCCTCGCGGAGCAGGGCGGCGGCGACCAGGACGCGGGCCACGCACAGGAGGTTGGTGGCCTCCCAGGTGTCGACGCCGGGCTCGGAGGTCTTGCCGTTCTCGTCGAGGGCGTCCCGGGCGTCGGTGTGCAGCCGCTGGAGCTGCTCGGCCGCGGTCCGCAGGGACGCGGCGGAACGCAGCACCCCGGCGCCGCCGGTCATGATCCGCTGGATCGCGAAGCGGCTCTCGGGGGCGAGCAGCGGGTGCGCGGGCGTCTCGGGGTGCGGTACGGGCTGGGGCACGCGCGCGTGGAGGCCGTCCTCGGCGTGGCCGGCCGCGATGTCGGCGGCGATGCGCTCGGCGTAGACGAGGCCTTCGAGCAGCGAGTTGGAGGCGAGCCGGTTGGCGCCGTGGACGCCCGTGCAGGCGACCTCGCCGCACGCGTAGAGGCCGGGAACCGTGGTGCGGCCCCGGGCGTCGGTGCGGACGCCTCCGGAGGCGTAGTGGGCGGCCGGGGCGACCGGGACGGGCTCGGTCACCGGGTCGATGCCGTTGGCCCGGCAGGCGGCCAGGATCGTGGGGAAGCGGTGCTCCCACATGGCGGCGCCGAAGTGCCGGGCGTCGAGGTACATGTGCTCGGCGTCCTGCTCCAGCATGCGGCGCGTGATGCCCTTGGCGACGATGTCCCGGGGCGCCAGCTCGGCCAGCTCGTGCTGCCCCACCATGAAGCGCACGCCGTCGGCGTCGACCAGGTGGGCGCCCTCGCCGCGTACCGCCTCGGAGACCAGCGGCTGCTGGCCCTCGGCGTCGGCTCCGAGGAAGAGCACGGTCGGGTGGAACTGGACGAATTCGAGGTCGGAGACCTCGGCGCCCGCGCGCAGGGCGAGGGCCACGCCGTCGCCGGTGGAGACGGACGGGTTGGTGGTCGCGGAGTAGACCTGGCCCATGCCGCCGGTCGCGAGGACCACGGCGGGGGCGTGGACGGCACCCACGCCGTCGTGCTGGCCCTCTCCCATGACGTGCAGGGTCACGCCCGCGGTGCGGCCCTCGGCGTCCGTGAGGAGGTCCAGGACGAGCGCGTTCTCGACCGTGCGCAGGCCGCGCGCGCGGACCGCCTCGACGAGGGCCCGGGAGATCTCGGCGCCGGTCGCGTCGCCGCCCGCGTGCGCGATGCGGCGGCGGTGGTGCCCGCCCTCGCGGGTGAGTTCGAGGTCGCCCTCGGAGGACTCGTCGAAGTGGGCGCCGGTCTCGATGAGCCGGCGGACCGCGCCGGGGCCCTCGGTGACGAGGATGCGCACGGCCTCCTCGTCGCACAGGCCCGCGCCCGCGACGAGGGTGTCGTCGAGGTGCTGCTCGGGGGTGTCGCCCTCGCCGAGCGCAGCGGCGATGCCGCCCTGGGCCCAGCGGGTGGAGCCGTCGTCCAGGCGCGCCTTGGTGACGACGACGGTCCGCAGTCCCGCGGCCTCGCAGCGCAGTGCGGCCGTGAGCCCGGCGACGCCGGAGCCGACGACCACGACGTCCGCGGTCAGGGCCCAGCCGGGGGCGGGCGCGTGCAGGCGTATGCCGGTGCCGTTGGCGGTGTCTGAACCTGTGCCTTTGCCGGTCACGAGGCCGCTCCGAAGGTGAGAGGAAGGTTGTCGATCAGCCGGGTCGTCCCGACCCGGGCGGCGACGGCGAGGACCGCCTCGCCGGTGTGGTCGTCCGCGATCTCGGTGAAGTCGTCGGGGTCGACGAGCGCGAGGTAGTCCAGGACCAGCGGCGGCGTCATACGGGCCGCCTCGTCCAGGACCAGCCGGGCCGCCGCGCGGACGCCGCCGGGCCAGCCGGGGACCGCCTTGGCGACGGCGTGCGCGTCGGCCGCGGCCCGGGACTCGCCCAGGGCGCTGAGGGCCTCGGCACGCGCGCGCGTGGCGGGCACCTCCAGGGCTCGCGCGCGGAGCGCCTCCTGGGCGGCGTGCCGGTCGCGGCCGGCGAACAGGGCCTGGGAGAGGGCGAGCGCGGTGCGCCGTTCCTCGGCCGAGAGGTAGCGGTTGCGGCTGGAGAGGGCGAGCCCGTCCTCCTCGCGCACGGTGGGGACGCCGACGATCTCCACGCCGAAGTTCAGGTCGCGTGCCATGCGCCGGATGAGGGCCAGCTGCTGGGCGTCCTTCTGGCCGAACAGGGCCACGTCGGGGCGGGTCAGGTGCAGCAGCTTGGCGACGACGGTGAGCATGCCGTCGAAGTGGCCGGGGCGCACCGAGCCCTCCAGGCGCTCGCCCATGGGGCCGGCGGAGATCCGGACCTGCGGCTCGCCGCCGGGGTAGACCTCGTCGACGGAGGGGGCGAACACGGCGTCCGCTCCCGCCTGTTCGGCGATCTTCAGGTCGGCGTCGAGGGTGCGGGGGTAGCGGTCGAGGTCCTCGCCCCGCCCGAACTGGAGCGGGTTCACGAAGACGGTGACGACCACCTCGCCGGTGTCTCCCGCGATCTCGCGGGCGGCACGGATCAAGGTGGCGTGGCCCTCGTGCAGGGCGCCCATGGTCATCACGACGGCTCTGCGGCCGGTACGGGCCCGCGCGGACAGTTCGCCGGCGGTGCGCAGCAGCGCGGTGGTCATCGGGTGTCTCCCTCGGTCCCCTGGGTCGCGTCCGTCCCGGCGGCGAGTACCCCCAGGAGGTCCTCGGCGAGTTCCGGCTTGAGCAGTCCGTGCGCGAGCGCGCGGTCGGCGGTCGCGCGGGCCATCGCCAGATAGCCGGCGACGGTCCCGGGGGCGTGCCGGCGCAGTTCGGCGACGTGGGCCGCGACCGTGCCGGCGTCCCCGCGCGCGACGGGTCCGGTCAGGGCCGCGTCGCCGGACCTGAGGGCGTTGTCCAGGGCGGCGCCGAGGAGCGGTCCGAGCATGCGGTCGGGGGCGGCGACACCGGCGGTGCGCAGCAGTTCCATCGACTCGGCGACCAGGGTCACGAGGTGGTTGGCACCCAGTGCGAGGGCCGCGTGGTAGAGCGGCCGGGACTCCTCGGCGATCCACTCGGGCTCGCCGCCCATCTCGATCACCAGGGCCTCGGCGGCCAGCCGCAGCTGCTCGGGGGCGGTGACCCCGAAGGAGCAGCCGACGAGCCGCTGGACGTCGACGGCGGTGCCGGTGAACGTCATCGCGGGGTGCAGGGCCAGCGGCAGCGCGCCCGCGCGAAGGGCGGGGTCGAGCACGCGCGCGCCGTACCGTCCCGAGGTGTGCACCAGCAGCTGTCCGGGCCGGACGGCGCCCGTCTCGGCGAGTCCCTCGACGAGCGCGGGGAGCGCGTCGTCGGGGACGGTGAGCAGCACGAGGTCGGCGCTCTGGAGGACCTCCGCCGGGGACATCAGCGGAACGTCGGGCAGGAGCTGCGCGGCCCGCCGCCGGGAGGCGTCGGAGACGCCGGAGACGGCCACCGGGCGGTGTCCGGCGAGCTGGAGCGCCGCGGCGAGCGCGGGTCCGACACGTCCGGCGCCGACGACGCCGACGGTCAGCCGCGCGGGGCGGTCCTTGGGCTCTGGCTGGGGATGTGTACTCACTCGACGGCGGCCTTCCGTTCCAGTCCGCTCGGGGTACCGGACGATTTCTCGTCATGTTAACGCGATTGGCCAAAGGGCCGTTCGGCCATCCACAGGCTGTGGGTTTCCGCGCGCCGTGACGCCGGTGCGGAACCTGACCGGGTGAACGGGATTTCCACAGGTCACCGGCGTGCGGAATTGGAGGTGACCGGGCGGGCCCGCCCGGGACATGATCCTGGGATGAGCGATACGACGGCACGAAGCGGTGCGGAGTCCGCGGAGGAAGACGGGGCGGCGGAGCTGTCCCCCAAGGAGCGGTTCGAGCGGCGCGTGGCGGCCTGGAAGGCGGCCCGGCGGGTCCTGTGGCGGCCAAGCTTCCAGCAGACGCTCCGCGAGCGCCTCGACTGGCTGAGCGAGGGCGCCGGTGACGTGTGCGACCTCGACGAGCGGATCGACATGTACGGCGACGGCGTCGTCGAGACCCTGGAGGAGCGGGTCGCCGAGCTGCTCGGCACGGAGGCGGCGGTCTTCTTCCCGACGGGGACCATGGCCCAGCAGGTCGTGCTGCGCTGCTGGGCGGGCCGGACCGGGAACCCGACCGTGGCCCTGCACGGCCTCAGCCATCCGGAAGTCCATGAGCGGCAGGCGTTCAGCCAGGTCAGCGGCCTGCGCCCGGTCCGTCTGACGAGCGAGCCCCGGATGCCGACGGCCGAGGAGGTACGCGACTTCCCCGAGCCGTTCGGCGCGCTGCTGCTGGAGCTGCCGCTGAGGGACGCCGGTTTCGTCCTGCCCACCTGGGAGGAGCTCACCGAGGTGGTTGAGGCGGCCCGGGAACGGGACGCGGTGGTGCACATCGACGGGGCCCGGCTGTGGGAGTGCACCCCGCACTTCGGCCGCACCCTGGAGGAGATCGCCGGCCTCGCGGACAGCGTGTACGTCTCGTTCTACAAGTCGCTCGGCGGGTTCGGCGGTGCCGCCGTCGCGGGACCGAGGACGCTCGTGGACGAGGCGAAGACCTGGCGGCACCGGTACGGCGGCATGATCATCCAGCAGTTCCCGACGGTCCTGTCGGCGCTGATCGGCCTGGAGCGGGAGCTGCCCCGGCTGCCGGAGTACGTCGCCCACGCGCGGGTGGTGGCCGGCGCCCTGCGCGAGGGATTCGCCGAGGCGGGGGTCCCCTGGGCGCGGGTCCACCCGGAGGAGCCGCACACCCACCAGTTCCAGGTCTGGCTCCCGTACGAGCCGGACGTCCTCTCGGACGCGGCCCTGCGGCACGTCGAGGAGACCGGCACGGGCCTGTTCGCCCAGGGCTGGAACCGGGGCGGCCCCGGACTCGCGTACACCGAGGTCACGGTGGCGCAGCCGGCTCTGGAGTGGACGGCGGACGACGTGAGGGCGGCGGTCCGCGCGTTCGTGGAGCTGCTGCCGGACCGGGACGCCGGGTAGCGCCGGGCCCGCTCGCGGGCCCGGGAGACCAGGCCGCGGGCCCGGGAGGCGCGGCTGCGGGCCCGGGAGGCGCGGGCGCGGGCCTCTCAGTGGAGCGGCCGGCGGTGGCGGTGCGCCCCGTGCAGCCATCGGCTCAGGGCCCCGCGCATCCGGCCGCGGGCCGGACGTCCGGCCAGGACGGCCCGGAACCTGCGGTGGTCGCGCAGCTCGCGGGCCGTCTCCCAGTCGTGGCTGCCGGGTGCCGGAGGAGCGGCCTCCCCGTGCTGCGAAGCCCGGTAGCTGTCCAGGAGGTACTGCTGGGTGATGCTCATGGCCGACCGCCTCTCGGGAGAGGGATGGGATCCGAGGGCCCCGCGCGAACCGCCCCGGTCGTCCCAGGTTGCGCCTGATCACAGCGGCTGTCCCGTCGATTGACGGTGGCCGTCAATCGACGGCGGCCGCTGTCGGTGGCGGGGTGCACCATGGGGACATGAGCGTGCGCATCGACATCGGCGGGCTGCGGCCGGAGCGGACGGCCGTCGTGCCCTCGCCGCTGGCCGAGCTGGGGATGGCGCTGCACGCGCTGGCGGAGCCGGGCCACCACCCCGGGCTCCAGGGCTGGGTGACGGGGGTGACGGCCCGGCTCGACCCCCATCTCGCGGACCGGATGTGCGAGGCGGACTTCCTGTGGCGTACGACGTTCTCGGACCTGTTCCTGCCGTGCGCGGGCGTGCCGGGCGGGGCCTCGCTGCCGGGCGCGACGCTCGCCGAGGACCTGGACCTGCTGGACAAGCTCACCGACGAGCAGTTCGTGGACGCGGCGCTGGAGTTCACCTGCGCGCTGGCCTACGGCACCGAGGGACCGCACGCCCTCTCCGACCCCGAGGTGCAGCGGCGCGCCGTGGACCTGGCCGCGTCCCGGGGACCCCAGCAGACGCGGTTCACCGAGCGGCTGCTGGTGGACCCGCCGGGGGTCAGGGCGTGGCTGCGGCAGTTCCTGGAGGACTGCGACGAGGCCTTCTTCGCCGAGACCTGGTCCCGGCTGCGCCACCCGCTCGCCGCGGAGGCCCGCCACAAGACGGATCTGCTCCGGCACAAGGGCCTGGCCGAGGCGCTCGGCTCCGTGTCCTCCGCCCTGTCCCTGGACGAGTCGGCGCGGATCATCACGGTGGACAAGCTCATCGAGGGGAGCACGGTGACGGCCGGCGGCGGTCTGCTCCTCGTTCCCACCAGCCTCGGCCGCCCGCACCTGATGGTGCTGCACCGGTACGGATGGCAGCCGGTGCTGCACTATCCGGTCAGCTCCCCCGAGCTCTCCGCCCCGCCCTCCGTGGAACAGCTCACCCTGCGGATGAGCGCCCTGTCCCACCCGGTCCGGATGCGTATCTGCCGCCATCTGGCGCGCAGCGCGTACACCACGGGCGAGCTGGCGCAGGTGCACGGCATGACGGCGCCGGAGATATCCCGGCACCTGGGCGTTCTCAAGAAGGCGGGCCTGATCACCACGCGCCGGCGCGGGCGGTACGTGCTGCACCAGCTCGACGTCGGCGTGGTGGCGCGGCTGGGCAGCGACTTCCTGGAGGGGCTGCTGCGCTGAGGGGGCGGCGTCGCGGGTGCGGTGTCGGTCCGGTGGGTGGGTCGGGGCCGTGCCGGTGCATCAGGCCGTCGCCGTTGGGTGAGGTGTGGGCGTCGGTGGCGACGGCCATCGATGTACCGGCAC
>NZ_JBHXDQ010000125.1:0-8638 GCF_042725875.1 Streptomyces sp. NPDC127038 | reverse complement strand
GGACAGAGGAGATCTGTCCGTCACCCGCCCCTCACGTGCGTGCGCGGTCGGGGCACGTCAGTAGCCGGTGCCGCGCTTGACCTGGGTGCGTTCCTTGCCGTGGACCGCGCCCTTGGCGTCCAGGGTGCTGCACGCGTCGGCGATGTCCTGGCTCAGGCGGTCGATCTGCTCGCGGCTCATGGTCTCCCTGACCAGGGCGCGCAGGATCTTCACCCCCTCCGCGTTCGGCGGGAGCGTGTACGCCGGCACCATCCAGCCCCGTTCGGCCGAGAGCTGCCAGGCGATGTCGGACTCGTCGTAGGCGTGCTTGCCGGCGAGACGGAAGGCGACCAGCGGCAGTTGTTCGAGGTCGCGCCCGATCACTTCGAAGCGGCCGCTGCTGAGCAGGTTGTCCGCCAGCGCCCCGGCGTTCTGCTGCATCGCCTTCATGACGTAGGTGTAGCCCTGACGGCCCAGGCGTACGAAGTTGTAGTACTGCGCGAGCACCATCGACGCGCCGGTGGAGAAGTTCAGGGTGAACGTGGCGTCGGTCTTGCCCAGGTAGTTCTCGTAGAACACGAGGTCCTCGGCCAGGTCGGACTTCTCGCGGAAGACCAGCCAGCCGATGCCCGGGTAGACCAGGCCGTACTTGTGTCCCGAGACGTTGATGGACCGTACCTGCTGGAGCCGGAAGTCCCACGGGGAGTCCGGGTAGAGGAAGGGCCACACGAACGCGCCGCTGGCGCCGTCGACGTGGATCGGGATGTCGAGGTCCCGCTTCTCGCGGATGCCCCGCAGGAGCTCGTCGATCCCGACGACGTCGTCCTTGTGCCCGGTGAACGTGGTGCCGAGGACGGCGACCACGCCGATGGTGTTCTCGTCGACGAGGGGCTCCACGTCCTGCGGGCCGATCGTGTACTTGCCCTCGGCCAGCGGCACGATCCGCGGCTCGACGTCGAAGTAGCGGCAGAACTTCTCCCACACGACGTGGACGTCGCCGCCGAAGATCAGGTTGGGCCGGTCGGTCGACAGGCCGGCCGCCTGGCGCCGCTCGCGCCACTTCCACTTCAGCGACAGCGCGCCGAGCATGATCGCCTCGGACGAGCCCTGGGTCCGGCATCCGGCCGTCGGGCCCGGCGCGTGGAAGAGGTCGGCGAGCATGCGTACGCAGCGCTGCTCGATCTCGGCGGAGATGGGGTACTCCGCGTGGTCGATGAAGTTGCGGTGGAGGTTCTCGGCGATCAGCCGCTGAGCCTCCGGCTCCATCCACGTGGTGACGAACGTGGCGAGGTTGCGCTGCGGGTCGCCCTCCATGGCGAGATCCACATCCACGAGCCTCATCGCATCCGTCGCGGACATGCCTTCCTCGGGGAAAGTCTCCGCGGGGGCGGGCACGGTCAGGAACCGGTTACCGAAAAGAGCCTCATCGTCACTCTTGGTCATGCGCCGATTCAAGCAGCGCCGGGCCCGCCGCGGGCGAGGGACACACCAGCCGCACAGACTCAGATGTGGGCCCGGATCTGCTTCACCGGATGGCCCAGCCGGTCCCCCAGGGCCGCCAGTTCGTCCTCGCCGAACCAGGGCCGTCCGGGGTTCCAGACGGCGATCTCAAACCGGGCGAAACCGCAGGGCCAGTCGTAGTCCAGCACGTCGAGCGTGGTCGGCCCCCCACAGCACGGGACCTCGACCGCGAGCGTGGTGAACCCGTCGTCGCCGTGGGCCTCCAGGAGGTCGCCCCACCACGTCGTGTCGATCGCCGCCCGGCACAAGGGGCAGCCGATCCGCTCCAGGTTCGCCCCGCAGTCGACGGCCGTCACCGCGTCGTGCCACGTCACCTCGATCTCCACGTCCGCGCCGTCGGCGTCCCCGGAGGCCAGTTCCCCGGCCAGCGCGACGACGACGTCGACCGCGGCGCGGTCCGGCTGCCACCGCGGATCACTCGGAATAATCGACAGGACGTCGTCGCTCACGGCTTCCCCGCCTCGCCGGACCCCTGACCGCGGACGCTCCCGGAACCGGACGGGCCCTGGTCGCCGAGTTCGTAGTCGAACCAGATGCGGTGGGTGCCGTCCGGGTCGACGGCGAGGCCGCCGGTCCCGGTGATCCCGGCCAGCGCGCCCGTTCCGCTGGCCGGCACGACGACGAAGAACTCGTTCCGTCTGTCCTGGCCCAGGGTCGTCGCGGAGTGCGCGAAGTTGAAGGCGCCGGCCCGCCCGTGGAGCGTCCCCTCGAAGGACTCCATGGCGACGTACGTCCCCACCCCGGCGGCCTGGTCGAACGCGGCGGTGAACAACGTGGCGGAGCGCCCGGCGATCTCGCCCTCGTACTGCTTGTCCATCGTGGCGACGCCGACCGGCAGCGCCGTCTCGATCGCGGGACCCGGCACCGGCGCCGGGGTGAAGCCGGCGACCTTGAACGTTCCTGAAGCACGCATCCCCGGATCGTATGCCGCACCACTGACATCACGACCCGGACGGCGCCGGGCCCGGCCCTCGCCGAGCGACCGGGCCGCCTGGGGTGGGCGGTCACCCAACAGCACCGTAGGGGCGGCGAGTTCGGCCGGGGCAGTACCGTGCCGGCATGGCACGCAACCGTCAGCCGTTCTGGCGCACCGTCGGGACACCGACACACCTCGTCCTGTACCGGACCCCCGGCGGATGGCGGTACGCGGTGTACTTCACCGGACCGGACGGCATCGCCGACGGCGCGCTCACCGGTCCCCCGCCCTCGTCCGAACCGGACATCGCGCAGGCGGCCCTCCTGCACAAGACGCAGGAACTCACCCGCCGGCAGGTCGAGGTCCTCTGGAGCGCGTCCGACCGCCCGGACTGGTGGACCGGCACGGTCACCACCGTGGGACCGCGCCCGCCTGCCTGACCGCCCATCGGGCCCAACGGGGCACGCCGGTCGGGGGGGGTGAAACTGCCTGGCCGACGGGTTCGCGGTGCCGGTATCGTCCCGGCTCCCGACCCGCCGTACCGGCGGGCTCCCTCCAGAGAGCGATGCGATGACCGGCCGACGAGCGACGACGACCCTGTGGCGCCCCACCGGCCCCAAGGAGCTGGACCTGGTCCGGGAGTCGAACTGGCGCGCCTGGCCGCCCCGGCTGCCCGAGCAGCCGATCTTCTACCCGGTCCTCAACGAGGACTACGCGGTCAGGATCGCCCGGGACTGGAACGTGAAGCACGACGGCGCCGGCTTCGTCACCCGCTTCGAGGTCGACACGGAGTTCCTGAGCCGGTATCCCGTGCAGCGGGCCGGCGGGCGCACGATCCTCGAACTGTGGGTTCCCGCAGAGGAGTTGGACGACTTCAACGCCCACATCGTCGGCGGGATCCAGGTGGTCCACGAGTTCCGCTGAGACGGAGAACCCCGCCGTCGGCGGCGACCGCACATTTGCCCGTGTCGCGCCGTATATTCGGCGATATCCGCCCCGGTCATCGGATCCGGGCGATAGGTTCACCCCTCGACCGCGTATCAGCGGCGTCGTCCGGTGCGCGGGCGTGCTGTGGGCGGGGGACGACGGGGGAACCGCGGTGCGTGTACGAGGGATGTGGATCGGCCTGGTGGCCGTGGCCGCCGCGGTGGCCGGATGCTCGGCGGGAACTCCCGGCACGCGGACGAGTGCCCCGCCGGCCGCCGGCACGGGCGGCAAAGCCACAGGCTCCCCGGGCCCGACTCCCCAGCAGCGGACCGCGCGCGCCATCGGCCGGGCGATGGCCGGCCGTTCCGTGGCCGCCTTCGACATCTCGGCACGCAACACGAGCGACCCCGCCCAGTTCTACGGCCAGGGCCGTATCGGCATGTCCGCGGGCGGCACCACGGCCGCCGCGACGCACGTCCAGTACGACCCGGGCGAGGACCCGTGGTTCCCCCCGGACGTCGTGGTGATCGGGAACCACGCCTGGGTGACCCCGGACAACTCCCCCGCCACCGGCACCGACGTCTACGGGCCGACCGCCTACGTCGGCAATGCCACCGGCGCCGCGAAAAACAACCTCGACGTCGCCAACGCCCTCCAGACGCGCTGGCTGGCCTCGCCGGAACATCTCACGGCGCTGGTGGAGCACGCCGACCACTACCGCGAGACCGGCGACGCCGGACGGGTCATCACCGGCCGGGTCCCCCTCGCCACCCTGGCCGCCGACCCGGCCGGAGGCTTCTTCTACCGCCCCTACGCCCAGGCGAGCCCGGGCCAGGAACTCACCTTCACCCTCACCACCGGCCCCGGCCGGCTGCCGGTGTCCCTGGAGATGATCGTCCCCTTCCACCACACCGAACCGGACTACCTGTCCCGGTTCACCACCGACCCCTTCTCCGTGAAGTACCGCGACTGGGCCAAGGGCGCCCCCATCACCACCCCCGCGCCCTCCCCCTCCCCGCAGTGGGGCGGCTTCCCGCCGCAGGACAGCGCCGCCGACGCCCAGCCCTCCGCCTGAGCCGGACGGCCGCCCCCACCGGCCGGGCGAGGACCGGAACGGCCGGGCGGCCGGGCGGCCGGGCGGCCGTCGGGGCCGTGCGAGTGATCCTGGCCGCCGGGACGACGCGGTCCCGCCGTGTGGCCTGGGCCGCGAGGGGTGCGGACCTGTCCACTGTCCGTGGTCCCGGATGCCCGTGCGGACGCGAGGAGTGGTGGATGCCTGGTCCTTCCCGCCGGTGGTGGTCCCGTACGGCACTGGCCTTCACGGTGACGGTGGCCTGTCCGGCCGCCGTGCCCGTCCCGGCGGCCGGGGCGGTGAGCACGTCCTGCGTCCGTCCGGAACGAGCGGCGACAGCGGCGACGGCGGCGGCCGGTTCGGTGAACGTCCTGGGCCCGGCCGCCGCGGCGGCCGTGGAGAAGGACTTCTCCCGGCGCCTGACCGGCTCCGCCGCCACCGCGAGGCGGGTCCCGCCGGGCGTTCCCGTACACGCGAGGCGCGTCCCGGTGACCATTGCCGTGTACTGGCATGCGATCGCCAAGGACACCACGGTGCAGGGCGGTTCCGTCCCGGACGCCGCCGTCCAGGAGCAGATCGGCGTTCTCGACCAGGCGTTCTCCGGCACGGGCCTGTCGTTCGCCCTGGCCGGCATCGACCGCACCTTGAACCCGGGATGGTTCGACGCGCCGGCCGGCTCCCCGGCCCGCTCGGACATGGCCCGCGCGCTCCGGCAGGGCGGCCCGGCGGACCTGAACGTCTACTCCCTGGGGGCGACCAGCCCCCAGGGACCGTTCGGCGCCGCGGCCTTCCCGTGGGACTACGCCCAAAATCCGGTCGCGGACGGCATCGTCGTCCGCCCCGGAACACTCCCCGACGGTGACCAGGGCGACCGCGGCCTGGGGAAGACCGCGGTGCGCATGGTCGGGCACTGGGCGGGGCTGTTCCACACCTTCCAGGGCGGCTGCACCGACCCCGACGGCGACTACGTCGGCGACACCCCGGCCGAGGCCTACGCGTCGACCGGCTGCGCGGACCGCGACAGCTGCCCGGCCGAGGGCACGGACCCGATCCACAATTACATGGACATGGGCATCGACTCCTGCGCGACCGAGTTCACCCCCGGTCAGATCACCCGCCTCCAGCAGATGCTCCGTACCTACCGGGGCATCGAGGTCTGACATCCGGGCGGCGCCGGAGAGTTCACCGTCCGCCGACCGGCCGCGCCGCCCGGCTCCCGGGACTCTCCGCCGGCGCCGGATCCTTGGCATGCCCGGAACTGTGGCTTCCGTCATGGCGAATATGATCTTGTCCTGGTGAGATCACCGGATGCTCGGTCTTCTTCTCCGTCTTCTGCCGTTCTGGGTCCGTGAGCCCCTGCTCATCGTGGCCGGTTCCGTTCTCGGCGTCCGCCTCATGTATCTCGCCGTCCGCGACGACAAGCTGGTCACCGCCGGTATAGGCCTGGCGTTCCTCCTGTTCACCGCGATACGTGTGCACATGGTCGTACGGGCTCTGCGCGCACGCCGGAACCCTGGTCCGGCGGCCGCCGCGAACGAAGCGGCAGGGGCGACGGGGACGGCGGGAGCAGCGGTCGGCGCCGGCGCCCCGCCCCTCCCCCAGCCCCGGCCCCAGCCTCTGAAGGAGCCCGAGAAGCACAACGCGTGGGCCCAGGCCTTCGCGGCCGTGGGCCTGTTCGGGGTGCTCGCGGCCACGCTGTGGCTGGGACCGCGCTTCCTGCCGTCCGACGACGTCACCAAGCCGCGGCCCGAGACCTGTTCGGACGAGACGCCCGAGAAGCTGCCGAAGGCCTACCGGCAGACGCCCCGGCCCCTGACCGGCGAGGAACTGTGCAAGGCGCTCGACCGGCCCGACCTGGCCGAACTCCTGGGGACACCGGGAGAGACCGCCACCACCGTCTCCAGCAACAACAACACCGCCCCGCTGACGGATGGGAAGGTCGCCGAACCGGACGCCGAGATCGCCTTCGACACGTACACCGTGCACGCCTCGGTCACCTACAACCATCTGACGACCGACCAGTACGTGAAGCTGATGAAGTACGGGAACGAGCGGGACATCAAGACGCTGAAGGTTCTCGGCCGGCCCGCGGTCCTCTTCTCGGACCACACCATGCAGATCAACATCGACCTCGGGAGCGGCGGGACCGGCGGACCGGTCGGGCAGGGCCCCCTGGCCAGGACGCTGTCCGTGGCCCTGGACCGCGAGGACCACGGCGGCTCCTGCGACATCACCGTGTGGAGCCAGACGGGAGCCCTCCCCGGCGACAACGCTCTCCTGGCGATCGCCGAGAAGGTCCTGCCGAAGGTCCCCGCACCAGCCGCCCGCTGACCCGGCGGCGGGGCACGGCTAGCGGTGCCGGGCCGGGCCGGTGGGCCGGCCGAGGCGCACCGGGACTCCGGGCGAGTACAGGACGCTGACCGGCGGCCCGTCGGGGGCCGGGAGTCCGGCCGCCGCGAGGAGGTTCTCCTCACAGGTGATCAGCTCCGCGCGGTGGAGCGGCCAGCGCGGATGGTCGTTGGCGAGGTAGCCGGTGCCGTGGGAGAAGGCGTTGTGCATGCCCCAGCGGGCCGTGAGGAAGTGCTCCAGCTCCGTCGGTTCCGCGATGGGCCGGCCGACTCTGACGGCGATCCGGCTCCGCGCCCGGGAGGCCCGGGGCAGGTGCCGGGAACTCCTGTACGTGACGGTGTCGCCGTCCGCCCGTACGTCCATGCGAGACCACACGTACGGGAGCCGGAAGCCGAGGCGCCCCAGCAGCACCGGCACGAGCCGCGAGGCGTCCATGGACCGGAAGACGACCCCGCGGCGGCCGTGGGCGTCGACCGAGTAGAGGCGCACGTTGGTCTCCGGGAAGGACCCGAAGTACGGCACCCCGGGGAGCCCGAGCCAGCCCACCTTGTCCATCCGGAAGGCGACCAGGCCGACGTAGGTGAGCCCGTCGCAGGTGTCCGGGGTGAGCCCGTGCGGCAGCAGCGGGGCGACGTCCGCGGGATCGAGGGCCCAGTGGAGGAAGGTGAGGTCGAGCCACCGCTGGGTGAGCAGCGGACTGCGCACCACGGCCGGTGCCTCGGGCGTGACGGGCGGGGGGCGCACGCCACCAGGGTGCCAGACCGGGTCCGCGGAGCCTGCCTAGAGTGCGGGCATGCCAACCGCACTGCGCCTGCAAGAGATCACCTCTGACAACTTCGAGACCGCTGTCGGTCTGAGGGTCCGCCCCGACCAGGAACACCTGGTGGCACCCGTGGTGAAGTCGCTCGCCGAGGCATACGTCCATCCCGGCGTCGCATGGCCCAGGCTGATCTGCGACGACGGTGAAGCCGTCGGGTTCCTCATGGCCTTCTTCGACATCGACTGGACCGGCGAGGGCACCGACTTCCGCTCCGGGCTGTGGCGTCTCAACATCGCGGACAAAGGACAGGGCCGGGGCTACGGACGCTTCGCGGTGGAGTCCGTGGCCGCCGAGATCCGGCGCCGGGGAGGCACCCGTCTGACGACCACCTGGCATCCCGGGGCGGACGGCCCGGAGGGCTTCTATCTGGCGCTCGGCTTCCGGCCGACGGGAGAGACCAGCGGAGGCCAGACGGTGGGCGTGCTGGAACTGGGCTGAACCCGGGTGCCCGCCCCGCGCCGCTCAGCCGTGCAGCACGACCCCGCGGCGGCCGGCCGGTGAGGGCGGCCAGCGCAGGTGGGCGCCGGTCGTCCGGGCAATGAGGCGCAGATGGGCGCCCGTGTTGCCGACGTACCAGAGCGGGCGCTCGGCCCGGCTCCAGACGTACGCCGGTACGCCCGCGTCCAGGAGGGTCATCAGGCGGGGTTCTTCGAGCGTCGCGGCGGCGAGCGCGTACAGCGCGGGCAGTCTGGGGGCGATCACGCCGTAGTCGAGCATCCGGGCCAGGGGGTGTTCGTCGAGGATCGTGTCCTCGGTGGGCAGCGTGACGGGGTACACCGGCGGGAAGGACCGGCCGAGGTCGAGGAACCACTTCACGGTCCGGTGGCGGGGGTCCACCAGCCGGGGGCCGAGCGGGGCGGACCGGCCCAGCATGAGCCGCGGCCGTACGAGCAGGGCGTGGGTGAACAGGACGCGGAGCAGGGCGACGTTCATCTTGACATCCTCCCCGCCCTAAAGGACGGGGATTGCCGCCTGGCTGCCGGTGGTGACCGGCTGGGCCTTCGGGTGGGTTCCCCGTTCAACGGGCCGTGCCTGGCGTGGGATTTCCACTCCA
>NZ_JBHXDQ010000124.1:0-8702 GCF_042725875.1 Streptomyces sp. NPDC127038 | reverse complement strand
GGGCCGGACACCGGGTGTCCGGCCCTTCCCACGTCCGGGCCCCACGTCCGGGCCCCGCGTCCGGGCCCCGCGTCCGGGTCCCGCGTCCGGGTCCCGCGTCCGGGTCCCGCGTCCGGGTCCCGGTCCCGATGCCGTTGGCAAGGTGGCATCGGGCCCAGGGGTGGATGCCGTGGTCGTGGCTCCCCAGGCCCCCGGCCGGGGCGGCTCGGATGTTGACGTCCCCGGTCCGGAGGCGGTGTGACGGGGATGTTCAGCCGCGTGGGTGGGGTGGGCGGGGGCCCAGTTCGATCGCGGTGCAGCGCCAGCGCAGGTCGGGGCCCTGTTCCAGCCGGAAGGCCATCGCGCGGAGCTGGTCGCCGGCGCCGATGCGGGCGAAGGCCTCGACGGCGCCGGGGCGCGCGACGTAGTAGCCGATGTCCCGGACGACGGGGCGGGTGCCGCGGGTGCGCAGGGGGCCGCGTTCGGCGAGCCGTACCAGTTCGTCGTACGCCCGGCCCGCGGTGTGGCGCAGCATGCAGTGGACGGGGCGCGCGCCGCTCAGGACGGCCAGCAGGCGCTCGGCGAAGACATCGGTGGGCCGCGGCTGCGGAACCGAGCGCCGGACGCCCTCGCGGGCCGTCGTGGCAAGCCTCCGACCCTCGCCCGGCGACCCCGGTGACTCCTCCTGCGACCCCCGGAGCCCCGCCTCGTGGGACGTGGCGCGTGGAGGGCTGTTGTCCGGGGTCCTGGAGGGGGTGGCCGGGGTGCGGGGTGGGGGGCTGCCGGGGCGGCGGGAGTCCCGGCGGCCGGGCGGGCGGGTGCCCGGGGCGCGCCCGGTCCTGGTCATCACCTTGTTCATACGTCGTCCCCGCTCGTCGGTCCTGACCGGTGATACCGGTCGGTAACTTTCGTGTCGGGGATCTTGTACGAGCCGGAAAGGGACCCGCGCAAGGACGTCCGGCACGCGTCGCGACGGCGGAGGAGTTCACCTATCAGGGTGGCCGGGAGCGGCGCGGCCCTTGGCGGCACAGGGGAGTACCGGGTGAATCGCCGGCGTGAGGTGGACGCCACGGAGCGTGCGGCCGGGACCTCGAAAGGGGACGCCCGCACGTATCCTGAAGGCCCTCCCGGAGACGCGGGACCGCCCTCCCCGGAGGTGCCCGGACCGCGTGGACCTCGGAGCCCCGACTACGAAAGCGGCCAGCCATGCGCGTCTACGTCCCCCTGACCCTCTCCGGTCTCGCCGAGGCGTACAAGACGGGAGAGCTGGAGACGGGCCCGTTCACCGCGTACGCCGTCACGCCCGCCCTGCGCGAGTGGTACGTCTCCGACGACATCGAGGAACTGGAGTACGCGGCGCTGAGCCGGGCCGCGCTGGCCTCGCTGCGGCTGCTGGCCGCCGACACGGGGGCCGTGCGGCGCCGGGTCGTCGTCGCGGTCGACGTCCCGGACCGGGCCGCGGCCGCCGACCCCGACCGCGGACTCGACCCGGCGGCGCTCGGCGAGGTGCGGGTCTCCCAGGACGTGACCCTGGCGAAGGCGGCCGCCGTGCACGTGGACGCGGTGGACGCGGAGAAGGACGTGACCGCCGCGGCGGCCGCCCTCGCCGCGGCCGAGACCGGGGACGACGACGCCCGGTTCGTGGTCGACGGCGCCGAGGACCACGAGCTGCTGTGGTTCGCCACGCAGGAGATCCCCGGCCTGGTCGGACTCGGGGAGTAGCCGACCGGACGCCGCCGGCCGCCCTCCTCGACGAGGCGTTGTCGGTGGCGGCGGGTACGTTTCTCGGTATGGGGAAGTCAGGAAACGCGCACATCGTGTGGGACTGGAACGGCACGCTGTTCCACGACAATGACGCGATCATCGGGGCGACGAACGCGGCCTTCGCCGAGCTGGGCCTCGAACCGATCACCCTGGAGCGGTACCGGGCGATGTACTGCGTGCCGGTGCCGAGGTTCTACGAGCGGCTCATGGGCAGGCTGCCCACGCAGGCCGAGTGGGAGGTCATGGACGACACCTTCCACCGGTACTACGCCGAGCACCGCACGGCGTGCGGGCTCACCGCCGGGGTGCCCGCGCTGCTGGCCGGGTGGGAGGCGGAGGGCCGCAGCCAGTCCCTGCTGAGCATGTACGTCCACGCGGAGCTGGTCCCGCTGGTGCGGGGCTTCGGGATCGAGCCGCACTTCCTGCGGGTCGACGGACGGACCGGGCCCTCGGGCGGCAGCAAGGCCGAGCACATGGTGCGTCACCTCGGGGCCCTCGGGGGTGTCGAACCGGCCCGGGTGGTGGTGATCGGCGACGCGGTGGACGACGCGACGGCCGCACGGCACGTCGGCGCCGGGGCCGTCCTCTACACCGGCGGTTCCCACAGCCGCGCCAGCCTGGAGGAGGCCGGGGTCCCCGTGGTGGACAGCCTGGAGGAGGCGGTCGAGGAGGCCGCCAGACAGGCTGCCTGAACCCCGCCGAAACCTCCGGGCCGGCCCCACCGGAGGACCCCGGCGGCGGCCGTGAGGCTCAGTTCACCGGCGCCTTCGAGCGCAGCACCTTGAGGAACTCGCGCATCCAGGCGGAGTGGTCCGGCCAGGCGCGCGAGGACACCAGCGTGCCGTCCACGACGGCCTCCGCGTCCTGGAAGGTCGCGCCCGCCGCCTGCATGTCGAGCTCCAGCGCCGGATAGGCCGTGACGCGGCGCCCGCTCAGGCTGTCGACGGCGGCGGTCAGCAGGGGGCCGTGACAGATCTGGGCCACCGGCTTGTCCGCGTCGAAGAAGGACTTCAGGATCTTGCGGAGTTCGAGGTCGTTGCGCAGGTACTCCGGGGCACGCCCGCCGGGGATGACGAGGGCGACGTACGCACCGGGGTCGACCTCGGAGAACGCGAGGTCCGCGGGCCAGGTGTAGCCGGGCTTCTCCGTGTACGTGTCGAAGCCGGGCTCGAAGTCGTGGACCACGAACTGGAGCTTCTTGCGGGCGGGCGCCGCGATGTGGACCTCGTAGCCCTCCTCGCGCAGCCGCTGATAGGGGTAGAGGACTTCCAGCGACTCCGCCGCGTCGCCGGTGACAATGAGGATCTTCGCTGCCATGGTGCTGCGCTCCCGTCGGCCGTCCTTGCGCGTTTCGCCGTCCCGGTCAACCTGCATCCGGGGGAGGCGTCTGCCAAGGGGCAGAACACCGCCCGTACGACGAAGGTAACGCGCCGTCGGCCCGCACTGCATGCCGTCGCCCCATTCGTCCCTGTGCATAGTGTCAAAGTTCCACCCCCGGTTTTGTACACATACGGCTCATGACGACCCCCCGGTCGGGGGCGATAGCCTGGTGGCGTGATCAGCGCGATATCTCGCGGGGGCATCGTCGCCCCTGCCCCGCGCCCGGAGCGCACGGACGACATCCGTGACCGGGCGGCCATCGCTGATCTTCACGGGCGGAACACGATCATGACGGCCGTGCGCGCGAGCGGAATCGCGGCGAGCGTGGACGGCCGTGCGGTCCGTACGCCGACATCATCCGGGGTGCGGAGGTCGCCGAGAGCGGCGTCACGGTCTCCGGGAGCGTCCGGATCGGCCGATATCCCTCCGCCCATCTCACCTTCCGGCATAGCGTCGAACCCGACCGGACACCCCGCGTCGAGACGTCACGTCGGAAGCCACGAGACCGTATTTCCTTCAACGTCACGCAACGGCGCGCGACAGGAGCCAGAGGACAATGCAGACCAAGCTGGACGAAGCCAAGGCCGAGCTGCTCGAGAGGGCTGCCCGGGTAGCTGAGAACAGCCCGGTCGGGGGGCACCTACCGACTGGGACGACGGGCGAGGGCACCCCCGACCGGGACACCGTGCTCGCGTTCCTCCAGCGCTACTACCTGCACACGGCCCCGGAGGACCTCACCGACCGCGACCCGGTCGACGTCTTCGGAGCGGCCTTCTCCCACTACAGACTGGCCGAGATGCGGCCGCAGGGCACGGCGAACGTGCGCGTGCACACGCCGACCGTCGAGGAGAACGGCTGGACCTGCAGCCACTCCGTCGTCGAGGTCGTCACGGACGACATGCCCTTCCTCGTCGACTCGGTGACCAACGAGCTGTCGCGCCAGGGGCGCGGCATCCACGTCGTCATCCACCCGCAGTTCGTCGTCCGGCGCGACGTCACCGGCAAGCTCATCGAGGTGCTGCCCACGCGGCCCTCCGCCGACGACCTGCCGCACGACGCGCACGTCGAGTCGTGGATCCACGTCGAGATCGACCGTGAGACCGACCGCGCCGACCTGAAGCAGATCACCGCGGACCTGCTGCGCGTCCTGTCCGACGTCCGTGAGGCCGTCGAGGACTGGGAGAAGATGCGCGACGCGGCGCTGCGGATCGCCGACGAGCTCCCCAAGGAGCCCACCGCCGACGACCTGCGCGACCAGGAGGTCGAGGAGGCCCGCGAACTGCTGCGCTGGCTCTCCGGCGACCACTTCACCTTCCTCGGCTACCGCGAGTACCAGCTGCGCGACGACGACTCGCTGGCCGCCGTCCCCGGCACCGGGCTCGGCATCCTGCGCTCCGACCCGCAGCACGGCGAGGACAGCCACCCGGTCAGCCCGTCCTTCGAGCGGCTGCCCGCGGACGCCCGGGCCAAGGCCCGCGAGCACAAGCTGCTGATCCTCACCAAGGCCAACAGCCGCGCCACCGTGCACCGGCCCTCGTACCTGGACTACGTCGGGGTCAAGAAGTTCGACGAGAACGGCGAGGTCGTCGGGGAGCGCCGCTTCCTCGGCCTGTTCTCCTCCGCCGCGTACACCGAGTCCGTGCGCCGGGTGCCCGTCGTCCGCCGCAAGGTCGAGGAGGTCCTGCGCGGCGCCGGGTTCTCGCCCAACAGCCACGACGGCCGCGACCTGCTCCAGATCCTGGAGACGTACCCGCGCGACGAGCTGTTCCAGACCCCCGCGGACGAGCTCCGGGCGATCGTCACGTCCGTCCTGTACCTCCAGGAGCGCCGCCGGCTGCGGCTCTACCTGCGCCAGGACGAGTACGGGCGCTACTACTCGGCCCTCGTCTACCTCCCCCGCGACCGCTACACCACCGGTGTGCGCCTGCGGATCATCGACATCCTCAAGGAAGAGCTCAACGGCACCAGCGTCGACTTCACGGCCTGGAACACCGAGTCGATCCTGTCCCGGCTGCACTTCGTGGTCCGGGTCGAGCCCGGCACCGAGCTGCCGCAGCTGTCCGACTCCGACAAGGAGCGCATCGAGGCGCGTCTCGTCGAGGCCGCCCGCTCCTGGGCCGACGGCTTCGCGGAGGCGCTGACCGCCGAGTGCGGCGAGGAGCGCGCCGCCGAGCTGCTGCGCCGCTACGGCAACGCCTTCCCCGAGGGCTACAAGGCCGACCACTCGCCGCGTTCCGCCGTCGCCGACCTGGTCCACCTCCAGGCCCTCGGCCAGGAGCCCAGCAAGGACTTCGCGCTCAGCCTGTACGAGCCCGTGGGCGCGGCGCCCGGCGAGCGCCGTTTCAAGATCTACCGCACCGGTGAGCAGGTCTCGCTCTCCGCGGTCCTGCCCGCCCTGAACCGCATGGGCGTCGAGGTCACCGACGAGCGGCCCTACGAACTGCGCTGCTCGGACCGTACGACCGCGTGGATCTACGACTTCGGGCTGCGCCTGCCCAAGTCCCTCAACGGCAACGGCGACTACCTCGGCGACGACGGCCGCGAGCGGTTCCAGGAGGCCTTCGCCGCCACCTGGACCGGCCAGGCCGAGAACGACGGCTTCAACGCCCTCGTGCTCAGCGCCGGCCTCAACTGGCGCCAGTCGATGGTGCTGCGCGCCTACGCGAAGTACCTGCGCCAGGCCGGCTCCACGTTCAGCCAGGACTACATGGAGGACACCCTCCGCAACAACGTCCACACCACCCGGCTGCTCGTCTCGCTGTTCGAGGCGCGGATGTCGCCGGAGCGCCAGCGCGCCGGCGTCGAGCTGACGGACGCGCTCCTGGAGGAGCTGGACGCGGCCCTCGACCAGGTCGCCTCGCTGGACGAGGACCGGATCCTGCGGTCCTTCCTCCACCTGATCAAGGCGACCCTGCGGACGAACTTCTTCCAGCAGTCCACGGCCGGCACGCCCCACGAGTACGTGTCCATGAAGTTCGACCCGACGGCCATCCCGGACCTCCCGGCGCCGCGCCCGGCGTTCGAGATCTGGGTGTACTCGCCGAAGGTCGAGGGTGTGCACCTGCGCTTCGGCAAGGTCGCGCGCGGCGGTCTGCGCTGGTCCGACCGGCGCGAGGACTTCCGTACGGAGATCCTCGGCCTGGTCAAGGCGCAGATGGTCAAGAACACCGTCATCGTGCCGGTCGGCGCCAAGGGCGGCTTCGTCGCCAAGCAGCTGCCCGACCCGTCCGTCGACCGTGACGCCTGGCTGGCCGAGGGCATCCGCAGCTACCGGACCTTCATCTCCGCGCTGCTCGACATCACCGACAACATGGTGGCCGGCGAGATCGTCCCGCCCGCCGACGTCGTCCGGCACGACGAGGACGACACCTACCTCGTGGTCGCCGCCGACAAGGGCACGGCGACGTTCTCCGACATCGCCAACGAGGTCGCCCAGTCGTACGACTTCTGGCTCGGCGACGCGTTCGCCTCCGGCGGTTCCGCCGGATACGACCACAAGAAGATGGGCATCACCGCCCGCGGTGCCTGGGAGTCCGTGAAGCGGCACTTCCGGGAGCTCGGTGTCAACACCCAGACGCAGGACTTCACCGTGGTCGGCGTCGGCGACATGTCCGGCGACGTGTTCGGCAACGGCATGCTGCTCTCCGAGCACATCCGCCTGGTCGCCGCGTTCGACCACCGGCACATCTTCATCGACCCGACCCCGGACGCGGAGACCTCGTACGCCGAGCGCCGCCGTCTGTTCGAGCTGCCGCGCTCCTCGTGGGCCGACTACGACGCCGAGCTGATCTCGGCCGGCGGCGGGGTCTTCCCGCGCAGCGCCAAGGCCATCCCGGTCAACGCGCACATCCGCGAGGCCCTCGGCATCGAGTCGAACGTCGCGAAGATGACGCCCGCCGACCTGATGCGCGCGATCCTCCAGGCGCCCGTCGACCTGCTGTGGAACGGCGGCATCGGCACGTACGTGAAGTCGTCCGCCGAGTCCGACGCCGAGGTCGGCGACAAGGCCAACGACGCGATCCGCGTCGACGGCGCCGAACTGCGCGTCAAGGTCGTCGGCGAGGGCGGCAACCTGGGTCTGACCCAGCTCGGCCGGATCGAGTTCGCCCAGCACGGCGGCAGGATCAACACGGACGCCATCGACAACAGCGCCGGTGTGGACACCTCCGACCACGAGGTGAACATCAAGATCCTGCTCAACGCGGTCGTGGCCAACGGCGATCTGACCGTCAAGCAGCGCAACAAGCTGCTCGCCGAGATGACCGACGAGGTCGGCGCCCTGGTGCTGCGCAACAACTACGCGCAGAACGTGGCGATCTCCAACGCGCTGGCCCAGTCCCCGAGCATGCTCCACGCCCAGCAGCGCTTCCTGCGCCACCTGGTCCGCGAGGGGCACCTCGACCGGGCCCTGGAGTTCCTGCCCACCGAGCGCCAGATCCGCGAGCGGCTCAACGCCGGCCAGGGTCTGACCGGTCCGGAGACGGCCGTCCTGCTCGCGTACACGAAGATCACGGTCTCCGTCGAGCTGCTCGCCACCACGCTGCCCGACGACCCGTATCTGCACAGCCTGCTGCTCGCCTACTTCCCGACGGCGCTGCGCGACCAGTTCCGCGAGCAGATCGAGGGACACGCGCTGAGCCGTGAGATCGTGACGACCGTCCTGGTCAACGACACGGTCAACACGGGCGGTACGAGCTTCCTGCACCGTCTGCGCGAGGAGACGGGTGCCTCGCTGGAGGAGATCGTCCGGGCGCAGACCGCGGCCCGCGCGATCTTCAACTCCAGCGCGGTGTGGGACGCGGTGGAGGCGCTCGACAACACCGTCGCCGCCGACGTCCAGACCCGGATCCGGCTGCACTCGCGCCGGCTCGTCGAGCGCGGTACGCGCTGGCTGCTCAACAACCGGCCGCAGCCGCTCCAGCTCGCCGAGACCATCGGCTTCTTCACCGACGGTGTCGAGCAGGTGTGGTCGGAGCTTCCCAAGCTGGTCCGCGGCACGGACCTGGAGTGGTACCAGCAGATCTACGACGAGCTGTCGGACGCCGGCGTGCCGGACGAGCTCGCCACCCGCGTGGCCGGCTTCTCGTCCGCCTTCCCGGCGCTGGACATCGTCTCGGTGGCCGACCGCATGGGCCGGGACCCGATGGCCGTCGCCGAGGTCTACTACGACCTCGCCGACCGTCTCGGCATCACCCAGCTCATGGACCGCATCATCGAGCTGCCGCGTGCCGACCGCTGGCAGTCCATGGCCCGCGCGTCGATCCGCGAGGACCTGTACGCGGCCCACGCGGCGCTGACCGCCGACGTCCTGGCGGTGGGCGAGGGCTCGTCCACTCCCGAGCAGCGCTTCGACGCCTGGCGGGAGAAGAACACGGCGATCCTCGGGCGGGCCCGCACCACCCTGGACGAGATCCAGGGCTCGGACTCGTTCGACCTCGCCAACCTGTCGGTGGCGATGCGGACGATGCGGACACTGCTGCGCACGCATTCCTAGCGAACGGTCAGAACAGGCGGTTCCCGGGCATCAGAGCCCGGGAGCCGAGCGGACGGGGGCGCCCCGGGTCATCACGACCCGGGGC
>NZ_JBHXDQ010000123.1:0-8737 GCF_042725875.1 Streptomyces sp. NPDC127038 | reverse complement strand
CACAACTTCTCCCGCTTCGCCCAGCCCACCGAACTCGACCTCCGCGAGTTCAACGGCCGCCACCCGGTCGAACTCATCGGCGGCGTCCGCTTCCCCGCCATCGGCGAACTGCCCTATCTGCTCACCCTCGCGGGCCACGGCTTCTACTGGTTCCGGCTGCGCCCCGCGGTGGTGCCCGGCACCACGAAGCGCTCGTGAACGCGTACCCCTCGACAGCCCGCCCGCCCCTGAAAGGACGTGCCGTCATGCCGAACACCGCACTGCGGCGCCCGAGCGGTCCCGACACCGCTCCGCTGCTCACCTCGCTGGCCGAACTGCTGCGGGCCTGGCTGCCCCGGCAGCGCTGGTTCGCCGGCAAGGGCAGGCCCGTGACGGATGTGACGCTGCTGTCGACGACCGAGCTGTACCCGGGGTGTCTGCATCTGCTGGTCCGCACCGAGCACCTGGGCCCGCCAACCCACGGCACGGCCGGCGCCCCCGAGGCCGAGGACTGCTACCAGCTGCTCCTGGGGGTCCGGGAGGTCCTGCCGCCCCGGCTGGCCCACGCCTTCATCGGCCGGGCGAGCGCCGGTCCGCTGGCCGGCCTCACCGTGTACGACGCCTTCCACGACCCGAAGGCCGCGGGGCTGCTCCTGGAGCGGCTGCGCCGTTCGGGTACGGCGGGACCGCTGCGGTTCGAGGGCGATCCCCGGGTGACGGTGCCCTCCGGTCTCACCCCGCGCCTCCTCGACGCCGAGCAGTCCAACACCTCCCTGGTCTACGGGGACGCGTTCATACTGAAGGTCTTCCGGCGCGTCCAGCCCGGCATCAACCCGGACCTCGAGGTGCCGCGCGCACTGGCCCGGCAGGGCTGCGACCGCGTCCCCGCGCCGGCCGCGTGGTTCCGGACCTCGGAGCCGCGGGAGGCGACCCTCGGCGTCCTCCAGCCGTATCTGCGGGGCGCCGCCGACGGCTGGGCGCTGGCACTCGAATCCCTCGGCTCACGGCAGGATTTCGCCGGCGAGGCGTTCGAACTGGGACGGGCCACCGCCGAGGTGCATCTGGCCCTGGCCACGGCCTTCCCGGTGGACGCTCCGGACCCGTGCCGCAACAAGCGGCTCGCGGAGGCGATGCACGAACGGCTCGACGCGGCGGTCCGCTCCGTCCCCGAACTCCGCCCGCACGCACCCGGGTTGCGTTCGGCCTTCGACGCGCTCGCCGTGCTGGACTCGGCTGTCCGCCCCGCCCAGCGCATCCACGGCGACCTCCACCTCGGCCAGGTCCTGCGGGCCGGGCGACGGTGGTCCGTCATCGACTTCGAGGGTGAACCCGCCCGCCCGATCAGCGAACGTCGGCGTGTCCAGTCGCCCGTCCGCGATGTCGCGGGCATGCTGCGGTCCTTCGACTACGCGGCCCGGTCCCGGCAGCCGTGGCGTCCGGAGTGGGCGGAGCGCTGCCGGGAGGCCTTCTGCGCGGGCTATGCCGCCGCGGCGGCCTGGGATCCCCGCGAGGAACCCGAACTGCTGCGCGCGTACGAGACGGACCGCGCCGTGTACGAGGTGCTCTACGAGGCACGGCACCGTCCCGACTGGCTGCCCGTGCCCATGGCGGCGGTCGGACGACTCGCCGACCGCCCCTGACCGCCGAACCCCGCCATCCGACCACCGACCACCGACCACCGACCACCGACCAGGAACCGTCCACCCCGGCCCACCGGCCACCGACCACCGACCGACGACGGGCAACCGGCCCGTCCGGTCCGGTACTTCCCCCGACCGCCCCCGCTCCGAGAGGCCCCAGCCGTGACCCGCACCGCATCCACCCGCGTACGACGGGCCAAGCCCGCCGCCCCGTCCGCGCAGTCCGCCGCGCTGGACCCGACGGATCGGGGGCGGCTGCTGTCCGGCGCCCATCACGATCCGCACGCGGTGCTCGGTGCCCATCCGGTGCCGGGCGGCGTGCTGTTCAGGGCGCTGCGGCCGTACGCCCAGGGGGTGGCGGTCGTGGTCGACGGGCGGCGCAGCGCGCTGGAGGACCTGGGCGACGGGTTCTTCGGCGGTGTGCTGCCGCTGGACGGGATCCCGGCGTACACGCTGGTGGTGACGTACGACGGCAACGAGTTCGAGACGCAGGACCCCTACCGGTTCCTGCCCGCGCTCGGCGAGCTGGACCTGCATCTCATCGGCGAGGGCCGGCACGAGGAACTGTGGCGGGCGCTCGGCGCCGAACCGATGACCCACGAGGGTGTCGAGGGAACCCGGTTCACCGTCTGGGCCCCGAACGCCCAAGGGGTGCGGGTCTGCGGGGACTTCTGCCACTGGGACGGTGCCGCCGGGTTCCCGATGCGCTCGCTCGGTTCCTCCGGTGTGTGGGAGGTGTTCCTCCCCGGCATGGGTGAGGGAGCGCTCTACAAGTTCGACATCACCCGCCCCGACGGCTCCCGCACCCTGCGCGCCGACCCGATGGCCCGGCGCACCGAGGCACCGCCCGCCACGTCGTCGGTCGTGACCCGGTCGTCGTACACGTGGCAGGACGCGAAGTGGATGAAGGAGCGGGCGAAGCGACGCCCGCTGCACGAGGGGCCGTTCTCGGTGTACGAGGTCCACCTGGCCTCCTGGCGGCCCGGTCTGACGTATCGTCAGCTCGCCGACCAGCTGCCCGCGTACGTGTCGGACCTCGGGTTCACGCATGTCGAGCTGATGCCCGTCGCCGAGCATCCGTTCGGCGGTTCCTGGGGCTACCAGGTCACCGGGTTCTACGCCCCCACCGCGCGGCTGGGCACGCCCGACGACTTCAAGTACCTCGTCGACGCCCTGCACCGGGCCGGTGTCGGCGTCCTCATGGACTGGGTCCCCGCCCACTTCCCGCGCGACGACTGGGCCCTCGCCCAGTTCGACGGCCGCCCCCTGTACGAGCACGCCGACCCCCGGCGCGCCGACCACCCGGACTGGGGAACCCTGGAGTTCGACTACGGCCGCCGCGAGGTCCGCAACTTCCTCGTCGCCAACGCCACCTACTGGTGCGAGGAGTTCCACATCGACGGCCTGCGCGTCGACGCCGTCGCCTCCATGCTCTACCTCGACTACTCCCGCGAAGAGGGCCAGTGGGCCCCCAACGAGTTCGGCGGGCGGGACAATCCCGACGCGGTGGCGTTCCTCCAGGAGATGAACGCCACGGTCTACCGCCGCAATCCGGGTGTCGTCACGATCGCCGAGGAGTCCACCGCCTGGGACGGCGTCACCCGCCCGACCTCCGACGGCGGGCTCGGCTTCGGGCTGAAGTGGAACATGGGCTGGATGCACGACTCGCTGGAGTACGTCCAGCACGAGCCGATCCACCGCAAGTACCACCACAACGAGATGACGTTCTCGATGGTGTACGCCTACAGCGAGAACTACGTCCTGCCGATCTCCCACGACGAGGTCGTGCACGGCAAGCAGTCACTCGTGTCCAAGATGCCCGGGGACTGGTGGCAGCAGCGCGCGAACCTGCGCGCCTACCTCGGCTTCATGTGGGCCCACCCCGGCAAGCAACTCCTGTTCATGGGGCAGGAGTTCGCCCAGGGCGGTGAGTGGAAGGAAGCCCACGGCCCCGACTGGTGGCTGCTCGACCCGGCCTACGGCGCCGAGGCCGACCACCGCGGGGTCCAGGATCTCGTGCGCGACCTCAACACCCTCTACCGCGGCGAGCCGGCCCTGTGGGAGCGCGACACGGACCCCTCCGGCTTCACCTGGGTCGTCGGGGACGCCGCCGACGACAACGTCTTCGCGTTCCTGCGCCACGCCGCCGACGGCACCCCGCTGCTCGCCGTCTCCCACTTCTCCCCCGCCGTCCGCCACGGCTACCGCCTCGGCGTCCCCGAGGACGTTCCCGCCTGGCGCGAGGTCCTCAACACCGACGACCTGCGCTACGGCGGCAGCGACGTCACCGGCCCCGAGCCGGTGAAGGCCGAGGCGATCGGGATGCACGGCCGTCCGACCAGCATCGAGCTGACGCTGCCGCCGCTGGCGACGGTGTGGCTGCGGCCCGCCTGAGCCGGACCGCGGTCACACCGTCCCGGGAAGCCCGCCTCAGGACGAGGCGGGCTTCCCGGCCGTGAAGAGCCAGGTGTGGAAGAGACCGGACAGGTCCTTGCCCGACTCCTTCTCCGCGAGCCCGATGAACTGGGCCGTCGTGCCGTGCCCGTCCCGGTGGGCGGCGGCCCAGGTGCGCAGGACGCGGAAGAAGACGGGATCACCGACGGCCGTGCGCAGCTTGTGCAGGACCATGGCCCCGCGGGCGTAGACCGGGGTGTCGAAGATGTGCGCGCCGCTGCCGGGGTCACCGGGCGGGAACGCCCAGAGGTCCTTGCCCGCGGGGGTGGCGTAGAGCGTGTCGAAGGCCTTCTGCGCGCTCTTGCCGCCGTGCTGCTCGGCGTACAGCCACTCCGCGTAGGTGGCGAAGCCCTCGTTGAGCCAGATGTCCTTCCACCGGGTCAGGGTGACGGAGTCGCCGAACCACTGGTGGGCGCTCTCGTGGACGAGGGTCTCCAGGTCGGGCGCGGAGTCGTACACGGGGCGGGTCTGGGTCTCCAGGGCGTAGCCGACCTGCGGGGCGTGGTCGACGATGGCTCCGGCCGCCCGGAAGGGGTAGGGGCCGAAGACCTTGCTCTCCCAGGCCAGCACGGACGGCAGCTTCTTGACGACCGGATCGGCGGCGGCCGCCTCGCGCGGGTCGATCGCGTTGTAGATCTTCAGGCCGTCGCGGGTGGTGTACTGCTCGACCTTGAACGTGCCGACGGTCGCGGTGGCGAGATAGGCCGCCATCGGCTCGGACTGGCGCCAGCGGAAGGTGGTCCGGCCGTTCGCGGTCCGCTGTGCGAGCAGCACGCCGTTGGCGACGGCCGTGCGCCCCTTCGGGACGGTCAGCGTGAAGTCGTACGACGCCTTGTCCGTGGGGTGGCTGTTGGCGGGGAACCAGGTCATCGCGCCCTGGGGTTCGCCGGCCACGAACGCTCCGTCGTCCGTGGGGATCCAGCCGTCGAGGGAGCCGTCGGGGTCGGTGACCGGCTTCGGGGTGCCGGAGTAGGTGACGGTGACGCGGAACTCCTGGCCCTTGCGCAGGGCCTCGCGCGGGGTGACGACGAGTTCCCGGCCGTCGCGCCGGAAGGCGGCCTTGGTGTGGCCCACGGTGACGCCGGTGACCTTCAGACCGCTGAGGTCGAGGTCGAAGCGGGTCAGCCGCTGGGTCGCTCTGGCGGTGATGACGGCCTTGCCGTCGAGGTGGCGGCTGTGCGGGTCGTAGCCGAGGGTCAGGTCGTAGTGGTGGACGTCGTAGCCGCCGTTGCCCGAGAGGGGGAAGTACGGGTCTCCGGCGCCCGCGGCTCCCACGGTCCCGGCCGCCGTGGCGGGGCCCGCCGCGGTGAGCAGCGCGGCGAGCGCGACGGGGACGGCCGCCACGACGGCCTCGCGGCGTAGGACGGTTGTGCGTCGTGCGGCCTCGTGCGGGCGTGGTGTCACGTTCGCTCCTCCGGTTCGACGGTGATCACTCGCCCACACCCTACGATTCCGCCGCCGCCCCGGCCCCCACGATCGGGTCAAGTCGCGTTCACGGCACGGGGATCCGGGTGACACGCCGTCGGGAGCGTGCCGCCTCCGGGACGGGCCCGGGTACGCCCGGGTCCGCCCCCGTCCGGCCGGGTCCGCCCCGGTCGGTGCGCCGGGCGCCGTCCCCGGAACCGGTGTTCACACCCAGGGCGGCGGACCGTCCGGGACGAGCTGGTGCACGTCGAAGAGGACGGCGGACTCGACGCCGAGGGCGGCTCCGCCCATCCCGGCCACCCAGGTCAGGAACGGCCGGGGCGCGAAGGCGCCCTCGCCGAGGCCCTTGGTGTACTCGGCGTGCGCCTCCAGGGAGGCGATGCCGCGTTCGAGGGGTTCGCCGGTGACGTCGACGCCGTGGCTGGGCTGTTCGGCTCCGGCGAAGCAGACCATCCGGATGCCGTTCCAGGGCTCCAGGCCCTCGTCGGCGAGTTCGGGGAAGATCCAGCGGTTCCCCGCGTCGCGTGCCGCGTCGAGGGCGGCCAGGCCCACCACGCGGTGGTCCGCCTGATTGGTGATGCCGCCGATCATCCGTACCGTGAACGCGCCGGACACCACGATCTCCGGCCGGTGCTTGCGCATCGCGCGGACGATCTCCCGGCGCAGCCCGATCCCGTACTCGACGACGCCGTCGCGGTGGTCGAGGAACTCGACGGTCCCGACGCCGACCTCACGCGCGCCGGCCCGCTCCTCGGCCTCGCGCAGGGGCGCGGCCCGGTCCGGGTGCAGGCCGTCGATGCCCGCCTCTCCCCTGGTCGCCAGCAGATAGGTCACCTGCTTGCCCTGCGCCGTCCAGCGGGCGACGGCGCAGGCCGTGCCGTACTCGATGTCGTCCGGGTGGGCGGCCACGGCGAGACACCGTTCCCAGTCCTCCGGCAGCGCGGGCAGGCCGGCACCGTCCCCGAAGCCTGCTTTGTCCTGTGTGGGATCCATGTCCGGCATGATGACGCGCGGCGGGCCGGGACCGACAGAGGCGCGCTTCCCGGTCCGGGCGCCGGACTCACGCGCCCCCGCGTGCCCCTCGTGGGACGGGGAGCGGTGAGAGCACGGCCGGAGCACTGGCCGAAGCGCCGGGCGCCGTGGTGAAGTCTGTCCACACGTCCGAAGATCCGCCGTCCGGCCGCCCGCGCTCCTCCGTGCGGACGCCGGGGCCGACGGCGCGTCAGGCCCCGTACCGCGCGAAGGAGATGCCGTGACCACCACGTCGCCCGCCTGGAACCATGCCCCCGTCCGGGTGGGGCTCGTCGGCGCGGGCCCCTGGGCGCGGGCCGTGCACGCCCGGGTGCTCGCCGCCGGACCCGAGACGACGCTGACGTCGGTGTGGGCGCGCAGGCCCGAGGCCGCCCGGGAGACGGCGGCCCCGCACGGCGCGGCGGTCGCCGCGACGTTCGAGGAACTGCTCGACGGCTGTGAGGCGGTGGCCTTCTCGGTTCCGCCGTCGGTACAGGCCGAACTCGCGGTACGGGCCGCCGAGGCGGGCAAGGCCCTGCTCCTGGAGAAGCCGCTCGCGCTCGAACCGGCCGCGGCACGGCGGCTCGTGGACGCGATCGACGCCTCGGGCACGGTGTCCCAGCTCGTCCTGACGAACCGCTACCACCCGGCGGTCCGGCGCTTCCTCGCCGAGGCACGCGCCCTGGACGTCTCGGGCGCGCGCTCCTGCGGGGTCGGCGGCGCCTTCCTCGGCGGTGACTTCGCGACCCCGTGGCGGCTGGAGCACGGGGCCCTCCTGGACCTCGGACCGCACCTGCTCGATCTGCTGGACGCGGCGCTGGGGCCGGTCGTCCGGATCCGGGCGACCGGGGACCCGCGCCGCTGGGTCGAGCTCACCTGCGAGCACGAGGGCGGCGCCGTGAGCCAGGCCTCGCTCTCGGGCTCGGTCGAGGTCGAGCGCGGGACCGTGCGTGTCGAACTGTTCGGCAGGCACCCCGAGCTGGTCCTCGACGCGGGGGCCCTGGACCACGAGGAGTCCTGGCCCGTGCTGCGCCGCGAGTTCGCCACCGCGGTCCGCACGGGCCGCCCCGGCGAGCTCGACGCCCACCGCGGCCTGTACCTCCAGACACTGATCGCCCGGGCCCTGGACGACTGAGGGGCCACCTTCCCGGTCCCGCCGCGGCGCGGCCGTTCAGGCGAAACGTGCTGCACACGAGCGTGTGCCGGGGGTGGAGTGTCGACAAGGGAGCTGTGAATCTGCCTTTGATCGCGCCCATGCTCGCGACCCCCGGGACCCTGCCGCCCGCCGGCCAGGACGCACGCTGGGCGTACGAGACGAAACAGGACGGTCAGCGTGCCGTGGTCTATCTCCACGGGGACGGCACGCTGACGCTGCGGGCCCGCTCCGGAGAGGACATCACCGCCGCCTATCCGGAACTGCGGGCGCTTGGCGGTGCGCTCGGCACGACCTCGGCGGTCCTGGACGGCGAGGTGCTGGTCCTGGACGAACAGGGCCGGGGCGACTTCCAGCTGCTCCAGTCCCGGATGGGACTCGCCCGCTCCCCGGCCAGGGCCGCCCGGCGCGCCGAGCGGGCACCCGCCCATCTCGTCCTGTTCGACGTCATGCATCTGGGCGGCGATCTCACGGGCCGACGCTACGAGCACCGGCGCCGGACGCTGGAGGAGCTCGCGCTGGAGGGCCCGTTCTGGTCGACGCCGACGGCCATCGTGGGGCACGGGGAGGAGGCGCTGCGGGCGACCCGGGCGAGCGGCCTCGAAGGGCTGGTCTGCAAGCGCCTCGACTCGGTGTACGAACCCGGGGTCCGCTCACGGTCCTGGATCAAGATCCGCAACCTGAGGACCGCCGACGTGCTGGTGGGCGGCTGGGTGCCGGGGAAGGGACGCCTGTCCGGGCTGCCGGGCGCCGTGCTCGTCGGCCAGCGCGACGCGGGGAGACTGCGCTACGTCGGCAGCGTGGGCACCGGCTGGAGCGCGTCCGAACGCGCCGACCTCGCACGGCTGCTGCGGGCCGCCGAGACGGACCGCTGCCCCTTCGACAGCCTCCCGCGGGCCGCCGAGGCACGCTGGGTACTGCCCCGGCTGGTCGGCGAGGTCCGCTACAGCACCCGTACCCGCGCCGGACTGCTGCGCCAGCCCTCGTGGCTGCGGCTGCGCCCCGACCTCGCGCCCGAGGACTCGGCGGCCGACGTCCCGTAGCCACCGGGCGCGTGGACGTGAGGGAGCCGGCC
>NZ_JBHXDQ010000122.1:0-8973 GCF_042725875.1 Streptomyces sp. NPDC127038 | reverse complement strand
GCCTTCGAGAAGGTGCGCCGGGGCCGCTTCCGGCTCGGACCGCTGCCGCCTCTTACCGGCGGATGCCTACGTCAGCGACGGGGCCCGTGGTGGCAGTCCTGGTGGGCGGGGTGCCAGACGCGGACCCACTGGCCGGGGTGCCGGCGGTGGTGCCGATCCCGGAACGCCGGGCGCCACTCCCGGGCCCAGTGCCCCGCCACCTTCACGCAGTGGCGCGACGCCTCCGACGGCCGGTGGCCCTGCGGGGTGGCCGACGGCCCGTGGTCCCGCGCGGCACCCGGCGGCCGGTGACCCTGCGACGCCGTCGGCGGCTGGTGGTCCTGCGGGGCGGCCGACGCGGTACCGACCGTACCGACGACCGCCCCCGCGGCCAGCGCCACCGTCGCCGCCCCCAGGGCCGCGGCCCTCTTCAACCCGTTGATCATGTTCAGGCCTTTCCGTACGAACCGGGGCCAAAACCCCGGCACTGCCCGAACCGTTCGGCCGGGCACGGATTGATCCTTGCGCCCGGATGCGACCGAATCACCGCAGAACACCGTGTTCTTAAGCAATGGAAATGGATTTCTCATTCGGCACAAATAGTCATATGTATGCCCGCCAATGGAGTGACCTGTCGCGCGTCGGCGGCCACGGGGACTTCGTCTCCTCACGCCTGCCGCTCCAGGCATCGGCATCAGCGTGATGAAGCCATGGAGGCTCGTCCCAAAGAGGACCTGCGGCCCTGTCGTTCACACCGTGCGCTCCGGCCGAGGCCCGCCCGCTGTGGTCGGAGCGGCCGCCTTATGCCCCCCGAAGAGCGTCTACACCTCGTCCGGGTTCTCCTCGGCGTAGAGGCGGGCGTCAAGCTCGGCCGCCCAGGCGAGGGCCCAGGCGCGCAGGTCGGCCAGTTGGCCGGGATTGAGGCCGTAGTCGGTGAAGTCCTTGTCGTCCCACCATTCGGCACCGTTGAGGCGGTCGCGGAGGTCCTGGAGGCTGAACTCGAAGCGTGCGTGGCGGCGGCCGAGCGTTTCGAGGTCGGCGGTGGTGCGGTGCTGGGAGGCGGCGTGGACGTCGATGAGGTCGCGGACCGCGCCGCGGTCCGCGAGCGCACGGACCTTGGTGCCGATCACGTCGTCGAGGGCCAGCACCGGTCCGTACTCGGTCTGCGTAGGCGGACTCCAGAATGCCTCTTTGAGGACGTCCACCTCGCATTCCTCTCCGGATTGCGGGTCGGTTGCGATGAGACGGCCGGAGAGAGCGCCCGTCTCGATCCGGCGGACGCCCCAGCCGCGGATGACGAGGCCGTCGCTGACCACGGCGACGATCTCGGCGATCGAGGCCGGGTTTTCGGTGGCTACGTCGAGGTCCTGGCTGAGGCGGTCGACCAGTCCGTGAGCCTGGACGGCGTAACCGCCTGTGATCACCAAGGGGTACGGGGTGCCGATCGCGAGTACATCGGCAAGGAGCCGGCGGTGAAGGTCGGTCAGGTTCACGCGGCCGGCACGCTCCGGGCGGCGGACAGTTCGGGGAAGGCTGTTTCCCAGGCGTCCCTCAGCGGTCGGCTGATCAGGGTGCGCAGTACCGGCCACTGCCCGAGCAGCAGATCCCGGTTCAGGAAGGCGACCAGGTCCTGGCGCTGCCCTTCGGTCAGGACGGTGCGGTAGAGGCTCATCCGCGAGCGCGGCTGTTCCATGTCGTAGGAGCGGCGTCCTGACCAGGCCACGTGCAGTGGCAGGTCGACCGAGCCGTGGGTAGGCCCCGTCAGGTCCTGAAGATCCGCGGGCAGCCGCTTGGCGTACTGCTCGCGGAGCAGCTCGAAGGCGTTAGGCACCGGGAAACGAGAGGAGCTGGCCATGCCCCCGATTATCGCCTGCCCGACCGGGCGGGTCACGGCCGACGCCCGGACCGGCACACCCGACAGTCGATTCCTCGGTGAGGCGTGGCAGGCCGAGAACGAGATCGCAGCCAGACCGCCTTCTGCCCTCGGCGGCCTTTCAGCACCTCGATGAAGGCCCGTGGATCATCGATGCGCGCTGGCGTAAAGCCCGCAGCCCGCCTTCCGATATCGCTCCTTCTACGTCGTGCCGGCCTTCTTCGTCTCGGGCAGGGGCCGGGCGCCGTCCGGTGCCCTGGTGCGGGCGGCGCGGGTGGTGCGGCCGGTCAGGGTGAGTGTCGCTGCCGCGGCCAGGCCGAACGTGCCGGCGGCGAGGAGCTGCACCCGGTAGTCGAGGCGGGCCACCATTCCCGCGCCCAGGAGCAGGGCGAGTCCGGTGGGCGCGTACATCACGGTGCCGGCCGTCGCCGTGACCCGGCCGAGCAGCTCGGACGGGGTGTGTCTCTGAACGGCCGTCAGTGCCGCGATGAGCGGGACGGGCAGGCCCAGGCCGAGCGCCAGACTGCCGCCGAGTACGACGGGCGTCCAGGGCGTCGCCCGCGCCAGTACGCCGATGGCGAGGAGGGCGAGTCCGGCCGCGGGGAGGGTGCGTTCGGGCAGCCGGCGCATCAACGTACCGGCTGTCAGCCCGCTGCCGACCGACCCGAGGCCCTGCAGCGAGGTGAGCACGCCCGCGAAGGCCGGGGACCGGTGGAGCCCGGCGTCGAGCATCGCGTACGTGGCCGTGCTGCTGAGGCCAGCGGCATCATGGCCGTCGCGCTGGTGGCGACGAGCGGGCGCAGTACGGGGTGGCGTCGTAGGTAGCGGGCGCCTTCGGCGGTCTCGCGGGTCCACGCCCGCCTGATGCGGGCCGTGGGCGGGGCTTCTCGTACCCGGATCAGTCTGAAGGCGGTCGCGGCGAGGACGAAGGTGGCCGCGTCCAGCAGTCCCACCGTCGGTCCGCCGAAGGCGGTGAACAGGCCCGCGCCAGCCAACGGGGCGAGCAGTTTCATGCTCTCGTTGGCGGTGAGCACCAAGCCGTTGAAGTCACCGCGCAGTTCGTCCGGCACGGCGGCTGCCACCAGGGCCGTCTCGGCCGCGTCCGTGAGCACCATGCCCGTTCCGACCAGGGTCATCACCGCGAACAGCAGCCACACTTGGCCCTGCGAGCGCACGAAGAACGGTGCGGTCAGTCACGTCCGGCAGTACCTGTGGGGAGGACACTTCTGGTCCGGCTCCTACTTCGCCGGGTCCTGCGGCGGTGCACCACTGACCGTGGTCAAGCAGTACATCGAGAACCAGAAGCGCCCCATGGGCTGAGGTGAAGACTGCGGACCCATGCCTCTGGTGCGGGCCAGAGCAGTTCTGAGACGGCCTTCAACCCCGCCCTATAGGGCAGAGCACTGGCCAAGATCAAAGGTAGAAGGCCGCGTTGCGGTCCCGCACAACCTTCGCCGCGTTCCAGCCCATGCCCCTCCCCCGTTCAGTCCGTCCGGCTTTCGGTCCGTCCGGTCGCACAACCTACCCCCAATGATTCGATTGGGGGTAGTGGGTTCGGGACACCGGGGTGCGCTTTACTGGCTCGCGTGACCGATACCGATCCCGTGCTGCGCGCGCTCGCCCATCCCTTGCGGCTGCGGATGCTCAGCCTCATGTGGCCGGGGCCGATGTCGGCCGCCGAGCTCGCCCGCGAGCTGGAGGTCTCCCACGCGCTGGCCAGCCAGCACCTGCGGCGCTTGGACGCGGTGGGCCTGGTCGCGCTGGCGGAGGAACGCACCCGTCGCGGCGGCAGGGAGCGCCGCTATCGCACCGTCCAGGGCACCCTGCTGTCCGACCAGCACGAGGGGACCCCGATGCTGGCCGAGACGATGGCGCGCACCCTGCGGGAACGGTCCCTGCGGCGTGCGGAGGACGGCGAGGGGGTGACCGTCGACGCCGAACTGTGGGTGGATCCCGGGACCTGGCAGAACATCCGGCGACGGCTCGCGGAGGTCGCCGCCGAGCTCCATGAGGCGGCCCGGCCGCCGCACACACCGGGCACCGTTCCCCTGGGGGTCAGCATGATGGCCTTCCCGCTGCAGGACGTGACGCAGCCGCCAGAGTGACCCTCCCGGGCCGTACCGATTCCGGACCGGCGACCGGCGCGTCCTCGCTGGTCGTGAGTCTGTCAAACGCGGCGGCAGAAGGCCGAAAACGGTGGATACTGCCGGGGTGCCGACGGATCTGATGAGCGTGCTGGCCGTGCTGGACTGCCATGAGCCGGGTTCCCTGCTGGAGTTGCGGGAGACGCGGTGGCTCGATGCGAGGGCGGCCCCGTACCGGCTCGGCGAGGATCCCCGGGCGGCCGAGGAACTCGCCGGGGACGTCGCGGCCCTGGCCAACGCTGGCGGTGGGGTCATCGTCATCGGCATCGCCACCCGCACGGACGGCGACGGCGAGGTCCTCGACCGTGTCGTGGGCGTCGGCCCGCAGGCGGTGGACGCCGGCCAGGTGCGCGAGCTGCTGCGCACCCGGATCACCCCGGCCCCGTACGGGGTGCGCATCGGCTGGTCCGGCGCCGGGGACAGCGACGACGGGCGTGTGGTGTTCATCCATGTCCCCGAGCCGGCCCCCGGCACCCTCTTCGTGGTCGCGGGGCCGACGGGTCAGCCGGGTGTTCGGCAGGCGGACACGGTCGCGGTGCCGGTGCGGGACGACGACGGGACGCACTGGCTGACGCGCACCGGGATCCAGGCGCTGCTCTCGGCCGGGGTCCGCGCTTCCGGGGTGTCCACCGGCCAGGCCCTGGCCGCGCTCATAGACGAAGCGGTGTACGAAGCCGGGCCGGGCGGCGGTGAGTTGAGGGCCGGTCAGGGGGGCGGCCAGGAGGTCGGCCAAGGAGCCAGCCAGGGAATCGGCGAGGAAATCGGCCAGGGGCTCTGGGAGTACGAGCGGGAGATGCGCGAGGCGCACAAGGAGCTCGCCGGGGCCGGGCTGGGGCAGCCGGCCGGACCGGTCCGGGCTCACGGGCCGGCCGTCCTCCAGGACTTCCACCACGCGCGCGGCGACGAGCCCGGCTGGGTGCTGTGCCTGGTGGCCGACCGGCCGCCCGTGGCCGTCGCCGCGCCCGTGTGGCAGGCGGTCGTCGACGCCGGCCGGCTCGCCCCGGACCAGGAACCGCTCGCGGCCGTGGGCTGTCCCCTCCCGTCCGAAGGCGCGGCCGGGCCGTGGGTGATCGGGGCCGACGCGCGCAGTGTGGAGCTCGGCGGCGGTACGTGGGGCGCGGGCCGCCTGACCCACGTGGAGCCCGGCGCCGGCGGGTGGCGGTGGGAACCGCTCCCCCGCTTCGGGCTCCAGCAGAGCAGGTCGGCCGGTAACTGGACGGCCGGCCGCCCGCCCGCGCTGCGCCTGCGTGCCCTGGTGAACCTGCCCTGGGCCGACGCGGGCACGCTGGAGATCACCAAGCCCCGGCGCGTCCAGCTCGAACGGCAGCTCCCCTACGGCGCGTTGGCCGGCGCGGTGACCATGCTGTCCAGGCGGCGGGGCGCCGAGCCGCGTACGGCCGTCTGGGAGCGGACGCCGTCCGGCAACGCGGCCCGCTCCGCCGGCTACACGTGCACGATCCCCGTGCCCGGCGGCGGTCCGGCCCTGCGGGCTGCCGCCATGCTCGCCCTGCCCACCACGGTGAACCCCACCGTGGTCGCCTGCGCGGAGGTCCTGGTCGAGGATCCGGCGGCGTGGGCGCGCGCGCTCGGCAGCGGCCCGAACACCCGGCTCGACTTCGACGAGGTCCAGACCGTCCTGCTGGACGCCTGGGAGACGGCCGCCGAGCTGCTGCCCGGTCTCGTCGGCGATCCGGCCGGCCTCCGGTGGGCGGCCCCGCCGACCACCGAGCTGCGGATAACCTGCGAACGGCCCGGCGCCGACGGCGTCCTGCCCGCCCTGGGCACGCTCGTCGACCTGGCACCGCTCGGCGTCGGCTACGACGGCGGCCGCTCGTGCATGGCGGTCACGGTCACCGCCCCTCCCGTCATGGGCCGCAGGGAGCGCCGGAGCCTGATGCGGCAGGCGCTGGTACGCATGGCCCTCGAGTTCGGGTACGTCGGCGCCGACGTGGGCCTTGGCTGACAACCGCCCTGGCCACAACCGAGACCGTCACGTCGCCCGTCACGCGCGCTGTCCTTGGCCCTGTCCCCAGCGCCGACGGGTTCGGGGAGCAAGCCAGCTTCTCTCCGGTCAACACCCCCAGAGGCGCACCCGGGTTGGGCGACCGGCCGGCAACGCCACGGGGAAGCAGCGGCAACTCGCGACGTTCCCGGAGCGGTGTTTCGAGACGGCCGGGCGATCCGCTGCATCCGGTCCGTGTCCCCACCAGGAAGAGAGAAAGGGTCTCCCGCACCCCTGGAAGGCATCCGCCGGCTTCCGTGAAAGGCACGTTCCATGGTCGAAGTCGAACGCACGCTCACCCTGCATCACCCCCTTCCGGACGTAGTGGCCTACCTGGCCGACTTCTCCCACGCCGAACAATGGGACCCGGGCACGGTGAGCTGCCGTCCGGCCGGAGCCGGCGCATCCGTCGCCGAGGGTGCCGAATGGCTCAACGTCTCGACGTTCCGCGGACGGCGCACCGAACTCCGCTACCGGCTGGCCCGGCTCGAAGACCGGCGTCTGACCTTCGTCGGACGTAATCGCACCGCCACCTCCACGGACGACCTGACCTTCCACGAGGAGAAGGGCGCCACCGTTCTCACCTACCGGGCCCGTGTCGAGTTCCACGGTCTGGCCCGGCTCGCCTCTCCGTTCCTGCGCGCGGAATTCGAGCGGCTGGGGGATGGGGTGGTCAGCCGGATGCCGCAGGCGGTGGACCGCCACTTCGGCGCCGGCGGAGGCTCGGCGGGTTGACCCGGCCACCGCAGGTCCCGTCCGATGCAACGGGCCGGAGTGGACCGTCTCGCTGCACTCCGCCTTGGTCACTCCCGCGCACGTGCACAGGTTCTGGGCTTCGCCGGGTTCAAGGACGCAGCTCAGCGGTGGCCATACACCGTCCATGGGAAAGCCCCGGGACGACGGACGCCGTCCCGGGGCTGCGCAGACGTCACCTGGCGGCTGCGGTTTCGGCGAGCTTCTGGAATTGGCCAAGGTCGTAGTTGGCCAGGACGGAGTCGAGGTTGGTGAGCGCGCCCACGTGCTCCACGAATCCCTTGGGGTCGTACTCGATCTGCAGGGTGATACGACTCGATGCGTCGCTCAGCCGGTGGAACGTCACGACTCCTGCGTGGTGGACGCCCTGAGTGGTGTGCCAGGCGATCCGCTCCTCGGGGATCACCTCGGTCAGTTCGGCGACGAAGTTCTTGTCCGCTCCCGGCAAGGACAGTTGCCAGGCGAAGCGGCGTTCGTCCAGCGGCTCCACCAGACGGACGTGACTCAGGAAGGACGGCCAGCGGGTCACATCGCTCCACAGGTCCCAGGCGACGGACACGGGGGCTTGAATGTCGACTGTCTCCACCAGGGAAGCAGACACGCGGACACCTCTCTCGTCCTTGGATCGACGCCCGGACGGCGACGAATCAGTGAAACCCGGCTACCCAGGCACGTGCGCCTCATACGGCGCTGCCCCGGCCCGCCGATTCCGGCGCGGCACCTGGCCCGGCAGGACCTGTGGCCACCAGCAGGACGTCCCGGGACGCGGTACGGAACGACCGCGCCGGGCCTGAGCAGACGCGGGCGCCTTCCTGCTTGCATCACTGCACGTGGGGTAGTCGATCACCCCAGGGCGGAACCCTGCTCCTGGGCCTGCGTGATCTGACGGGAGCACTCTGTGTGACGCCCCTCGTCGCTACCGTAAGGAGCCCGTGGTGAAGAGCCGCGCCGACGCCCGGATCAGGCATCCCCGGCACGAGCGCCGGGGTGAAGCGCGGCTGCCGGCGGCTGTCGCCACGCTCATCGCCATCGCTCTGTACGTGGCTCTGCCTCAGCAGCTCCTCGTAGCCCCCCGCTATGTGCTGTCGGTCCTGGAGCTCCTGCTGCTGGTGCCGCTCATCGCCATCAACCCCAAAAGGCTCACCCGGCAGACCAAGACCTTTCGAGTCCTGTCGCTGGCTCTCGTCCTGCTCATCGCCGGCGGTAACCTCACCGCACTCGGCATCCTCGTCCACGAACTGGTCCATGCCGAGGTCAAGGACGGGCCGTCCCTGCTGGTCGCGGCCCTGCAGGTGTGGCTGACGAACATCATCGTGTTCGGACTCGCGTACTGGGAACTTGATCGCGGCGGTCCTGTCGCGCGCACGCAGTCCTCACGTAGCGAGCTGCCCCTGGCCGACTTCCGGTTCTCGCAGGACGAGAACGACGACGCGGTCGAGGAAGTCGCCGACGGCGCCAGCAAGGCCTGCGACTGGGTTCCCACGCTCGTGGACTACCTGTACATCTCCGTGACGAACTCGACGGCCTTCAGCCCGACGGACACCATGCCCCTGTCCACTCGAGCAAAAATCTTGATGAGCATCGAGAGCGTGGCTGCTCTTGTGACATCTCTCCTGGTCATCGCCCGAGCTGTCAGCATCCTCCACTGAAGGGGCCGGCCGACGTGGCCCGCGCCGGCCATGACCCCATCGGATCATGCTTTGCTCTCGCCACCGTGTTTCTCTGGATGCGCCGCGGATCACGCCGTACCCGTGTCGCCGGCGGCTCCAGTCCCTTGGCCGACGCCGGATCATGCCCTGACCCTCCCGATCTGAACAACGCACAGAGGGCTTCCGAGGCTGCTCGGCCGGTCAGACGGGATCGGTTCCAGCCGCAGGCACAGCCACTCCGGCTGCCGGCCGAGAAGACCTTGCCAGGCTCGGCCCCATGCGGATGCGCAACGTGAACCGAAGGGAAGCCGCTCTGCGAGCGGCGACTCGGGGTGCTTGCATGGGATGACAAGCGGGCCAGAACAGAAGCCGCGGGCAGGCAAGCAGTCGGCCCTGCTGCGAACACGCCGAGGCGGGTACCAGGTCAGTTCTGACCGAATGCTAGACGGAGGACGAAGTGGACTGGGGACAGTTCGGACAGCAGCTGGCGACGATGGCACGGGACCTGTTGGCTCAGGACTCCTTCGATGCCACCCTTCAGCGGATCACGGCATCGGCCACGGAGCTGGTCGA
>NZ_JBHXDQ010000121.1:0-9052 GCF_042725875.1 Streptomyces sp. NPDC127038 | reverse complement strand
GTGCGGGGGTGCCGCGGGGACGGGTGGGCCCCGGGTCATCCCGACCGGGGGCGCCCCCGTTTCGCATGGGGCGGACGGGTTCTTTCTTGCCCGTCTCTCGCGAAACTCCGGCTCGTAATTTACCAATACCTGGTAAATAGGACATTTAGCTTAAGGTTGGTTCGGCTGACGGCCCGACCGGCAGCTTTGTCGGCAGGTGCACCTGTGGAGGTCCGGACTCGTGGCAGTACATCTCACCGAAAGGCGGGCCCCCGTGTCGACGCCGCCCGTCATCGGTCCCCAGAGAGCCCCGAAAGCGCCGAAGGACCGCAAGGTCGGCCGGCTCGTCCTGGAAGTGGCCCGATTCTCCGTCGTCGGCGGCAGCGGTGTCGCCGTCAACATCCTGTTCTTCAATCTGGCGCTGCACGGTCTGAAATGGGCCCCGATGGCCGCCACGGTGGCCGCCAGCTGCGTAGCCATGGGGACGAACTACCTCGGCTTCCGCTACTTCGCCTACCGGGACAGGGCCTCGCGCACCCCGCGCCAGATCGCCCTGTTCTTCGCCTTCAGCGGGCTCGGCGTCGCCATGGAGAGCCTGCTCTTCTACATCGGCTACCACGGTCTCGGGATGGACAGTCCGCTCGGCTCCAACATCGCCAAGGTGCTGTCCATCGTCCTGGCTTCGGCGTTCCGCTTCGTGGTGTACCGGACGTGGGTCTTCCAACACGCGAAGAACGGCCGATAGCACCCCAGAACAGGGTGTGATGTCTACGATTAATAGGATGAATGTGGATCAACCTCGCGCGATTGCCGAGCATCGGACAGAGCCCGCCGCCTCCCCCTCCGGGGCCGAGCCGGACGGGCCCGCCGTTTCCGTGGTCGTCATCGTCTACAACGACGCCGCACGGCTGCCCGACGCCGTGCGCTCCGTGCTGGACCAGACGCTGCAAGACGTCGAGGTCGTCATCGTCGACGACCGGAGCACCGACGGCTCGTACGAGGTCGCAAGCGGACTCGCGGCGACGCACCCGGGCCGGGTCCGGGCCTTCCGGCTGCCCGAGAACAGCGGAGGCTGCGGCGCTCCCCGCAACCGCGGCATCGCCGAGGCCCGCGGCACCTATGTGCTCTTCCTCGACAGCGACGACGTCCTGGAGCGCAACGCCTGCCGCAACATGCTGGAGGCCGCCGAGGCCACCGGCGCCGACCTGGTCTCCGGTCTGTGCGTGCGCGTGCACGTCGACTCCCGCACGGGCAAGGAGGTCAAGTGGTACCCGTGGCTCTACGAGCGCACGCGGACGCTGGAGTCGATCTCCGAACTGCCCGACCTGATGGTCTTCGACACCCTGTCGACCAACAAGTGCTACCGCCGGCAGTTCCTGCTCGACGAGGACCTGCGCTTCCCGGTCGGCATCCACTACGAGGACCTGCTCTTCTCCGCCCAGGCGTACGCCAGTGCCCGCCGCATCACCCTCATCCCCAACCGGGTGTACGAGTGGAGGGTCGCCGACAAGGCGGAGGCGAAGTCCATCAGCAACCGGCGTGACGAGATCGCCAACTTCACGCACCGCATGGAGATCCACCGCCGGGTCGACCGGCTCCTCGCCGACAAGGGCCATCTGGACCTGAAGTTCGCCAAGGACGTCAAGTTCCTCAAGCACGACCTCGTGCTGCACCTGCGCGAACTGCCCTTCCGCGACGTCGCGTACCGCGAGGAGTTCGCCGCGATCGCCCGCCAGTACCTGGAGTCGATCGACCGCGCCGCCTTCGACGAGACCGAGCCCATCCACGCCATCTGCGCCTACCTCCTCCAGGTGAGCGACTGGGACAACCTGCTGCCCGCCGTGGACACGCTCACCAACCGCGACAAGATCTCCTCGCCGCTGGTCGAGCGCGACGGCCGGGTGTTCTGGTGCGCCGAGCACCTCGACGACCCCTTCGGCCGGCACGTCCTGGACGTCACCGAGGTCGGCCACCACGTCAAGCCGGTCGACCGCATGTTCCTGCGCAACGCGCTGACCTCGTACGAGAGCACGGGGGGCACCGTCCGGCTCGCCGGGCGCATCACCAACCCGCTCGGTGTGATCCCGGCCGGCGCGCGCCTCGCCGGAGAACTGGAGTTCTACGCCCGCCGCCCCGGAGTACGGTTCCAGACCTTCCGCTTCCCCGTGGCCACCGTCCGGCACGCCGGGGAGACGGTCGACTGGGAGGCCACGGCCGCCCTCGCCGCCGTACGGCCGCTGGGCATCGTGGACGCCGTGTGGGACGTACGGCTCCACCTCGACGTCGACGGCACACGCACCACCACCCGGCTCACCGCGGCCGAACCCGGCCTCGCCGTCGGGCAGTCGCCCGTCCGGCCGCGGCTCACCCGGCTGGTCGCCGACCGCATCGAGCCGGTCGTCTCCTCGCGCGGGCACCTGTCCTTCCGGCTGGTCCCCGACAAGAAGGCGAACGTCCTCGTCCAGCGCGGTGTGCACGGCCGCGCCGGAACGCTCGCCAAGACCGGCTACCGCAAGGCCCGTACCCTGCGCAAGGAACTCACCTCGGGCGACACCAAGATCCGCCTCTACCACGAGGTGTTCAGCCGGCTGCCCGTCCGCAAGGGACTCGTCGTCTTCGAGAGCCACCTGGGCCGCCAGTACAGCGACAGCCCCCGGGCGATCTACGAGGAGATGCGCCGCCAGGGGCTGGAGTTCGAGCCGGTCTGGGCCTACAGCGACAGTCCGGCGGGCTTCCCCGACGACGCCACCCTCGTGCGCCGCTGGTCCCTGCCCTACCTCCGGGCGCTCGCGCAGGCCGAGTTCTGGGTCGACAACCAGAGCTACCCGCTGAAGCTCGCCAAGCGGCCCGACACGACGTACATCCAGACCTGGCACGGCTCCGCGCTCAAGCGGATGGGCTTCGACGAGGCCGAGTGGAAGCTCAAGTCCCGCGAGGAGCAGGCCGAACAGCAGCGGACACTGGACCGCTTCGACCGGTTCCTCATCCGCTCCGAGCACGACGTGCGCACCCTCGCCCGGGCGTTCCGGCTCCAGGAGCGGACCCTGCTGCGGGTGGGATACCCGCGCAACGACGCCCTCGTACGGGCACGACAGCGGGAGGAGACCGGAGCGGCGCGTGAACGCGGCGCCCTGGCGGCCGAACTGGGCATCCCCGAGGACCGGCAGATCCTGCTGTACGCGCCGACCTTCCGCAGCCGGGGCAACGGACAGAAGCGGTTCGAGCTGCCCTTCGACGTCGAGCGCTTCGCCGACACCTTCGGCGACCGCTACGTACTGCTGATCCGCTCCCACTATCTGAACCACGTGGTGCTGCCACCGTCCGTGCGCGGCCGCGTCATCGACGTCACGGCCCATCACGACGTGACGCCGCTGCTCGCCCTCGCCGACGGGCTGATCACCGACTACTCGTCCGTGATGTTCGACTACGCCCTCCTGGACCGCCCGATGTTCTTCTACGCGTACGACTACGACGCGTACGTGCACGAGGACCGCGGGACCTACTTCGACCTGCTGGAGCGGGCGCCGGGTCCCGTGGTGCGGACCGAGGACGAACTGCACGCCGCGCTCGGCTCGCTGGAGGAGCAGTCCGTCAAGTACGCGCCCCGGCGCGAGCAGTTCCTCGCCGCCTTCGGCGAGTACGACCAGGGGACGGCGGCCCGCGCGGTCGTCGACCAGTTCTTCGGGCAGTGGAGGCGCGGATGACCGGCCGGAAGCGGGACATCTTCTTCGTCTCCAACAGTGTCGACGAACTCGGCGGGGTGACCAGCTGGTCGCACCAGATGGCCAAGCTCTTCACCGAACGCGGCCACAGCGTGCACGTGGTGGGCGTCACCGAGCCCGCCGTTCCCCAGGAACTGGGCGAACTCCCCTACCCCACCAAGACGTTGTACGACGTCCACCCGCCCAAGGTCCGATCGGCGCGCGGACTCAGGGGGCGGCTCGACGTCGCCGAGCGGAGACGGCGGGCCGAACGGGCCGCGGGCATGCGGGACAAGGCCGCCGAACTGACCGCGCTGTTCCGGGCCGCGCGTCCCGGGGCCGTCGTGATCGTCACGCAGGTGTGGGCCATGGAGTGGGTGGAGCTCGCCGACACCACCGGCCTGACCGTCATAGGGATGAGCCACGAGTCCTTCGAGTACTCCCGGACGACCTCGCGCTTCCGTCGGGTCCTGAAGCACTACAAGGACGTCGACCGGATGCTCGCGCTCACCCGCGAGGACGCCGACCTGTGGATCAGGGAGGGGCTGGACAACGCGTCCTTCATGCCCAACCCCATTCCGTTCATGCCCGCGGTGGCCTCGCCGCGCACGGAGAACGCCGTGGTGAGCGTGGGCCGGCTGACGGACCAGAAGGGCATCGACATGCTCCTCGACACCTGGGCCGAGGTCGCTCCGCTGCACCCCGACTGGCGGCTGCGGATCTACGGCTCCGGCGAGGACGAGGAGATGCTGAGGAAGCAGTGCACCGCCCTCGGGCTCGACGACTCGGTCGACTGGATGGGGCGGACGAGCGACGTGCCGGGAGCGCTGCGCGGCGGCTCGGTCTTCGTGCTCTCCTCGCGCGGCGAGGGCTTCCCGCTCGCGCTCATGGAGGCCATGGCCACCGGTCTTCCGTGCGCCGCCTTCGACTGCGCGCCCGGCGTCCACGAGATCGTCCGGGACGGCGAGGACGGTCTGCTGGCCACCCTCGGCAACACGGGGGAGCTGGCCCGCAGGCTGGACACGCTGATGTCGGACAAGGCGCTGCGTGACTCCATGGGCGAGGCCGCGCGCGTGAACATCCAGCGCTTCACCACGGACGAGGTCGTCCGCCGGTGGGAGGAACTGTTCGCGTTCCTGGAGCGCTGAGCGGGCGCCGGGGCCCGGAAACGACCAGAGGCGGAGCCGTCACCGGCTCCGCCTCTGTCATGTGCCCACGTCTCTACTTGCCCGTGAACTTCTCGTACTCCTTGAGGACGTCCTCGGTCGGGCCGTCCATGCGCAGCTCGCCGCGCTCCAGCCACAGCACCCGGTCGCAGGTGTCGCGGATGGACTTGTTGTTGTGGCTGACCAGGAACACCGTGCCCGCGGTCTTGCGCAGCTCGCGGATGCGCTCCTCGGACCGCTTCTGGAAGGAGCGGTCACCGGTGGCGAGGGCCTCGTCGATCATCAGGACGTCGTGGTCCTTGGCCGCCGCGATGGAGAACCGCAGGCGGGCCGACATGCCGGAGGAGTAGGTGCGCATCGGCAGGGTGATGAAGTCGCCCTTCTCGTTGATGCCCGAGAAGTCGACGATCTCCTGGTAGCGCTCCTTGATCTGCTCGCGGGACATCCCCATGGCGAGGCCGCCGAGGTAGACGTTCCGCTCGCCGGTCAGGTCGTTCATCAGGGCCGCGTTCACGCCCAGCAGCGAGGGCTGGCCGTCGGTGTAGATCCTGCCGTTCTCCACCGGGAGCAGACCCGCGACCGCCTTGAGCAGCGTGGACTTGCCGGAGCCGTTGGTGCCGATCAGGCCGATGGCCTCGCCGCGGTAGGCGGTGAAGGAGACGCACTTGACCGCGTGGACCTTGCGGACACCGGCGGCCTTCTCGGACTGCTTGCGGCGCATGATGCGGTTGAGCGCGGCGGTGGCGCTGCCCCGTCCGGCGCCGGTGCCGTTGACGCGGTAGACGATGTCGACGCGGTCGACGATGACGGTCGGGATCAGCTCGGCGGGGGCCGAGGCGGTCGCGGGGGCGGTAGCGGCGGCGCTCTCGTCCTGCGGCTGGGTGTCCTGCGCGATGATGTCAGCCACGGCCGTACGTCTCCTCAGCCTTCCAGAAGTAGATGAAGCCGCCGACGCCGACGACGACCGCCCAGCCCAGCGCGAGCGCCCAGACGTGGTGCGGCAGCTGGTGCGCGTGGAAGGTGTCGATCAGCGAGTAGCGCATCAGGTCGATGTAGACGGCGGCCGGGTTGCTGGAGAGCGCGACCTCCACCCAGTGCGGCACGCTGCTGTTCTTGAGCATCTTGTCGATGCTCCACATGACGCCCGAGACGTACATCCAGGTGCGCAGGATGAACGGCATGAGCTGCGCGATGTCCGGCGTCTTGGCGCCCATCCGCGCCACGATCATCGCGATGCCGGCGTTGAACATGAACTGGAGCATCAGCACGGGTACCGCGAGCAGCCACGAGGCGCTCACCGGCACGCCGAAGCACAGCAGGATGACGATCAGGGCGGCCATCGAGAACAGCAGCTGCTGGAGCTGCTGGATGGCGTACGACACCGGCAGGGCGGCGCGCGGGAAGTGCAGGGCGCGGACCAGGCCGAGGCTGCCGGAGATCGCCCGGGTGCCCGCCATGATCGAGCTCTGGGTGAAGGTCCAGATGAAGACGCCGGTGACCAGGAACGGGATGAAGTCCGACACACCGTGGCTGGTGCCGAGCAGGATGCCGAAGATGAAGTAGTAGACGGCCGCGTTCAGCAGCGGGGTCATCACCTGCCACACCTGGCCGAGCTTGGCCTCGCTGTACTGCGCGGTGAGCTTGGCGGTGGCGAACGCGGTGATGAAGTGCCGCCGCGCCCACAGCTGTCCGACGTACGCGGGCAGGCTCGGGCGCGCACCGCTGACGGTGAGGCCGTACCGGGCGGCGATGGCCGCGGCGTCTTCGGTGGGGGCCGGTGACGCTGTCGGGGGCGGTGTGTTGAGGACCTGGCTCACATCCGTTGCTTCCGCTCGGGGGGTGGGGGCACACGGTCGGCCCGTGAGGATTCCGACGGCGTTTCTTGCCGTTTTCTTGCGTCGGAACGGGTCCGTATCGTCGTAACGTGAGAGTAGGCCCAATCGACGTCGGAACGCAACCGTATCGTCGTAACGCCCTATGCTGGTCCGTATGACGACGAACGCCGAAACAGCCGCGAGTGCCCCCACGCCCGCGCCTGCCGCCGGAAAGCCCCGGCGCCGCCGGGCTCCCGCCGGTGCGGCGGTCCTGCGCGAGGACGTCACCGAGGCGATCCGCGCCGCCGTCTTCGAGGAACTCGCGTCCGTCGGCTACGCCAGGATGTCCATCGAGGGGATCGCCCGCCGCGCGGGTGTCGGCAAGACCGCGGTGTACCGGCGCTGGCGCTCCAAGCTGCATCTCGTGCTGGACCTGGTCTCCGCGATCGCGGTCCAGGGGCTTCCCGCCCCGGACACCGGCTCGCTCGAGGGCGACCTCCGGCTGCTGTACGAGGTCACCTCGCGCGCCCTGCGGCACCCGGTGGCCGGCCAGATCATCCCCGACCTCCAGGCCGAGGCCGCCCGCAACCCCGAGATCGCGGACGCCATGCAGGCCGCGCTGCGCGAGGGCCAGCAGTCGGTGTCGAGCGGGATCGTCGCGTCGGCCGTGGCCCGGGGCGAGATCCGTGAGGGCGTGGACGTCGAACTCGCGCTGGACCTGATGTCGGGACCGCTGTACTGGCGCGCGGTGGTCGTCCGCGGCCCCAAGGTCCCCAAGGGCTACCTCCCCAGCCTGGCCCGCGCCACGGCAGCGGGCCTGAAAGCCCTCTGACCCGCACCCGCCAGGAGACGGGCCGCCAGGAGGCGGGCCACTAGGGGGCGGGCCGCCGCCCGGCCAGCCGGACGGCGAGGTCCGCGAGGTCGGCCGCCCGCAGCACCCGCCCGCCGAAGCCCGGCAGGGGCACGTGCAGCGGCCCGGTCCAGCGGTCCGGCAGGGCCGCGTCCCCGTACACCGCTCCCGCGAGCGCTCCCGTCACCGCCGCGACGGTGTCGGTGTCGCCACCCAGGTCGACCGCGGCGCGCACGGCGTCCTCGAAGGAGTCCGTGGTCCGCAGCGCCCACACGGCCGAGCCGAGACAGGGCCACACGGCCCCGTTGAACTCCGTCGCCAGGTCGGGGTGCCAGTCGTCGTCGAGGACCGTGGCGTAGCGGGCCCGGTGGTCCGGGTGGACGGCGGCGAGGGTGTCCGGGAGGGCGGTGAGCGGGTCCTGCCCGATCAGGGCGACCCGGATCAGGTCGTGGAGGATCGCCGTGCCCTCCCAGGCGGCGCGGTCGCCGTGGGTGAGGGCGGCGACGCGGCGGGCGGCGGACATCGAGGTCTCCCGGCCGTACGGGGCGAAGAACACGGCGGACGTCGACGCCCGCATCAGCGAGCCGTTGCCGGCGCCCCGTTGGTTGGACTGGAAGTGCAGCGCGGCGGCCAGGTCCCAGGGGTCCCCGCTCGTGAGGACCGCCTCGGTCTGGAGTCCGATGTCCTTCGGGTCGGCCGCCGCCCACCGCCGGAACTGGTCGAACAGGTCCGGGAGTTCGAGGCCGCCGTGCGCGATCAGCGACTCGCCGACCAGGACGGCCATCTGGGTGTCGTCGGTCGCCTCGCCCGGGTCCCAGCCGCCGCCCCCGCACATCTCCCCGCCGTGCCCGGGTGCGGGAAAGCGCCGGGTGAAGGCGCCTTCCGGGCCGAACTCGAAGGGGGCGCCCAGCGCGTCGCCCACCGCGGAGCCGAGGACGGTGCCGGTGGCGGTCATGGGGCGAGCGTACGGCGCCGGTGCCCGGCGGCCGTCCGGGGGGCTTCGGCGGGACCGGGTCCGGGCGCGGGCGGGGTCAGGTCCCTGGGGGTGCGGGGTGGTGGTGGAGCCAGCCCGCCCAGGCCGAGGTGATCATGTCGTCCACGTCGTGGCGGGCCTTCCAGCCCAGTTCGCCGGCGATGCGGTCGGCGGAGGCGACCACGCGGGCCGGGTCGCCGGGGCGGCGCGCGGTGGTGACCGGGGGCCGCTCGTGGCCGGTGAGGGCGTTGATGCGGTCGATCATCTCGCGCACGGAGACGCCTTCGCCGCGGCCGATGTTGAGGGTCAGGGCGGTCCCGGGCGAGGCCGCCAGGGCGCGGGCCGCGGCCACATGCGCCTCGGCCAGGTCGACCACGTGGATGTAGTCGCGCACACAGGTGCCGTCCGGCGTCGGGTAGTCGTCACCGAAGACACGCGGGGCGGTGTTCTCCGTCAGCTTCTCGAAGACCATCGGGACGAGGTTGAAGACGCCCGTGTCGGCCAGCTCGGGGGTCGCCGCTCCGGCCACGTTGAAGTAGCGCAGACACGCCGTGGACAGGCCCGTCGCC
>NZ_JBHXDQ010000120.1:0-10591 GCF_042725875.1 Streptomyces sp. NPDC127038 | reverse complement strand
CGACCTAGGGCCTCCGGGCGCGGACGGGTATCTCCCGCGGAACTCGGGGATCGGGCAGGGCCTTTCCTACTCTGTTCATATTCCGGCGTGGCCCGGCAACCGTGGATTCAGGCCGTCTCGCCGGGTGCCTTCACCGGAATCTCAGGCTGGGGCTGCCGGATTCAAAGAATCAACCCAGGAAAGTCCCGCAGGATGCACCCGCAGTGGTGCTGAGTGAAAGAACCGAGGAAAGGCGTTCCGTGGGCGTCCCCGAGATAGCGAACCGGCCCGATTCCGCAGCGCGGGAGGCGGGCCCCTCACGACCCCGCGCGGAGCGTCGGGCCTGGTCACGGCGGGGCGTCCTCGCGGCCCTCGGGTCCGCCGTACCGGTCCTGGCGCTGAGCGGCTGCGGCGGCACGGCGGCCGGCGCCGACGGGAAGGACGCGGCGGCGACCGGGGCCGCGGCGAAGGCGAAGACGCAGGTGAGGACGCCCACGGTCACCGTCTCGCCCGCGGACGGGACGAAGAAGGCCGGCTTCACCGCGCCCGTGGTGGTCTCCGTGACGGACGGCACCCTGTCCTCGGTCGAGGTGTCCGGCAACGACGGTTCCGCCCTGGCCGGATCCTTCAGTGCCGACCGCACCCGCTGGACCTCGTCCAGGAATCCGTACTCCGGCACCAAATACACGGTCACGGCCGCGGTGAAGGGTGGCACCGAACACACCGCGACGTTCGTCACGAAGTCCCCGGGCGAGACGTTCGCGGGCTATTTCACGCCCGAGGCGAATTCGACCTCCGGCGTCGGCATGCCCGTGTCGATCAACTTCACCGAGGCCGTGACGGACCGGGCCGCCGTGGAAAAGGCCATCACCGTGACCGCGGAACCCGCGGTCGAGGTGGTGGGCCACTGGTTCGGGAACACCCGGCTCGATTTCCGCCCGGCGGAGTACTGGGCGGCGGGCACGAAGATCACGCTGAGCCTGCGCCTGAAGGACGTCGAGGGCGGGAACGGCGTCTACGGGGTCCAGTCCAAGGACGTCACCTTCCACATCGGCCGCCGCCAGGTGAGCACCGTCGACCTCGCGAGGAAGACCCTGACGGTCGAGCGGGACGGGACGACGCTCGCCACCTACCCGGTCAGCGGCGGCGCACCGGACCACACCACCTGGTCCGGGATCATGGTGATCAGCGAGCGGTTCGAGCAGACCCGGATGCAGTCCTCGACGGTCGGACTGGGCGACGAGTACGACATCGCGGACGTGCCGCACGCCCAGCGCCTGACCACCTCGGGCACGTTCATCCACGGCAACTACTGGGCCGCGCCTGCGGTGTTCGGCAGCAGCAACACCAGCCACGGCTGCATCGGCCTGCGCGACGCGAAGGGCGCGGACGACAGCTCCGTACCCGGCTACCGGTTCTACGAGAGTTCCATGCTCGGTGACGTCGTGGTGGTGGAGAACTCGGGCGAGCGGACCGTCGAGGCGTCGAACGGACTGAACGGCTGGAACCTGTCGTGGGCCGACTGGAAGGCCGGCAGCGCCCTTTGAGGGCCGCGCCCGGCGAAAGGACTTCAACCGCCCTTCGTGGCACGCTCATCGGGACTTCTTCCTTACTTCACGGCGTGAACTCCCTTGCCCCCAAAGGACTTTCTCGGCTTCACCTCTTGACGACCGGAGTGACAGAGAGCACATTGGCCGCGCACCTCCATTGAGAGCGCTCTCAAGCTTCCGTGGGAGCGCTCTCACACCCACCCGCGCACCCCACACTCCGTACGCGAAGAGGCAGCCATGAGTGAAAGTCCCGGCACCCCCAGACGCGGCGCCGTCCGGCGCGTGCTCGTCGCCGTGCTCAGCACGATGAGCCTGGCCGCGGCCGCCGCCACCGCGGCCACCCTCCCCGCCAGCGCGTCGGCCCCCACGCCGTCCTCCGGCTGGTCCCAGGTCTTCCTTGACGACTTCAACGGCGCCGCGGGAAGTGGCGTCAACACCGCCAACTGGCAGTACACGACGGGCACCAGCTATCCCGGCGGGCCCGCCAACTTCGGTACCGGCGAAGTCGAGACGATGACGTCGAGCACCAACAACGTGGCTCTGGACGGCAACGGCGACCTGCTGATCACCCCGCGCCGCGACGCCTCGGGCAACTGGACCTCGGGCCGCATCGAGACCACCCGCACCGACTTCCAGCCCCCCGCCGGCGGCAAGCTGCGCATGGAGGCGCGGCTCCAGATGCCGAACGTGACCGGCGCCGCCGCCAAGGGCTACTGGCCCGCCTTCTGGGCGCTGGGCGCGCCCTACCGCGGCAACTACCAGAACTGGCCGGGCGTCGGCGAGCTGGACGTCATGGAGAACGTCCAGGGTCTCAACACCGAGTGGGCCACGATGCACTGCGGCACCAGCCCGGGCGGCCCGTGCAACGAGACCAGCGGCATCGGCAACAACACGCCCTGTACCGGGACGACCTGTCAGGCCGGCTTCCACACGTACGCGATGGAGTGGGACAGGTCGACCAGCCCCGAGGAGATCCGCTTCTACCTCGACGGTGTCAACTTCCACACGGTGAAGGCGAACCAGGTCGACGCGACCACCTGGGCGAACGCCACCAACCACGGCTACTTCATGATCCTGAACGTGGCGATGGGCGGCGGCTTCCCCGGCGCCTTCGGCGGCGGCCCCGACAGCGGCACGGAACCCGGTCACCCGCTCGTCGTCGACTACGTCCAGGTGCTCCAGGCGGCCGGCAGCGGCGGTGGCGGCACCACTCCCCCGCCCACCGGCAACCGTGACGCCTACAGCGCCATCCAGGCCGAGTCCTTCGACAGCCAGAGCGGTGTCGTCAGCGAGACCACCACGGACACCGGCGGCGGCCAGGACATCGGCACGATCGCCAACGGCGACTACGCGGTGTACAAGGGCGTCAACTTCGGTTCCTCCGCGGCCACCCAGTTCTACGGCCGGGTCGCGAGCGGTGCGGCGGGCGGGGTCAGCGGACTGGTCGAGGTGCGCCTGGACAGCCGTACGAGCACACCGGTCGCGAGCTTCGCGCTGGCCAACACCGGTGGCTGGCAGTCCTGGAGAACCGTGCCCGCGAACATGAGCTCCGTGACCGGGACCCATGACGTGTATCTGACCTTCACCAGCGGCCAGCCCGCGGACTTCGTGAACGTCAACTGGTTCGACTTCGGTCACTGACCTCCGAACCGGCCGGACGTCACGCGGCGTCCCGGCACGGCCGAGCGGGGCGGACCCACGAGATCCGCCCCGCTCGGCGCGTCCCGCCCCGCCCGGCGCGCTCCCGCCCGGTGCGGCCCCGCCCGGCGTGTCCCGGCCCGCGCGCCCGCCGGGCTCAGCGCAGCTCGGCCCGGAAGGCCACCGGCGTGGCCCCCGTGTGCTGGTGGAAGAACTTGGAGAAGTTGGCCGAGTCGGGGAATCCGACGGCGGCCCCGATGCGCCCGATCGGCATGTCCGTGTGGGCGAGCAGCCGTTTGGCCTCCAGCACGACCCGTTTGTCGATGAATCCCTTGGGCGTCTCGCCGGTGGCGGCGCGCACCGCGCGGACCAGGGTGCGGCGCGAGTACCCGAGGGCGTCCGCGTAGGCGCTGACGCTGTGGTTGACGGCGAAGTCCTTCTCGACCGCGTCCCGGAAACGGGTGAACGTGGTGTCCCGGTGCTCGTGGGCGGCCTCGGCGGAGCTCGCCGCGAGGTGGGCGAGGCGCAGCAGGAACGCGGTGAGCGAGTGCCGCAGCACCGCGGTGTGCAGACTGAGCGGCAGGGTGGTCGTGTCGAGGTACTCGCGCTCCAGCTGGGCGAGCGCGTGCTCCAGGGCGGCCAGCCGGTCCGGGTCGGGGCGCAGCAGGGGCGGCAGGTCGTAGCGGTAGAGGCCGGTCGCCTCGACGGTCGCGCGGGGCAGGAATCCGGGCTGCATCGTCAGGACGGTCCCGCGGTAGGGGGCGCCGGAGAAGCGGTGCACCTGGCCGGGGCGGATCCACAGCAGGTCGCCCGCGCGGGCCTCGTACTCGGCGAAGTCGATCATGTGCCGTACGGGCCCCTCGTGGAAGAGCATCACGACGTGGAAGTCGATGCGGTGCACGCGTTCCAGCGGGGCGTCGGAGTGCCAGGTGCGGCCGGTTCCCATCGCGCCGACCTGCATGCCCACGCCGGACAGGCTCAGATCCGCCGGGAAGGGAAAGGTCCTGATCCCGTCCTGGAGGCCGTCACCGCCGGTGCCGCCTTGGGTGGTTCTGTCGTTCATGTCCTTCTCGCGTCGGCTCGCCACGGCTCCATGTGTCCCACTTTCACCGAAGGCTGACACACGGACACCTTCCCGATTAAAAGTCTGACTTTTAGGTTTGAACGCAAAGACCCAGTTGCAGCACCTCAAGTGAGGACTTCTTGAAGATGAGTACGCAGAGCTCCGACGGATTCAGTTGGACCGAGCTCGACCGCCGCGCCGTCGACACGGCCCGTCTGCTGGCCGCCGACGCCGTGCAGAAGGTCGGCAACGGTCACCCCGGAACCGCGATGAGCCTGGCCCCGGCGGCGTACACGCTCTTCCAGAAGGTGATGCGGCACGACCCGGCCGACCCCGAGTGGACCGGCCGCGACCGCTTCGTCCTGTCCCCCGGTCACACCTCGCTGACCCTCTACACCCAGCTCTTCCTGTCAGGTTATGAACTCGGCCTCGACGATCTGAAGGCGTTCCGTACGCACGGGTCCAAGACGCCCGGTCACCCCGAGTACGGGCACACCGCGGGCGTGGAGACCACGACCGGGCCGCTCGGCCAGGGCGCCGCCAACGCGGTGGGCATGGCGATGGCCGCCCGCTACGAGCGCGGTCTGTTCGACCCGGAGACCCCCGAGGGCGAGTCCCCGTTCGACCACACCATCTGGGCGATCGTCTCCGACGGCGACCTGGAGGAGGGCATCTCGGCGGAGGCCTCCTCGCTCGCGGGCCACCAGAAGCTCGGCAACCTCGTCTTCCTCTACGACGACAACCACATCTCCATCGAGGGCGACACCGCGACCGCCTTCTCGGAGGACGTGCTGGCGCGCTACGCGTCGTACGGCTGGCACGTGCAGCGCATCGAGCCCACGCCCGACGGCGACACCGACGTCCACACCCTGTACACCGCGCTGAAGGCGGCGCAGGCCGAGACCGGACGCCCGTCCATCATCGCGATGCGCACGATCATCGCCTGGCCCGCCCCGAACGCGCGGAACACCGAGGCCTCGCACGGCTCCGCGCTCGGCGCCGAGGAGATCGCCGCCACCAAGCGGATCCTGGGCTTCGACCCGGAGCGCACCTTCCAGGTCGACGACGAGGTGCTGGCCCACGCCCGCAAGGCCCTGGACCGGGGCGCCGAGGCGCACGCAGCCTGGGACAAGCGCATCGGCGCCTGGCGCACCGAACGGCCCGAGAACGCGCGGCTGTTCGACCGGGTCGTCGCGGGCCAGCTCCCCGAGGGCTGGGAGAGCGCGCTGCCGGTGTTCGAGGAGGGCACGTCCGTCGCCACCCGCGCCGCCTCCGGCAAGGTGCTCCAGGCCCTCGGCTCCGTGCTGCCCGAGCTGTGGGGCGGCTCCGCCGACCTCGCCGGCTCGAACAACACCACGATCGACAGGACCAGCTCGTTCCTCCCGGCGGACAACCCGCTGCCCGAGGCGAACCCGTACGGCCGCACGATCCACTTCGGCATCCGCGAGCACTCCATGGCCGCGGAGATGAACGGCATCGCGCTCCACGGCAACACCCGCATCTACGGCGGCACCTTCCTGGTGTTCTCCGACTACATGCGCAACGCCGTCCGTCTCTCCGCGCTGATGCAGCTCCCGGTGACGTACGTGTGGACGCACGACTCGATCGGCCTCGGCGAGGACGGCCCCACCCACCAGCCGGTCGAGCACCTCGCCTCGCTGCGCGCCATCCCCGGCCTGAACGTCGTCCGTCCGGCCGACGCCAACGAGACGGCCGTCGCCTGGGCCGAGATCCTCGAACGGCACGCCACGAACCCGGCCCCGCACGGTCTGGCGCTCACCCGTCAGGGTGTGCCGACCTACCCGGCCAACCCCGACGCGGCGCGCGGCGGTTACGTCCTGCGGGACGCCTCCACCGGCACCCCGGACGTCGTCCTCATCGCGACCGGCTCCGAGGTGCAGCTCGCCGTCGCGGCGCGCGAGCTGCTGGAGGCCGAGGGTGTCGGCACCCGCGTGGTGTCGATGCCGTCCGTCGAGTGGTTCGAGGAGCAGTCCGCGGAGTACCGGGACAGCGTCCTGCCGCCGTCCGTGAAGGCCCGCGTGGCGGTCGAGGCCGGCATCGCCCTGACCTGGTACCGGTACGTCGGTGACGCGGGACGGATCGTCTCGCTGGAGCACTTCGGCGCCTCGGCCGACGCCGGAACCCTGTTCGCCGAGTTCGGCTTCACCGCCGGCAACGTCGCCGCCGCCGCGCGGGAATCCCTCGCCGCCCTGCGCGGTTGATCCGTTCGCACGAAGGAAGATGATCACTGTGACCGAAGCAACCGCGACCGCGGTACCCCTTGAGCGCCTCTCCGGCGAAGGCGTCTCCATCTGGCTCGACGACCTCTCCCGCAAGCGCATCGAGTCCGGCAACCTGGCCGAACTCGTCGCCACGCGGCACGTGGTGGGCGTGACCACCAACCCGTCCATCTTCCAGGCCGCCATCGGCTCCGGCGAGGGCTACGGCGAGCAGCTGGCCGACCTCGCGGTGCGCGGGGTGACGGTCGACGAGGCCGTCCGCATGATGACGACCGCCGACGTCCGCGCCGCCGCGGACATCCTGCGCCCGGTGTTCGAGGCGACCGACGGCCGGGACGGCCGGGTCTCCATCGAGGTCGACCCCCGGCTGGCGCACGACACCACCGCGACCGTCGCCGAGGCCAAGCAGCTCGCCTGGCTGGTGGACCGCCCCAACGCGATGATCAAGATCCCGGCGACGAAGGCCGGTCTCCCGGCGATCACCGAGGTCATCGGCCTCGGCATCAGCGTCAACGTCACGCTGATCTTCTCGCTGGAGCGCTACCGCGAGGTCATGGACGCCTACCTGGCGGGCCTGGAGAAGGCGAAGGCCGCGGGCATCGACCTCGCCGGCATCCACTCCGTCGCCTCCTTCTTCGTCTCGCGCGTCGACAGCGAGATCGACAAGCGGCTCACGAAGACCGGCACGGACGAGGCGCTCGCGCTCAAGGGCCGGGCGGCGCTCGCCAACGCGCGGCTGGCCTACGAGGCGTACGAGGGCGTGTTCGGCGCCGCCGACGGCACCACGCCGGGCGACGCCCGCTGGACGGCCCTCGCCGCCCACGGCGCGCAGAAGCAGCGTCCCCTGTGGGCCTCCACGGGCGTGAAGGACCCCGCGTACAAGGACACCCTGTACGTCGACGAGCTGGTCGCCCCGGGCACGGTCAACACCATGCCGGAGGGGACGCTGAACGCCACCGCCGACCACGGCGACATCCACGGCGACACGGTGACCGGCGGCTACGACCGGGCGCGTGCGGACCTGGCCGCCGTCGAGGCGCTCGGCATCTCCTACGACGAGATCGTCGGCCTGCTGGAGGACGAGGGCGTCGCGAAGTTCGAGGCCGCGTGGGAGGACCTCCTCGACGCGGTGAAGGTCTCGTTGCGCGGCAAGGGAGTTGAGGGCGAATGACCGGGGGTGAGGCACATTCCGGCAGTGCGTCGCAGGACGCGGCCGCCGCGCCGCAGGGATCCGGTGACCCGGCCGTGGAACCGGGAACTCTGACCCCCGAGGCCGTGGCCGAGGCGCTCGGCGTCCCGGTGACCGGGGGTGCCGCGGGCACGCCCGGCGTCCCGGAGGTCGAGGACCTCGCCGCCGCGCTCGGCGTGGCGGCCGACTGGGACAACCCGCTGCGCGACCCGCGCGACCGCCGGCTCCCCCGGATCGCCGGCCCCTCCGGCCTGGTCATCTTCGGTGTCACCGGCGACCTGTCCCGCAAGAAGCTGATGCCGGCCGTGTACGACCTCGCCAACCGGGGTCTGCTGCCGCCCGGCTTCTCGCTGCTCGGGTTCGCCCGCCGCGAGTGGGAGGACCAGGACTTCGCGCAGGTGGTGCACGACTCGGTGCGCGAGCACTCCAGGACCGAGTTCCGCGAGGAGGTCTGGCAGCAGCTCGCCGAGGGCATGCGGTTCATCCCCGGTGACTTCGACGACGACACGGCGTTCAAGCAACTGCGCAGCGCCGTCGACGAGTTGGACGCGTCCCGGGGGACGAGCGGCAACTACGCGTTCTACCTCTCCGTACCGCCGAAGTTCTTCCCGAAGGTGGTCAGGCAGCTCAAGAAGCACGGGCTGGCGGACGCCCCCGAGGGGTCCTGGCGGCGCGCGGTCATCGAGAAGCCGTTCGGCCACGACCTGGTGAGCGCCCGTGAGCTGAACCGGATCGTGCACGACGTGTTCGACCCGGAGCAGGTGTTCCGGATCGACCACTACCTCGGCAAGGAGACCGTCCAGAACATCCTGGCGCTCCGCTTCGCCAACCAGATGTACGAGCCCGTCTGGAACCGGTCGTACGTCGACCACGTCCAGATCACCATGGCCGAGGACATCGGCATCGGCGGCCGCGCCGGCTACTACGACGGCATCGGCTCCGCCCGTGACGTCATCCAGAACCATCTGCTCCAGCTGATGGCGCTGACCGCCATGGAGGAACCGGCCGCGTTCGACGCCGAGTCGCTGCTCGCCGAGAAGCTCAAGGTCCTCAGGGCCGTGAAGCTGCCGGAGAACCTGGGCGAGCACACCGTGCGCGGCCAGTACGCGGCGAGCTGGCAGGGCGGCGAGAGGGTCGTCGGCTACCTCCAGGAGGAGGGCATCGACCCCGGGTCGAAGACCGACACCTACGCGGCCGTCAAACTCCAGGTCGACAACCGCCGTTGGGCCGGGGTCCCGTTCTACCTGCGCACCGGCAAGCGTCTGGGCCGGCGGGTCACGGAGATCGCGGTCGTCTTCCAGCGCGCACCGCACTCCCCGTTCGACTCCACGGCGACCGAGGAACTCGGCGCGAACGCGATCGTCATCCGCGTCCAGCCCGACGAGGGCATGACGGTGCGCTTCGGATCGAAGGTACCGGGTACCTCGATGGAGATCCGGGACGTCACCATGGACTTCGCGTACGGCGAGTCGTTCACCGAGTCCAGCCCGGAGGCGTACGAACGGCTGATCCTGGATGTCCTGCTCGGCGACGCCAATCTCTTCCCCCGTCACCAGGAGGTGGAAGAGTCCTGGAAGATCCTCGACCCGATCGAGGGGTACTGGGACAGCCACGGCACGCCCGCGCAGTACCCCTCGGGCAGCTGGGGCCCGGAGGAAGCCGACGAGATGCTCGCACGAGACGGACGGAGCTGGCGCAGGCCATGAAGATCGACCTGACCGACACCACGGCAAGCCAAATCAACAAGGCGCTCGTGCGAGGGCGCCGGGCCATCGGCACCCCCGCCGTGGGCATGGTCCTGACGATGGTCATCGTCACCGACGAGGAGAACGCGTACGACTCGATCAAGGCGGCCGAGGAGGCCTCGCGCGAGCACCCCTCGCGCACCCTGGTCGTCATCAGGCGGGTCGCCCGCACCCCGCGCGACCGCACCAACTCCCGTCTGGACGCCGAGGTCCGTGTCGGCTCCGACGCGGGCACCGGCGAGACGGTCGTCCTGCGGACGTACGGAGACGTCTCCGACCACGCCGACTCGGTGGTCCTGCCGCTGCTCCTCCCGGACGCCCCGGTCGTCGTCTGGTGGCCGGTGGACGCGCCCGAGAACCCGGTCAAGGACCCGCTGGGCGCCCTCGCCCAGCGCCGGATCACCGACATGTACGCCGTCGAGGCGCCGCTCGACGCGCTGGACGCCCGCGCCGCCTCGTACGCGCCGGGCGACACCGACCTGGCCTGGACCCGGCTCACCCCGTGGCGCTCCATGCTGGCGGCGGCCCTCGACCAGGCCCGTACGAAGGTGATCTCGGCGACCGTCGAGAGCGAGGCGCAGAACCCGAGCGCCGAACTGCTGGCCCGCTGGCTGGAGGCCCGCCTGCGGGTCAAGACCGAACGGGTCGTCACCGCGGGTCCCGTGGTGACCGCCGTACGGCTCGGCACCGAGAACGGCGAGATCGTCATCGACCGCCCCGAGGGCCCGCTGGCGACCCTGTCCCTGCCCGGTCAGCCCTCCCGCACCCTCGCGCTGAAGGTGCGCTCCACCTCCCAGCTGATCGCCGAGGAACTGCGCCGCCTGGACGCGGACGAGATGTACGCCATCGCCCTGCGCGGCGAGGCCCCCAAGGAGACCCCCCGTGTCTGACTACCCCAAGCCGACCCGCCGTCCGGAGTGGGTGGCCCTCGAGGACCACCGCGCGACCGCGCTGCTCCACCCGCGGCTGCGTGACCTGTTCGCCGCCGACCCCGCGCGCGCCGAGCGCTACGTCGTCCGGGTCGGCGACCTGCGGATCGACTACTCCAAGCATCTGATCACCGACGAGACTCTGGCCCTGCTCCAGGAACTCGCCGTCGCCACGGACGTGTTCGGGCTGCGGGACGCGATGTTCCGGGGCGAGAGGATCAACACGACCGAGGACCGGGCGGTGCTGCACACCGCGCT
>NZ_JBHXDQ010000119.1:0-11237 GCF_042725875.1 Streptomyces sp. NPDC127038 | reverse complement strand
GCGCGGGGGACCGGGGTGGGGCCGCGCCACAGGGAGATGCCGACGGCACCGAGCGCCAGGGCCCGTTCGGGTTCGGCGTCGGCCCGGCCTGCGTGCTCGAGGGCCCGGTGGAGCAGTTCCTCGGCCTCGGCGTGCCGACCGCGCCGCTGCCGGTCCTGGGCGACCCGGACACTCGCGCGGGCGATGCCCTGGTCGTCGCCCGCCCGCGTGAACAGCGGAAGCGCCTCCTCGGCCACCTCGGCGGCGGACCCGTGCCGGGGGTCGAGCGCGGTGAGCGCGAGACGGGCGTGGGCGGCGCCCAGCGGATCACCGGCCCGTTCGGCCGCGTCGAGCGCGTTCGCCAGCAGTTCCCTGCCGGGTCCCGGCTCGCCGCGGGCCACCTTCGTCTCGCCGAGCCGCCGGGCGGCCTCCCCGGCGACGGGATCGCCGGGTGCGGCCAGGTCCAGGGCCTGGGTGAGCAGGTCGTCCGCCCACGGCAGGTCGGAGCGGGCCAGGGCGGCCGCTCCGGCGCGGGTGAGGACCTCGGCGGCGCGGGCGCGCAGCGCGTCGGTGCCGCCGTCGTGGACGCCCAGTTCGGTGAGCAGCCGGTGGGCGCGGGCCAGATGGGAGCCGACGGCCGCGTCCCCGGCCTCGTGGCGGACGAGGACGTCCGCGGCGTGCTCGTGGCGCCGGGCGCGTACCTTCTTGGCCATGCCGCGGTACGCGGTTTCCTGCACCAGGGCGCTGCCGAACCGGAGCACGGAGCCGGTGGACCGGGCCCGGCCGCCGGTTTCGATGAGGCGCCTGCGTACGAGGCCGCGCAGCAGGCCGCTGGGGGAGTCCGCCGGGGCCGCGGGCTCCTCGGCACCGGCCAGCTCCGTCAGGTCGGCGCGCCGGAACTCGCGCCCCAGGACGGCGGCGACCTGAAGCAGGGTCCGCTCCTCGGGCGGGAGCGCGTCGATACGGGCACCGAGCAGGGCGTGGACGGTCAGCGGCAGGTCGTCGCACTCGGCGGCCATGGCCGTCAGCTGCTCCAGGTACAGCGGATTGCCCTCGGCCCGGTCGAGCGCGCCCTCCAGCACGCCGTGCCGGTGGGCGCTCACCTCGACCAGTTCGCCGGCGAGCGCGGCGGCCTCCTCCCGGGTGAGCGGGGTGAGCAGCAGCGACGCGGACCGCATCCGCCCGCTGCCCCAGCCGGGGTGTGTCTCCAGCAGTTCCGGGCGGGCCACGCACACCAGGGCCACGGGCGAGCGGTCGAGCTCGTCGAGTAGCCGGTCCGCCAGGTCGAGCAGCGGCTCGGACGCCCAGTGACAGTCGTCGAGGACCAGGACCACGGGCCGCTCCCGGGACAGCGCGTCCAGGAGGCAGGCCAGCGCCATCAGGGTGTCGTCCGTCGACGGGCTCGGGGTGCCGTCCGCGAGGAGTCCGGTCCGCAGCAGGCCCAGCGCCTGCGTGGCCTCGGTCCGCTCGGCCTCCGGCAGTCCGTCCAGGGCCGCTTCCTCGCCGGCGGACACGAGCACCTGGCGCACGGCCTCGGCGAGCGGCGACAGGGAGCCGGTCTCGCCGTAGGGCCGGCACCTGCCCTCGCCGTACGCCGGGCAGTCCCGCAGCCATTCGCGCAGCAGCCGCGTCTTGCCGAGCCCCGCCTCGCCGTACACGGTCACCAGGTGCGACCGCGGATCCGTCTCCAACTTGCGCAGAAGCAACCGCAGTTCGGCGAGCTCGTGCTCACGTCCGATGAAAGGGGTGTCGAAGCGGCGTACGCGCTCCGGGTCGTCCTCGTGCAGCGCGACCAGCCGGTGCGCGGGTACGGGGACGCCGACGCCCTTGAGGGACAGCGCACCTGCGGGCTCGGTGACCGCGGAAGGGCCGGCGGCGCGCAGGGTGGCGGGGCCGATCAGGATCTCGCCTGCGCCGGCGTGCTGTTCGAGCCGCGCCCCGATGTTGACGACCTCGCCGGAGACCAGGGCCTGCCGGGCGGCGGGGTCCACGCTCACCACCACCTCGCCGGTGTTCACCCCGATGCGGACGGCGAGCCGTACCCCGTGCTCCCGCTCCAGTTCGGCGTTCAGGCCGTCGAGTCCGGTGACCATGCCGCGCGCGGCCGCCAGGGCCCGGTGGGCGTCGTCCTCGTGGCGCACCGGCACCCCGAACACCGCCATCACGGCGTCGCCGATGAACTTCTCGACGGTGCCGCCGTGTTCCTCGATCCGCGCCCGCATCAGCGCGAAGTACCGCAGGGTGACCGTGCGCAGCGTCTCCGGGTCGAGCCGTCCGGACAGGGCCGTCGAGCCGACGAGATCGCAGAACAGGACGGTCACCACCCGCCGTTCCTCGGCCGTGGCGGTGTCTCCCGCGGCCACGCAGGCGCTTCCGCACCGGGGGCAGAACGCGGCGCCGTCCGGCGGGGGTTCGGGACACCGCGGGCACTTCACGCGCGCTCCGCCGGTCGTCGCGCCGGTCATCAGAACAGCGCTCCGCCGGCGATCTCGCTGTGCGCCTGCACCTCCGGCTCGGCCGCGTCGAGCCGCTCCTTGAGGTCGAGGAGCATCGTCAGCTCCTGTGCGCTGAGGTCCTGGAGCACCTCACGCTGCTCGGGGGAGAGGCTGTGCAGCGGGAACCCGGCGTCCTCCAGCGCGCGGAGGCGGTCGCGATCGGGTGCGGGGTCATTCATGGGGGCTCTCCCATTCGGTCGGTGCCAGGGTGATGCGGTCGAACAGCTCGGCGAGGCGGGCGACCGTGTGCAGCGCGCTGACGGCCACGAGGGAGCGTTGCGCGGCGTCCAGGGGCAGCCGGTCGATCAGCAGGTCCAGGTCCGCGGTGTGCCCGTCGTCGAGGTCCGCGTGCAGGCGTACGGTCTCGAAGGCGGCCGGCGGCAGGCCGCTCTCCCGGGCCAGCCGGCCGGCCAGGCCCGGCGCGGGCGCGTTGCCCTCCAGAACGGCGATGTAGCCGAGCAGCGCCACCGGGTGGCTGTGTTCGACCCAGTAGTACTGGGCGCCCACCAGGGCGGCCACGTGCGGCGCGGGGACGGCCTCGGTCAGCTCGTCCGGTGCGGTTCCGGCCGCCGCCGCGTCGTCGAGCAGCCAGCCGTCGTGGCCCCGTTCCTCCTCGGCGTGCGCCCGCAGATAGCGGGCGAGCGGTCCTGCCACGGGGTCCCGGGGCATCGCCTCGCAGCGCCCGGCGGCGCGTTCCATCAGGGGAACGGAGGCGCGGATCACCTGGTGCATGGCGCGCAGATAGCGCCGGTAGCGGTCGGCGAGTCCGGGTCCCGACTGCCACATGCGGGCGGTGGCCGACCGCAACACAGGCTCTGCGAGAGACAGTTGGACGCGCACACTCGCGACGGCCGACGGGCTCACCCGGGGACCTCCCTGGTCCCGGGACCGCCGAGCAGCACGAGGGACGCGTACCGGTCGCTTCCGTAGCGTCGCAGCAGCGTGGCGGCCCCTGCGTCACGCTGGAGCCGGGCGCCGAGCGCGTCCATCGCGCCGGCCGCGGGACGGGAGCCCGCCCGCCGGGCCGCGTCCAGGGCCGCCGGCCGCCCGCCCAGGGCACGGCAGTCCGTGCACGAGCCGACGCCCGCGGTACGGATGGAGCGCAGGACCGGTGACTCCTGGCAGCGGCGGCGGATCGCGGCCCAGTCGTCGTCGGCGACATGGCCGAGACGCAGGTGCTCCGGGACGGGGCGGGCGTCCACCACCCGCTGGTTGCAGCAGGCCGTGACGGAGCCGTCGAAGGCCACGGTCGGCCAGGCGGCCATCGCGCACGGCGCCGTGAGGCCCGGGGACGACGGACCCTCGTCCGTGGTGTCCCGGAGGGGGACCGTCCGCGCGGAGGCCCAGCCCGCCGCGCGTCCCACGGGACGGATGTGATTGACCAGCACGGCCGCCTGGTCCCGGAATTCCCCGCGAATGGCGGCGGTGATGTCCGTGAGATAGGTGTCGTCCGCCGCGGTCCCCGTCACATGGAAACTCACGTCCATTCCCGTTTCCCTGATGCGGTGCATCGCGCGAAAGACAGCGGCGCGCGGCACCTCGCGTTCGTGGAACACGTCGACGCTCGCCGAGAAGTGGCCGACGTGCCGCAGCGCGCGCAGGATGCGGTCGGGCACCCGGCCGTCGGCCGCGAAGAACATGCCGCTGAGCACCGAGGTGCGCGTTCCGGCCGCCGCGGCGAGGGCCGCGAGGTCCGCCACGAGCGCGGGCCGCAGCAGTGGCTCGCCGCCCGTGAGCATGAGGACCTCCGGACGGTCCTCGGGGGTGAAGCCGCCGACGAAGCGGCGCAGCGCACCGGCCGGCGTGTCCTCGCCCCGCGGCCCCGACGAGGTGGAGCAGTGCGCGCAGCTCAGCGGACAGCGCCGGGTGAGGGTGGCGAGGAGTCCGGCCGCAGGCACCGGACGTAGCTCGATGATCTCCGCCAGCCGCATCGCGTCACCTCCGTAGACCCGGGACGTGCGGGCCCAGCGTGCGCGGGGCGGGTTCGCCGGCGGTTGACGGCCGGTTCGAAGCCGGTACGCGGGGCGGACCTGACCAGCCCGGGGCGTGAGCCTGACCGGCCTCGGGTGTGAGCCTGACCGGCCTGGGCGTGAGCCTGATCGGCCTGGGGGCGGAATGGGGCGCGGACGATCGATCGGCGACGGTTTGCGACCATATGTGCTCTCTATCCCGGCGGGTGCGTTGCTGCATGCACCTTGAGCCATCCTCGAGTCCATGGCCCCGGAACCGGCTCGTGCGCATGCTGTGAAGGCCGAAGGAATTCCACCGAATTCCCGAAGTTCACGGCTCCTCGCGGATTCCCTCACACCGCCGCCCCCGGAGGTTTTCGTGCACAGAATTCTTTCCCGCTGTCAGAACACCGACGACACCGGCTGGGGAAGGGGCTGAGAGGGCGAGATGACCGACTCGCTCACGGAAAGCCGCGCTGTGGCGTCGGATCACGCAATTCCGCGAGAGCCCGCCGGTCACATCGGAAGTGAGAACGCCACGGGCGCTCCCTTGCGACTCGATCTCCTCGGCCCGCTGCGGGCCTCCCGCGGCGGCCTGCCGCTCGCGCTCGGCCCGCTGAAACAGCGCCTCGTCCTGGCCGTCCTGCTCACCCGCCCGAACACCCCGGTCTCGGTCGAGGAACTGACCGACGCCCTCTGGCCCGACGACCCGCCCCGCACGGCCCGCAAGAACCTCCAGGCCTACGTCTCGACCCTGCGCCGCGTGCTCGACCCCGACGACCTCGGCCGGCTGCACCACGGCCCCGGCGGCTACGTACTGCGCCTGACCGCGGAGGAATGCGACTCCCTGCGCTTCGAGGAACTGGCCCGGCGCGGCGACACCGAGGCACGCGCGGGAGCGCCCAGCCACGCGGCCCGGACCTACCGGCAGGCCCTCGACCTGTGGCGGCACGACCCCTTCAGTGACCTGGCACCCCGCGCCGACGTGCTGCGCGCCGCCGTCGAACGCCGGCAGGCCCGGCGACTGGCCGTCTACGAGGCCTGGGCGGAAGCACAGTTGGAGATAGGGGACCCGGGCCCGGTCGCCGACACCGTCGACGAGATGGTCGGCCGCCACCCCCTGCGCGAGCGGCTGCGCGCCGCCCAGCTCACCGCCCTGCACCGGGTCGGCCGCAGGACCGAGGCCCTCGCCGCGTACGACGACTGCCGTCAGCGGCTGTCCCGGGAGCTCGGCCTGGAACCCGGCGCGGCCCTGCACGGCGCCTACCGCTCCCTGCTGGACGACCTCGCCCCGCCCCGGCCGCGCGGCGCCCCCGCCGGGTCGCGGCTGCTGCCGCCCGACCTCGCCGACTTCACCGGCTGCACCTGGGAACTCGACTACGTCTGCGCCCAGTTGGACTCCGAGGGCGGCCCCCCGGTCCTCGTCACCGGAGCGGTCGGCGTCGGCAAGACGGCCTTCGCCGTCCATGTCGCCCACCGCCTCGCCGCGCGCTACCCCGACGGCGTCGTCGCCACCCGGCTCTGCGCCGAGGACGGCTCCGCGCGCCCCTGGTCATCCGTCCTGGCGGAACTGGCCCGCGCCCTCGGCTGCACCGAACGGCTGCCCGCCGACCGGGAGGAGGCCGCCACCGTATGGCGCTCCTGGCTGTCCGGGCGCCGGATCCTGCTGCTCCTGGACGACGCCCCCGACGCCGCCTCCCTCGCCCCGCTGCTCCCGCCGTCGGGCACCGCCGCCGCGCTGATCACCTCCCGCGGCCGGCTGCCCTGGCTGGAGCCCGCGCACCGGGTGGAACTCCCGCCGCTGTCCACCGCGGAGGCCCTGGACCTGCTCGGCGGAATCATCGGCAGGACCCGGCTGGCCGCCGAGCACACCGCGGCGGAACGGATCGCCGCCGCCGCGGGACACCTCCCGTTCGCCCTGCGCGCGGCCGGAAATCGCCTGTCGGTGCTGCGTCACATGCCGCTCGGCCAGTACGCGGACCGTCTCGAACACCCGGTGGAGGCGCTGGACGAGCTCGCCTCCGGCGGACTCGGGGTCCGTACGCGCCTGGCCGGGGCCTGGTCCCGCCTGCCCGCACCCGCCCGTGGCGCCCTCCAGGCCCTGGCCGCGCTGCCCGGCGCCTCCTTCACCCTTCCCGCCGCGGCACGGTGCCTGGGCAAGGACGGACGGGACACGCAGCGCTCCCTGGAGGACCTGATCGACGTGGGCGTCCTGCCCCCGCCGTCCCTGCCCGAGGTGACGGCACACCTGACCACGGCCCCGGAGGCGATGCGCTACGAACTGCCCTGGCTGACCCTGCTGTTCGCCCGGGAACAGGCGGCGGCGCAAGGCGAGCGGTGCTAGAGCCTGTCCGCGTGCCGCGAGCGCCCACCGTGTGCGTGGTCCCCTGCGGTGCGACCCGGGCGGCGGCGCTCCCGGCGGACGGCGGCCCGGCGTCGTACGGGACTGCCGAGCCGGCCGGGCGGTCCGCCACGGGCCGGACATGACGCGTCACCGCGTACCGCGCGCGAACGCCTCACCCCGTGGTCGCCGAGGCCGGACCGGAGGACTGCACACGGGCCAGATAGCCGGCCTGGAACCGGCTCGCCGCTCCCAACTGCTCCATGATCTCGGCGATGTGCTTGCGGCAGGTGCGCAGCGACATCCCCAGCCGCCGGGCCACCATCTCGTCCTTCATGCCCTCGGCCAGCAGTCGTACGATGGCCTGCTTCACCTCGTCCCGCGCCGAACTCTCCGTCCAGGCGGGGTGGTAGGGCTCGGCCAGCGACCAGGCGTGGTCGAAGGTCGCGCAGAGGTACGACACCGTGGACGGGTCCTGGATCACGATCGCCGCGTCCGGGTCGTCCTGGTGCGGGATGAACACCGTCTCCCCGTCGAAAGCGACCATGCGGCCGAACAGTTCGCTCAGGGTCCTGATCTCGGCGCCCTCGTCGGTCATCCGCCGCGCGTACTCCTGCGTGGGCAGGTGGTAGCGGGCCGTGTGCTGGTACAGCGTCCGCATCCGTATGCCGCGGCGCAGCATGTCACGGTCCTGGATGAACGCCTGCTCCAGCAGCGCGGGGGAGCGCCCGCCCCCGGGATGGCAGGTGCGGACCTCCTTGCGGCACCGCATGGTCGCCTCGGTGATCATCCCCACGACGGTCTTCAGGTCCGTGATCTCCGTCAGGGGAGCGCGTCCCTGCCACTGTCTTCGGCCCTCGGCATAGAAGGGCGCCAGGAGGGAAAGCTCTGCCCGCAGCCGGTCGATCTCGGCGAGCTGGCGGCGCAACCCGGCCTCCTTCGGCGCGACCAGCGCGGCGAGGGCGGCGTCCGGTGCCACCGCCACGAACTGGTCGGGGTTCCCGGGCAGGCGGCGCAGCAGCAGAAGTCCGGTCAGCGCCGCCACCGCGGAAGCCGCGCGGCTCTCCGGCAGCCCCAGCGTCGTGCCCAGCGTCACGGCGTCGCACGATCCCTGGTCGCTCACCCACCGGAACACCCGGACGGCGTCCTCGGACAACTGCGTCTCGTGCGACGGCCACCCCGCCGACGTCCACAGGTCCGCAACCGTTCCGTCCTCACCGATGTCTCCCACCCGACCCCCCTCAACAGCCAGAAGACCCCGACAGCCGCTGTCGTGTCCATTGTTCGGATGTGCGATGGAGTTTCCCAGACCCGCCCGGAAGGAATCGATGTGAAACCGGCCAAAGGCGCATTCGTCCTGCTCTTCGAGCGCTTCACCGTCCTCGGACACTGGGCGCGCACCCGGCAGCGCCGGGGCGAAGGGGTCACGGCCCGCGAGATCCTCGACCAGCCTCCGCGACCGGTCCGCGACGGCGACGACGACGCTCCGACCGTTCCCACCCCCCACTGGTGAAGGGGCGGCGCCGACGGACCCGCGGCGGCGGAGCGCCGGAGCCGAGGGGTGTCCGGCGCGGCGGGGGCCATCTATTTCGAGTCCAGGCGTTTCGTATGTGCGGGGCGGCGGGATAAGGTCACGTTCGGCGAGGATCTTGCACGGAGGTGTCCGGGGATGGACAACAGCGCGCCCGTACGCCGGGGACGGCCCCCGGGGGTACAGACCGTCGAGGGTGAACTGACGGCCCGCCAGGCGGCGATCGTCCGTTACATCACCGAGTCCGTGGCCCGGCAGGGCTACCCGCCGTCGATGCGGGAGATCGGCCACGCCGTGAACCTCTCCAGCACCAGCTCGGTCGCGCACCAGCTGGGCGCTCTGGAGCACAAAGGCGTCCTCTACCGCGACCCCCACCGCCCGCGCGCCTATCGCGTACGCCCTTCCTGGGCCCCCGACCTCGGCGCCCGCGGCGCGGAACCGGCCCAGGTGCCGCTCGTCGGACGGATCGCCGCCGGCGCGCCGCTGCTGGCCGACGAGATGGTCGAGGACGTCTATTTCCTGCCCCGCCAAGTGGTCGGCGAGGGAGAGCTGTTCGCCCTGACCGTGTCCGGCGACAGCATGATCGACGCGGCGATCTGCGACGGCGACATCGTGACCGTCCGCAAGCAGGACAGCGCCGAACACGGTGACATCGTCGCCGCGCTCCTGGAGGACGAGGCCACCGTCAAGGTTCTGCACCGGCAGGACGGACAGGTGTGGCTGATGCCGCGGAACTCCTCCTTCGCCCCGATCCCCGGCGGCGACGCGCGCATCCTCGGGAAGGTCGTCGGCGTCCTGCGCGTGCTGTGACCGGGCCGCGCGCGGGACGGCAGGGCGCCTGATCGTCGGGAGGCTCGATCATTGGGGAGCCCAATGATTCGGGGGCTACGCTGCATCCATGACGCGCACCGAAGGCCCCGGGGCCCTGGCGCACCTGCGGTCGCTGCCGAGCTGGCTGGTCGGCCGGGTCGCCGCACACGGCCGGAGTCTGGTCGCCGAGGCGATCGCGGAGGAGGGGCTCAGACCGCCGCAGCACACCGTGCTCGCGGCGGTCGCCGAACACGGCCCGGTGGCCCAGGCGGACCTCGTACGCCGGCTCGGCCTCGACGCCAAGGACGTCGTCCTGCTGCTCAACGACCTGGAGGACGCCGGACTCGCCGTGCGCAGACCCGATCCGCGCGACCGCCGCAAGAACGCGGTGACGGTGACCCAGTCGGGCACGCAAACCCTGGAACGATGCGCGGAGTTGGCGGAACGGGCCAACGCCGAGCTGCTGTCACCGCTCAGCGCCGCGGAGGGGCGGCAGTTGATGGACCTGCTGGACCGGGTGCACGAGGCCCGGGCGGGCGATCGGAGGCCTTGACGGTGGAGGCCCCCGCCGGGACCCGCGGCGAGCGCCTTGAGCTCCGCGGCGCCCCCGCCTGACGCTGCTCGGGTCGACCACGTGACCGCACGCGATATCCCGGCGACGGCGGCGATCGTCCCCGGGATACTGGTCGGCCATGGATGAGGTCGAAGTCGTCGTCGCGCATTCCGAACGCGCGACCCTGCGCGTCGGTGACGTGTTCCTGAAAGTGGACGCCGACCAGGCGCGCCTCGACGTCGAGGTCGAGATGATGGACCTCGCGCCGGTCCCGACTCCGCAAGTCCTGTGGCGCAAGCCGCCCGTGCTCGCCATCGCCGCGGTCCCCGGGGCGACGCTCGGGCGTCTCGGCGGGCCGTCGACCGGGTCACCCGCGGCCTGGGCCGCGGCGGGCGCCGCCATCCGGAGGCTCCACGACGCGCCGCTTCCGTCCCGGCTCGGCAGGGCCGGGAAGAGCATGACCGCGCTGGCGGCGGAACTCGACGCCGAATGCGCGTCGCTCGTGACGAACGGTGTCCTGCCGGCCGATCTGGTCGCCCGCAACCGCCGGGTCGCCGAGGCCGCGCTCAGGCCGCGGACGCCGGCGTTCACGCACGGCGACCTCCAGATCGCGCACATCTTCGTGGACGGCGACGAGGTCACCGGCGTCATCGACTGGTCCGAGGCCGGCCGGGGCGACGCCCTGTACGACCTCGCCACCTTCACACTCGGGCACGAGGAGCGCCTCGCCGACCTCCTCGCCGGCTACGGCACCGACGTCGACCTCGACGTGATCCGGGCGTGGTGGTCGGTACGGAGCCTGCTGGTGGTGCGCTGGCTGACCGAGCACGGCTTCGACCCGTTCGCGCCGGGCTGCGAGGTCGACGTGCTGAGATCCCGTATGTGAGGACCTCCCCTGAAGCCCTGGTAGTCCTCTCGCGAACCCCCGGCAGTCCAGGAAACCGTCCGCCGACTCCCGCGCCCGAGAGCCCCGCACGCGGGCCGGCTGATCGACGCACTGTCACAGGATCGTCACCGCGGGTGTACGGGCCCGGTGGCTCTGTCAGCCTGGCGGCTGATCACGTTTCTGGAGATTTCGGGGGAGAACCTGTGCACCACCGTATGTTCCCGGCCGTCCTCGCGCTGGCCGCGCTCGCGTTCGTGAGCGGCTGCTCCGCGGATGACACGGCGAACCCTTCCGGCGGCGGGCGCCAGGCGCCGGGCGCCTCGGCCGGGCTGGGCCTGCCCGGCTCGTCCGGCGCGGGCGCGCGCCCGGCGAACCCCGGCGGCGCGGGGACGGCAGCGGGCCAAGGCCTGGGCCAGGCGGGCTCGGGGTACACCGACCCGGTCGAGCAGTGCGCCGCCGCACTCGTGGCCAAGCCGGACGGCAGCGTGCCCGTCGCGTGTGAGGGGCTGTCGGCCGAGCAGCTGCGCCAGGCGACCGAGGCCGCCATGGAGGCCGCGAAGGAGGCGGCGGAGCTTCAGGAGCAGGGGGATCAGGCTGCGGTCGACCTGACCGGCTGAGTCACTGATCGGGCAGGCCTGGCCGGTCCGGACTGGTGCACTGGGCTGGCACACCGGACTGGTGGGCTGACCGGGC
>NZ_JBHXDQ010000118.1:0-11644 GCF_042725875.1 Streptomyces sp. NPDC127038 | reverse complement strand
CGGCTCCCCTGCGGGAGACGTGCGCGCGCCGCGTCGTCGGTGGGCTGTCACCGCCGTACGGTCACCACCGGGGCGCCGGCCACGACGTCCCGCCCGGTGTGCGGTTCGACCGAGGACATCTCCGCGGTGTTGAGGACGGTCAGCAGGGTGACGGTCGGATGCCCCGCGGCGCGCACGGCGCCGAGGTCGACCTCGGCCAGGAGGTCGCCGGTGGAGACCTTCCGGCCGGACTCGACGCGGACGTCGAAGCCCTCGCCCTTCATCTGCACCGTGTCGATGCCGACGTGGATCAGCACCTCGACGCCGTTCGCGGTGCGTATGCCGAAGGCGTGGCCGGTGTCGGCGACGGTGATCAGCTCTCCGTCGACCGGGGAGACGATCCGGCCGTCGGCCGGCTCGATGCCCACGCCCTCGCCGAGCGCGCGGGAGGCGAAGACCGGGTCCTCGACCTCGCCGAGGCCGATCACACGGCCCGCGACCGGGGCCGCGAGTTCGACGGCGGGACCGGTGGCGACGGGGGCCTCGGTCGCGGCAGGGGCCTCGGTCGCCGTGGCGGTTCCGGTGCTGGTGGAGCCGGCGGCCGTGGCCGTACCGGTCGCGGTGGCGGTGGCCGTGGCGGCCGGGGCGCCGACGGTGACGAGCTCACGGTCCTCGGCCGGGGCGGCCTGGGCGGGGATCTCGCCACGTGCGGCGGCCTCGGCGGCGTCACGCTCGGCGTTGACCGCGGCGCGCTCGTCCTTGGTGCGGTAGTCGGAGAAGTACACGAGGGCCATCGAGGTGAAGAAGGCCGCCGTGATCGCGATGATGTACTTGATCATCGGGTTGAAGACCGGGATGGTCAGCAGCGAGGTGAAGGCGAAGGCCTTGGTGTTCACGCCGCCCAGGATGCCGATGATCACACCGCCGACGAGGCAGCCCACGAGCATGCGCGGGTAGATCCTCTTGAAGCGCAGGTGGATGCCGTACAGCGAGGGCTCCGAGATGCCGCCGAGCAGACCCGCTGCCAGGGCGCCCGTGGCGGTCTGGCGCATGTCCTTCTCACGGTGACGGAGCGACAGCAGCAGGACACCGGCGGTGGCGCCGAAGCAGGCGAAGTTCCACGTGCCCATGGGGCCCTGGATGAAGTCGTACCCGAGGGTGTTGATGTTGACGAGCATGAGCGCGTTCAGCGGCCAGTGCAGACCCAGCGGCACCAGGAACGGGTACAGCATCGGGATGACGATCGCGAAGACGATCGGGGCGTGGCCGTTCAGCCAGGACAGACCCGTGCCGAGGCCGTTGCCGGCCCAGATGCCCATGGGGCCGATGAGGAAGGCGGTGAGCGGGATCATGATCAGCATGCTGAAGAACGGCACGAAGACCATCTGCACGTTCTCGGGGAAGATCCGCTTCAGGCCCTTGTAGACCAGGGCGAGCAGGGCGACCATCAGCAGCGGCACGAACACCTGGCCGCCGTAGTCGTTGAGCTGCATCGGCAGCCCGAAGACGTGGGCGACGGACTCCGTGGTGCCCAGCGTGGCGTTGGTGTGGGTGGTGACACCGGGGGTCTTGGACCCGATCATGCCGGTGAAGTTCGGGGTCATCACCGCGGCCATCACCGTGGCGCCGACCCAGGGGTCGATCTTCAGCTTCTTGGCCGCGTTGTAGGCGACCATGATCGGCAGGAAGTACAGCACCGAACGCCACATCGAGTCGACGAAGACCCAGGTGGCGGACTTGTCCGCGGACCGGAAGTCGACCACGCCGAAGGCGTCGAGCATGGAGGCGATCGCGATGATCAGGGAGGCGCCGAGCAGCACGCCCAGGAGCGGGCGGAACGAGTCCGAGAGGTACTCGAAGAAGTTGTCGAGCCAGGCGTAGCGGCCACGGCCCTTGGCGCGGATCTCGGCCTTGACGTCGGCGTCGGACTGCGGGCGGGGTGCCCCGGCGGCGCTCATCGACGGCAGGTTCATGATGTCCGAGTAGACGCCCGCGACGGCTCCGCCGATCACGATCTGGAAGCGGTCGCCGGACTGCGGCACGGTGCCCATGACGCCGTCGAGGGCGTCGAGCGCGGCCTGGTCGGCCTTGGCGCCGTCGTGGAGCTGGAAGCGCAGCCGCGTCGCGCAGTGCGTGAGGCTCTCGATGTTCTCGGGTCCGCCGACGCCGCGGAGGATCTTCTCCGCCAGCGGCTCGGGTGTGACTGTGTTCATGCTGCGTCCACACATCCCTTGGTTCTTGCGATACTGCATCGGTCCGCGACCTCTCACGCACGGACCGGTGCAACAAAAAAGGCCCGGGCAGCGCACGGGGCGCCACCCAGGCCTTGCCTCCCGTCCACTGGTACGCCGTCCGGCGTCGCACGCGGCGACGACGATGGCTTCCATAGGGAGTAACAATCCTGCGATCGAGATCGATCGGAAATGACTATACCACCTGAAACGGCGGCTCCGGAGGGCCCTGTGAGGCCCGGCACACCCGGGGGTCGCGCGCCCGGCCGACGGATTGAAACCGTTCAATGTTCGGGGACGCGAACCGGCCGGATCTCGTGATGACACGGATCAGCGGGGCCGATTTTCGGAAAATGCCGCCCCAGTCGTTGACCTCCCCCTCCCCCGCCCCTACCTTCACCGCCATGAATCGATTCACAACTCCTAGGTGAGGGGCCCCAGTTGATCAGCAGGAGGAACATCCTGGCGGGCGCGGCCGGCGCCGCCGCCGCGACGGTCGCCGGGGCCGGGCCGGCCGTGGCGGGGTCCGCTCCGGCCGGGCCGCGAGCCCGGCGCGGAGCTCCGCGCGTCACCGCTCCGACCGTCGAGTACGTCCAGAACCCCTTAGGCCTCGACACCGCGCACCCCCGGCTGACCTGGCCGATGGTCTCGGACCGGCCGGGGACGATGCAGGGCGCCTACCGGATCCGGGTCGCCTCGACCGTGCCGGGCCTGTCCCGTCCCGACGTCTGGGACAGCGGCAAGGTGATGTCCGGCCAGTCCGTCCTCGTCCCGTACGCCGGTCCGCCGCTCGCCCCGCGGACCCGCTACCACTGGTCGGTGCGGGTCTGGGACACCGAGGGCGCGGCCTCCGGGTGGAGCGCTCCTTCCTGGTGGGAGACCGGTCTCATGGACACGCCGTGGTCGGCGGACTGGGTCTCGGCTCCCGCCGCCCTCACGGACGCGCCCTCACTGGAGGGCGCCGACTGGATCTGGTACCCCGAGGGGGATCCGGCGAGCAGCGCCCCGGCGGCCACGCGATGGTTCCGGCGGGTCCTCGACCTCCCCGACGGCGTCACGGCGGCGCAGATCGCCATCACCGCTGACAACGTTTTCTCGCTCTCGGTGAACGGTACCGAGGTGGCCCGCACCGACCTGGCGACCGACAACGAGGACTGGCGCCGCCCGGCCGTCGTCGACGTCCTCGGACAGCTGCGCCCCGGCCGGAACGTCCTCGCGGTCGCGGCGGCCAACGCCACGGTGGGACCCGCCGGCCTGATCGCCGCCCTCGTCCTGACCACGGCGTCCGGCGAGCGGCGGACCGTCACCGACGGGTCCTGGAGGACGGTGGACACCGAGCCGCCCGGCGGATGGCGCGAGGACGGCTTCGACGACAGCGGCTGGACGACCGCGAAGGCCGCCGCCGCGTGGGGATCGGGCCCCTGGGGAAGGGTCGTTCCGGCCTCGTTCGCCGCCGCTCAGCTGCGGCACGAGTTCACGCTGCCCGCGCGGAAGGTGGTGCGCGCCCGCCTCTACGCCACGGCTCTGGGCCTGTACGAGGCCCACCTCAACGGCCACCGGGTGGGCCGCGACCGGCTCGCCCCCGGCTGGACCGACTACCGCGAACGCGTCCAGTACCAGACCTACGACGTCACCTCCCTGGTGAGCCCCGGGGCCAACGCCCTCGGCGCCTGGGTCGCGCCGGGCTGGTACGCGGGGGATGTCGGCATGTTCGGACCGCACCAGTACGGCGAACGCCCGTCCCTGCTCGCACGGTTGGAGGTCGACTACGCCGACGGGACCAGTGAGCGCGTCACCTCGGGAACGGACTGGCGAGCCGCGGCCGGACCGATCGTCTCGGCCGACCTGCTGAACGGTGAGACGTACGACGCGCGCCGGGAGACCGCCGGGTGGACCGCACCCGGTTTCGACGACCGCGCCTGGCTCCCGGTGCGCGCCGCGGGCGACGGCGCGCCCCCGCGGATCGTCGCGCAGACCGACGGCCCGGTACGGGTGGCCGGGGAGCGCCCGGCCGGGAAGGTGACCGAACCCGCGCCGGGCGTGTTCGTCTTCGACCTGGGCCAGAACATGGTCGGCACGGTCCGGCTGCGCGTGTCCGGCGACGCCGGGACGACCGTGCGGCTGCGGCACGCCGAGGTCCTCGACCCGGACGGCACCCTCTACACCGCCAACCTGCGCACCGCCGCGGCGACCGACACGTACACCCTCAAGGGCGGCGGCGAGGAGACCTACGAACCGCGGTTCACCTTCCACGGGTTCCGCTACGTCGAGGTCACCGGGTATCCGGGCACGCCCACCGCCGAGGCCGTGACCGGCCTGGTCATGCATACGTCGGCGCCCTTCACCCTGGAGTTCGAGACCGACGACCCGCTGCTCGACCAGCTGCACAGCAACATCACCTGGGGCCAGCGGGGCAACTTCCTCTCCGTCCCCACGGACACGCCCGCGCGCGACGAGCGGCTGGGCTGGACCGGCGACATCAACGTCTTCGCCCCCACGGCCGCCTACACGATGGAGTCGGCGCGCTTCCTGTCCAAGTGGCTCGTGGACCTGCGCGACGGCCAGACCGCCGAGGGCGCGTTCACGGACGTGGCGCCCATGGTCGGGACGGTCGGCAACGGGGTCGCGGGCTGGGGCGACGCGGGGGTCACCGTCCCCTGGTCCCTGTACCGGGCGTACGGGGACCGGCAGGTCCTGGCCGACGCGTGGCCGTCGGTCCGGGCCTGGCTCGGCTACCTGGAACGCCACAGCACGGGCCTGCTGCGGCCCGCGGAGGGCTACGGGGACTGGCTGAACGTCTCGGACGAGACGCCCAAGGACGTCGTCGCCACCGCGTACTTCGCGCACAGCGCCGACCTCGCCGCACGGATGGCCACGGCGCTCGGTGAGGACCCCGCGCCCTGGACCGGCCTCTTCGACCGCGTCCGGGAGGCGTTCCGCGGCGCCTATGTCGGCGCCGACGGGCGGATACGGGGCGACACGCAGACCGCGTACGTCCTCGCCCTGTCGATGGACCTGGTCCCGGACGCCCTGCGCACGGCGGCGGCCGGACGTCTCGTCGACCTGATCCGCGCGAAGGACTGGCATCTGTCGACGGGCTTCCTCGGTACGCCCCGGCTGCTCCCGGTCCTGACGGACACCGGGCACACCGACGTCGCCTACCGGCTGATCGGACAGCGTTCCTTCCCGAGCTGGGGCTACCAGATCGACAGGGGCGCCACCACGATGTGGGAACGCTGGGACTCCGTCCGGCCCGACGGCAGCTTCCAGACCCCGGAGATGAACTCCTTCAACCACTACGCCTACGGCTCGGTGGGCGAGTGGATGTACGCGACCGTGGCCGGTATCGCGCCGGGCCGGCCCGGCTACCGCGAGATCGTCGTACGGCCCCGGCCGGGCGGTGGCGTGACGTCCGCGCGGGCCACGTTCACCTCCGTGTACGGTCCCGTCTCCACCCGGTGGCGGCAGCGGTCCGGCGGCTTCGACCTCACCTGCTCCGTGCCCGTCAACACCACGGCCGAGGTGTGGATCCCCGCGTCGGGCCCGGACGCGGTCGCGCACACCGGCGGGGCCTTCCTGCGGACGGAGGACGGCTGCGCGGTGTACCGAGTCGGCTCCGGAAGCTTCCGCTTCACCGCCTGACGGGGGCCGGGGAGAGGAAGGACCGTCCGGCGGAGGGGCCCCCGGATCACCGGCGGCCCCTCCGTCCCGTCACGGTGCCCGTGCCGTACGGGCCTACGGGACCACGTCCGCCGTGACCGGCACCGGGGCCTCGTCCTGGCGGGCCGTCCTGAACTGGGTCCGGTACAGCTCCGCGTAGCGTCCGTCCGAGGCGAGCAGGTCGTCGTGCGTGCCCCGCTCGACGATCTCGCCGGCCTCGACGACCAGGATCAGATCGGCGGCCCGCACCGTCGACAGCCGGTGCGCGATCACGACGGCGGTACGGCCCGCCAGCGCCTCGGCGAGCGCCTCCTGGACGGCCGCCTCCGAGGTGTTGTCGAGATGCGCGGTGGCCTCGTCCAGGATGACCACGCGCTGGCGGGCGAGCAACAGCCGGGCGATGGTCATGCGCTGGCGCTCACCGCCGGAGAGCCGGTAGCCGCGCTCGCCGACCACGGTGTCGAGACCGTCGGGCAGGGAGCGTACGAGCTCGTCGAGACGGGCCCTGCGCAGCACGTCCCACAGGTCGTCCTCGGTCGCCCCGGGCCGGGCCAGGAGCAGGTTCTCGCGGACCGAGTCGTGGAAGAGGTGCCCGTCCTGGGTGACCATGCCGAGGGTCGCGCGCATCGACGCGGCACTGAGCTCGCGGACGTCGACGCCGCCGATGCGCACGGCCCCGGAGTCGGTGTCGTACAGACGCGGCAGGAGTTGCGCGATGGTCGACTTGCCGGCGCCGGAGGAGCCGACGAGCGCGACGGTCTGGCCGGGTTCGGCGCGGAAGGAGATGCCGTGCAGGACCTCGGCGCCGCCCCGGGTGTCGAGGGCGGCGACCTCCTCCAGGGAGGCGAGGGAGACCTTGTCGGCGGAGGGGTAGGCGAAGCGGACGTCCTCGAACTCGACGGCCGCGGGCCCCTCCGGGACCGTGCGGGGCTCCGGCTTCTCCTCGATGAGCGGCTTCAGGTCCAGCACCTCGAAGACCCGCTCGAAGCTGACCAGGGCGCTCATGACCTCGACGCGCGCACCCGCAAGCGAGGTCAGCGGCGCGTACAGGCGGGTGAGGAGCAGCGCCAGCGAGACGACCGCGCCCGGCTCCAGGGTGCCCCGCAGGGCGAACCAGCCGCCGAGCCCGTAGACGAGGGCGAGCGCCAGGGCCGAGACCAGGGTCAGGGCCGTGATGAAGGCGGACTGCGCCATGGCCGTACGGACCCCGATGTCCCGCACCCGCCGGGCGCGCGCCGCGAACTCGGCGGACTCCTCCCCGGGCCGCCCGAAGAGCTTGACGAGGGTCGCGCCCGGCGCGGAGAAGCGCTCGGTCATCCGGGTGCCCATGGAGGCGTTGAGGTCCGCGGCCTCCCGCTGGAGGCGGGCCATGCGGCTGCCCATCCGCCGGGCCGGGACGACGAACACCGGCAGCAGCACCAGCGCGAGCAGGGTGATCTGCCAGGACAGGGTGAGCATCACGACGAGGGTGAGCAGCAGGGTCACCAGGTTGCTCACGACTCCGGACAGGGTGTTGCTGAAGGCGCGCTGGGCGCCGATCACGTCGTTGTTGAGTCGGCTGACGAGCGCGCCCGTACGTGTACGTGTGAAGAACGCGACCGGCATGCGCTGCACATGATCGAAGACAGCCGTGCGCAGATCGAGGATGAGTCCCTCGCCGAGCGTCGAGGACAGCCAGCGGCCGAGGATCCCGAACCCCGCCTCGGCGACCGCGATGACGGCGATGAACACGGAAAGACGGACGACGGTGCTCTCGTCGCCGTGGGCCACGATGGTGTTCACGACATGCCCCGCGAGCACCGGCGTCGCGACGGCCAGCAGCGCCGTCACCACACTGAGGAGGACGAACTGCGCGATACGGCGGCGGTGCGGACGGGCGAAGACGGCGATGCGGCGCAGGGTCGCGCGGTCGAAGGGACGGCGCTCCTGCTGGGCGTTCATGACACTGTGCAACTGTGTCCAGGCTGTGGTCTCCATGCTCATGGGAGAGACAGTAGGACCTCAAGCATTGTTGAGGTCAACGGACCGGGGCGGGAGCGGCCTCGCGGACGGGTCCGCAGGGACGCGGGCGTTCTCGCGGGGCGCCCGGGGCGTCTCCCTCCCGCGGCTTGCTCCGGGTGTCAGCCGCCGTCCGCGCGCCCGCAACCTCACGTTGGTGCGGTGCGGAGAGCCTCTCCCGATGTGACAGCCGTACGACTTCCCCGGGCACTGCCCCGGCTCCCCCGCGCCCTCGTCCTGCGGCCCGCGGTCCGGCCGGTGCTGTGCCTGCTCCCGCTCGCGCTGGTCCTCGTGGTGGCCGTGCGCCACCGGTCGGTGCTCGCCGAGGGCTTCGGTCATCTGCGGTCGGCCGAGTGGCCCTGGCTCGTCGCCGCGGCCGGCGCGACCTGTCTGACCTGGGTGGCCGCGGCCGTGACCCGTCAGGGCGCCGTCATGGAACGGCTGCCCGCCCGCCGGCTGCTGGCCACGCAGTTCGCCGCGGGGGCGGCCAACCATCTGCTGCCCACGGGGCTCGGCGCCGGGGCGGTCAATCTGCGGTTCATGACGGTGTGCGGGGTGCCGCTGGCCCGCTCGTCGGCCGCGCTCGCGCTGTACGTGCTGGCCGAGGCGGTGGCCCGGCTGGCCCTGCTCCTCGGCCTGCTGATCGCGTTCCCCGACGCGCTCCGGGTGGACGGTCTGCTGCCGCGGGGTGCGGTCGCGCCGCTGCTGCTCGGCGTCGGTCTGGCCCTGCTCGGCGCGCTGGCGGTGCTCGTTCTCGTACGACGGCTGCGGGCGGCCGTGTTCACCTTCCTGCGCACCGCCTTCGGGGAGGCCCGCTCGGTGCACACCCGGCCGTCCCGGGCCCTCGCCCTGTGGGGCGGCTCGCTCGCCTTCCCGCTGCTCCAGGCCGCCGGGCTGGCCTCGGTGGGGCGGGCGCTCGGCCTGCCGGTGTCGCCGACGCACATGATGATCGCGTATCTGGCGGCGACGATCGCGGTCGCGATGGTGCCGACGCCCGGCGGGCTCGGCTCGGTGGAGGCCGCGCTGGTCGTGACCCTGGTCGCGGCGGGCGGCCCCGTCGCCGTGGCCACCGCGGTGGTGCTCGCGTACCGGATCATCACGGTGTGGCTGCCGCTGCTGCCGGGTGCGCTGACGCTCGGCGCGCTGGTCCGCTGGAAGGTCATCTGACACCGGGACGCGCGGTGTCACGTAGGGAGGGACCCGCGGGGCGGGATCCGATCTCGTCCGCCGCGGCCCGTGCTTCGTGGCTCTCGCTGTGATACCGAGGAGTAACCACGGCGTGCGGTGTGGCACGTCGGCCGCCGGAAGGAACAGCGCGATGCCGGTCCGTATCGAACGTCAGGGTCACGTCACCACGGTCGTCCTCTCACGGCCCGCGGCCCGCAACGCGGTGGACGGGCCGACCGCGGCCGAACTCGCGGACGCCTTCCGCGCGTTCGAGGCCGACGAGACGGCGCGGGTCGCCGTGCTCTGGGGCGAGGGCGGCACCTTCTGCGCGGGCGCCGATCTGAAGGCCATCGGCACCGAACGGGGCAACGAGGTCGCCGAGGAGGGCGACGGGCCGATGGGTCCCACCCGGCTGCGTCTGACCAAGCCGGTGATCGCCGCGGTCGCCGGGCACGCCGTGGCTGGCGGTCTGGAGCTGGCGCTGTGGTGCGATCTGCGGGTCGCCGAGGAGGACGCCGTGTTCGGGGTGTTCTGCCGCCGCTGGGGCGTGCCGCTGATCGACGGGGGCACGGTACGGCTCCCCCGGCTCATCGGCACGAGCCGTGCGATGGACATGATCCTCACCGGCCGTCCGGTCGGGGCCAGGGAGGCGTACGAGATGGGGCTCGCGAACCGGGTCGTGCCGGCCGGCCGGGCCCGCGCCGAGGCGGAGCGGCTGGCCGCCGGGATCGCCGGGTTCCCGCAGGCGTGTCTGCGCAGCGACCGTGCCTCGGTCCTCGACCAGGAGGGCCTGGTCGAGAAGGAAGCCATGCGGACCGAACTCCTGCACGGCATGGGCGTGTTGAAGGAGAGCATGGAGGGCGCGGCCCGCTTCGCCTCGGGCGCGGGGCGGCACGGTGCCTTCGCCGGCCAGGACGACTGACGCGCGGGCGGGGCCGGCGACGGAATCCGGGCGGCGTGGGGACGCCGATGTCCCGGACGCCCGCCGGTGACGGTCTCCGCACGCCGGTGCCGCATTCCGGGCGCCACGCCGGCGGCGGTCTCGGTCCGCGCGGGGGTACCGATCTTCCGGAAGCGGGCCGGTGGCGAATTCCCGGCGCACGCCGGTAGTAGCCACCTCTGGCCGCGCGCGAGTGCCGAGGTCCCGAGGGCGCGCCGGTGAGGTCTTCGCACGTCGGTGCCGGTTCGCCGGTGGGCGCCGGGCGGTGTCAAGCGCGGCGCCCTGACGGGTTGGTGACGGAGGGGCAGGTGGATGCGGCAGGATGAGCGGTCTCCCGGACGAAGATGATCACTCGTCCGGGCACGACCGCGCGTTCCCGGATTCGAGCAGGTGGCAAGTGACGACACAGCACATTCGGCCCGCGGGCCCTCACCCCGGCCCCGGCCCCGGCTCGCGAGGAGGTCGTCGATGAAGCGCTCCGTCACCCTCGACGACCTGATGCTCGCCGGAATAGCCGTGGCGGCCGGGCTGCTGGCGGCGTTCCTGCTGCGGATGCTGCTGCGCTGGCTGGGCAAGCACGCCGAGCGCACCCGCTGGAGCGGCGACGACGTCATGGTGGACGCCCTGCGCACCGTCGTACCGTGGTCGGCGGTGGCCGGGGGCGTCGCCGCGGCGGCCGCGGTGCTTCCGCTGACCGCGCCCGTCGGCCGTACCGTCAACCGGTCCCTGACCGTCCTGCTCATCCTGGTCGCGACGATCACCGCCGCGCGGCTGATCGCGGGTCTGGTCCGGTCGGTGACCCAGTCCCGCTCGGGCGTCGCCGGTTCGGCCACCATCTTCGTCAACATCACCCGGGTCGTGGTGCTGGCGATCGGCTTCCTGATCGTCCTCCAGACCCTGGGGATCTCGATCGCGCCCCTGCTGACGGCCCTGGGCGTGGGCGGTCTGGCCGTCGCCCTCGCGCTCCAGGACACCCTCGCCAACCTCTTCGCGGGCGTGCACATCCTCGCCTCGAAGACGATCCAGCCGGGCGACTACATCCAGCTCAGCAGCGGGGAGGAGGGGTACGTCGTCGACATCAACTGGCGCAACACCACGGTCCGTCAGCTGTCCAACAACCTGGTCATCATCCCCAACGCGCAGCTCTCGGGCACCAACATGACCAACTTCACCCGGCCCGAGCAGCGGATGACGCTCACGGTGCAGGTGGGTGTCGGCTACGACAGCGACCTCGACCAGGTCGAGCGGGTCACCAACGAGGTGGTCGCCCAGGTGATGACCGGGATCGACGGCGCCGTGCCGGAGCACGAACCCGCCGTGCGCTTCCACACCTTCGGCGACTCGCGCATCGGGTTCACGGTGATCCTCGGGGTGGGCGAGTTCAGCGACCAGTACCGGATCAAGCACGAGTTCATCAAGCGCCTGCACAAGCGCTACCGGGACGAGGGCATCCGGATTCCGTCGCCCGCCCGGACGGTCGCGATCCAGACCGGCGGCGCCGGCTTCCTGGAGACCGCCATCCCGCATCAGCGCGAGGCCGCGCGACAGCTCTGACGGCGGACCGGCCGGCGACGGCCCGGGAGGCAGGGCGGCCCGGGACGTAACACGGTCCGAGTAGTAAGCGGCGGGGGGGGGGGGGGTGACACCCCCCCCCCCCCCCCCGCCCTAA
>NZ_JBHXDQ010000117.1:0-12140 GCF_042725875.1 Streptomyces sp. NPDC127038 | reverse complement strand
CGGCGGCCGGTAGGCCCCCGCGGGTGACCCCGCCCTGGCCCGCCCCGCTTCCCCCGGCCACCCGCATCATTTAGGGGCGGGGGGGCCGCCGGGGGCCCGGGCCCCCCGGCACGCCCGCACCCGGGGAAGGGCCCGGCACCTGCCACGGTGCCGGGCCCTTCCGTATGCTCCGAGGTATGGCTGTGCCAGCGCGCGACGCATCGGACGGCAGACCCGCGGACGGCGGACCGGCGGTCCGGATCGGCTCCCCGACGGGGAAGTGGATCCTGCTGGCCACGGTCCTCGGCTCCAGCATGGCCCTGCTGGACTCGACCGTCGTCAATGTCGCCCTGCCCACCATCGGCCGTGACCTGGACGCGAGCCTCGCCGCCCTCCAGTGGACCGTGAACGGCTACATGCTGTCGCTGGCCGGGCTGATCCTGCTGGGCGGTTCCCTCGGGGACCGCTTCGGCCGCCGGAAGATCTTCGTCCTCGGGGTGATGTGGTTCGCCGCCGCCTCGCTGCTGTGCGGGCTCGCTCCGAACGTGGACGTGCTGATCGCGGCCCGTGTCCTCCAAGGCGTCGGCGGGGCGCTGCTCACCCCCGGGTCGCTGGCGATCATCCAGGCCTCCTTCCATCCCGACGACCGGTCCCGCGCCATCGGCCTGTGGTCGGGTTTCGGGGGCGTCGGGGCCGCGGTCGGACCGTTCCTCGGCGGCTGGCTGGTGGACGGTCCCGGCTGGCGCTGGGTGTTCCTGCTGAACATCCCGGTCGCGCTGGTGTGCGCCCCGGTCGCCCTGCGCCACGTCCCGGAGTCCATGGGGGCGGGCTTCAAGGCGACCGCCACCGGGGCAGGGACGGGGACCGGGGCCGGGACGGGGACGGGGACGGAGGGGGCGCATCGTGGCTTCGACGTCCTCGGCGCCGTCCTCGGCGCCCTCTCGCTCGCCCTGGTGACGTACGCGCTGATCGAGGCCAGGGGCGGCTCCCCGCTCGTGCCGATCGCGGCGGTCGCGGGCGTGGGGGCGGGCGTGGCCTTCGTGTACGTCGAGCGGCGCAGGCCCGACCCGATGATGCCCCTGGACATCTTCGCCTCGCGCCAGTTCACGGCCGTCAACCTGGTGACCCTGTGCGTCTACGCGGCCTTCGGCGGCTTCTTCTTCCTCACCGCGCTCCAGCTCCAGGTCGTGGCGGGCTACTCGGCGCTCCAGGCCGGCACCGCCCTCCTGCCGACCACCGTCCTGATGCTCCTCTTCTCCGCCCGCTCCGGCGAACTCTCCCAGCGCATCGGGCCGCGCATCCCGCTGACCGTCGGGCCGCTGCTGTGCGCGGCGGGCATGCTGCTGATGCTGCGGGTCGGCAAGGACGCCTCGTACGTCGCCGACGTGCTGCCCGCGCTGCTGGTGATGGGCCTGGGCATGGTGACCCTGGTCGCCCCGCTGACCGCGACCGTCCTGGCCTCCGTGGACACCGGGCGCGCCGGTCTCGCCAGCGGGATCAACAACGCGGCGGCCCGTGCGGCCGGGCTCGTCGCCGTGGCCGCGCTGCCGCTGCTGACCGGGATGGGACCGGAGGCCTACCGCTCGGCGGACGCCTTCGACGCGGCCTTCCGCCGGGCGATGCCGCTGTGCGCGGGGGTGTTGGTCGTCGGGGCGGTGCTGGCCTTCACGACCGTCCGCCGTCCGGCGCCCGGCTGTCTGCGTCCCGAGTGCCGCAGGCACGGCTCGCTGACGGCACCCCCACTGGAGCCGGAACGCTCCCGGGGCGTCCTCGGCACCCCGGGTCCCCGGAGCGCCGGGCCGTCCAGCACTGATCCGGCTTCGTGACCACGCCGGGTCCGTCGGTCCGGTGGTCCGGTGGTCCGGCAGTCCGTCGGTCCGTCGGTCCGGTGGTCGGGTCACCGGTGGTCCGTCAGTCCGGTGGCCCGGTGGCCCGGTGGCCCGGTGGCCCGGTGGTCCGGTGGTCCGGTGGTCGGGGCCGGGTGCCCTCCTGGTTCGGCCTGGACACGTTCGGTGGGCGTTCGGTGGGCCCGGATCCCGGTCCGGCCGCGGAACCGATCGTTCCCCACCGCGCCGGGCAACCGTCACCGATCACGCACGATGCAGCAGACTGGAACCCATGACGATTCACGAGAACCTCCTCGGGGGACCGCCCCCGACCCGTCTCCCCGACGACCCGGAGCCGCGCGAGCTCCTCGCGAACGGCACGGCCCCCGCCGACGTCGCCGCGAAGTACCCGACCTCCTCGCTCGCCTGGGCGCAGCTCGCCGACGACGCGTTCGAGCGGGGCAGCGTCGTCGAGTCGTACGCCTACGCCCGTACCGGCTACCACCGCGGTCTCGACTCCCTGCGGCGCAACGGCTGGAAGGGGCACGGTCCCGTGCCCTGGGAGCACGAGCCCAACCGTGGCTTCCTTCGTGCCCTGCACGCCCTCGCCCGCGCCGCGCAGGTGATCGGCGAGCAGGAGGAGTACGAGCGCTGCTCGCAGTTCCTGAAGGACTCCTCGCCGACGGCGGCCCAGACCCTGGGCTAGGGCTGAATCCTCGGCGCGGGGACCCTCCGTGAGGGCTCCGGAAACAGGTCCGCCTGGTGTGACCAGGCGGACCTTGCGGTTCCGGGGGACGATTGTGGAGGATGCCCGGTGGGGACCGGGGCCCCCGTGTCGGTAACGGCAGGGGCGGACCGCTACCCGGAGCACGATTCAGGGAGACAGCGATGTCCCACCAGGCTCAGCCCACGCAGGCTCAGGAGCCCGAGACCCCGCATCTCGACTTCCAGGGCACGACGCCGTACGAGGACTACGTACAGGCGGACGTGCTCACCCACCTCCAGCACACCCTCTCCGACGACCCCGGAGAGATGGTCTTCCTGGTGACGACCCAGGTCATGGAGCTGTGGTTCACGGTCATCGTCCACGAGTGGGAGACGGCGGCCAAGGCGCTGCGCGCCGACGACGTCCCCGTCGCGGTGGCCGCGCTGAAGCGGTCCGTACGGGAGCTGGAGGCGCTCAACGCCTCCTGGCGCCCGCTCGGACAGCTGACCCCCGCGCAGTTCAACTCCTACCGGTCGGCCCTCGGCGAGGGCTCCGGTTTCCAGTCGGCGATGTACCGGCGCATGGAGTTCCTGCTCGGCGAGAAGTCCGCGTCGATGCTCGTCCCGCACCGGGGCGCGCCGCGCGTGTACGCCGAGCTGGAGAAGGCGCTGCACGAGCCGAGCCTGTACGACGAGGTGCTGCGGCTGCTCGCGCGGCGCGGCCACGCGATCCCGGCCTCGGTGCTGGAGCGTGACGTGTCGCTGCGCTACGAGCCCGTGCCCGAGGTCCAGGCCGCCTGGACGGCTCTGTACTCCGGTGACGACAGCGACGAACTCGCCCGCCTCGGCGAGGCGTTGACCGATGTCGCCGAGCTGGTGTGGCGCTGGCGCAACGACCATCTCGTCGCGACGCGGCGGGCGATGGGTTCGAAGACCGGTACGGGCGGCTCCGCCGGGGTGGCCTGGCTGGAGAAGCGCGCGCAGAAGAACGTCTTCCCCGAGCTGTGGACAGCGAGGTCCTATGTCTGAGCGAACCCCCGAGTCCGTGCTCGCCGCGCGCGCGGCCGAACTGGACGCCGCCGACGAACTCGCCGCGCTGCGCAAGCGGTTCGTGCTCGACGACGTCGTGTACCTGGACGGGAACTCGCTCGGCGCGCTGTCCGTCGAGGTCCCCGGCCGGGTCGAGGACGTCGTGCGCAGGCAGTGGGGCGAACTGCGCATCCGCTCCTGGGAGGAGAGCGGCTGGTGGACCGCGCCCGAGCGGATCGGCGACAGGATCGCCCCGCTGGTCGGCGCGGCGCCCGGACAGATCGTGGTCGGCGACTCGACCAGCGTGAACGTCTTCAAGGCGCTGGTCGGCGCGGTGCGGCTGGCGGGCGAGGGGCGCGACGAGATCCTCGTCGACGCGACCACGTTCCCGACGGACGGGTACATCGCCGCCTCGGCCGCCCGGATGACCGGCTGCGAGCTGCGGCCGGTCGACCCGGACGAGCTGTCCTCGGCGCTCGGCCCCCGCACGGCCGCGGTGCTGCTCAACCACGTCGACTACCGCACGGGCCGCTGCTACGACCTGCCCGCCCTCACCGCCGAGATCCACGCGGCGGGCGCGCTCGCCGTCTGGGACCTGTGCCACACCGCGGGCGCCCTCCCGGTCGGTCTCGACGAGCACGGTGTCGACCTGGCGGTCGGCTGCACCTACAAGTACCTGAACGGCGGCCCGGGTTCGCCCGCGTACCTGTACGTCCGCGCGGACCTCCAGGACCGTTTCGATTCCCCGCTGCCCGGCTGGAACTCGCACGCCGAGCCCTTCGCGATGAGTTCGTCGTACGAGCCCGCGCCGGGCGCGCTGCGCGGGCGGGTCGGCACGCCGGACATCCTGTCGATGCTGGCCCTCGAGGCGGCGCTGGAGGTGTGGGACGGCGTCTCCGTCGAGAGCGTCCGCGCCAAGTCGCTCGCCCTGACGGACTTCTTCCTGGAGTGCGTCGCGGCGTACGTGCCCGAGGGCCGGGTCGAGTCGGTGACCCCCTCCGCCCACGCGGAGCGGGGCAGCCAGGTGGCCCTGCGCTGCGCGGACGCGGGCGCCGTGATGAAGCGACTGATCGAGCGGGGTGTCGTGGGCGACTTCCGGCACCCGGACATCCTCCGCTTCGGTTTCACCCCTCTGTACGTCGGCTTCGCGGACGCGGAACGCGCGGCGAGGGTCCTGGCGGAGACGCTGGGCTGAGCCCCGGGTACGGGAAGGGCAGGGGCGGAGGGGGCGAAATCCCCTCCGCCCCTACCCGTACGCCGGGTATGCGAAGGGCTCGACCCCGGACACCGGCCTGATACCGTCCCCGCAAACGGCCGAATTGTTCCCTCGTCCGCCAAATCCGTTTCACCGCTGAGAGGTTGGAGCATGCAGGACGACGCCGCATCCCGGGACGGCGACGCCGCCGCCATCGCGCGCGACGCCGCCGAGGAGGCGTCCGCCTTCTCGCACCCGGCCGTGGACCCCGACATCACCCTGACGTACGGCGACCACCCCGACCAGGTGATCGACTTCTACGCCCCGCGCGATCCCGATCCGGCGGTCCCCGCCCCGCTCGTGGCCGTGCTGCACGGCGGTGCCTGGCGTGCCCCGTACGACCGGCGTCACGTCACCCCTTTCGCCGACTTCCTGACCCGGCGCGGTTTCGCCGTGGCGAACATCGAGTACCGCCGCGGAGAGGCCCCGGCTCCGGCCGGGTCCGTGATCCCCGCGCAGAGCGGCCCCGCGGACGCCCCGGGCCCGCCCGGGACCGACGCGGTCGCCGGGGCGCCGGTCGCCGGCCGCTGGCCCGACACCTTCGACGACGTGGCGGCCGCCCTCGACGCGCTGCCCGCGCTCGTCCGCCGGGCGCTCCCGCAGGCCGACCCCGGGCGGATCGTGATCACCGGCCACTCGGCGGGCGGCCACCTGGCGCTCTGGGCCGCGGCCCGTCACCTCCTGCCCGAGGACGCGCCCTGGCGCACGGACCGCCCCGCACCCCTGCGCGGTGTCGTCGCCCTCGCGCCGATCGCCGACTTCGAGGTCGCCGAGAAACTCGCGGTGTGCGGCGGAGCCTCCCGCCAACTCCTGGGCGGAGAGGCCACGTTCGCGGAGCGCCTGCCCTACGCCGACCCGGTGCGGCTGCTGCCCACCGGCATCGCCACCACCCTCGTCCAGGGCCGCGCCGACCTCGTCGTACCGCAGGCGGTCGCCGAGTCGTACGCGGACGCGGCGGCCAGGGCCGGCGAGGTGGTGGGCCTGACGCTGCTGGAGGACGTCGGCCACTTCCCCCTGATCGACCCGGCCGCGGACGCGTGCGCCGTGGTGGCGGAAGAGATCGCCCAACTGGCCTGGTAGTCAAGCCTGTTGCCCGACCCCTGTCATACCCGTAGTACCTGAGAGGTACGTCTCCAATGGGGTCCGCAGCGGGACGCGGACGACAGACGGCGATCCGTAATTTCCCTCCCAGCGACGCCCGACGACCGGGCGGACGGGGAGGGACGGACACCATGGACCACCGCTCCACACCGCCCGACGAGCGAATCCCGAACACCCCCGAGACCCCGCCCCCGGAGGACCGGCACCCGGAGGACCGGCAGTCTTCGGGCCGACATCCCGGGGACCGGCAGTCCGCGGACCCTCACGCCGAGGGCCGGGAGCCTGCGGGCCGGCATCCTGACGACCTGCACCCGTCGGCCCCGCCCCCGGAGGACGGACAGCCTGAGGACCCGCACCCCGCGGACCCGCACCCCGATGCCCAGGGCCGGGCGGTCCCGTGGCCGGGACGTCCCCAGGCCCGGGACCGGGCCGCATCTCGGCGGCGGCGGGCGTCGGCCCGTTCCGCGCCGGCACGGTGGACGGAACTCGCCCGCCGGCTGCGGCGGACGCTGCTCGCCGCGCTCGTCACCGCCGCAGTCGTGATCCCGGTGTCCGCCGCCGCCCGTCCCCGGATCCCCGCACCGGCGCCCGCGGTCCTCGCCCCGCCGACGGCGGCGAACCTCGACAGCACGTACGAGGCGAACCGGGCGGACGCGGCGGAGGCGGCCCGGATGGCCGCCGCCCACGGCGACCGCACCCGCGCCGCCGCCGACCGGGCCCTGGCCGTGCCCGCCCGCCGTCTCCTCTCCTTCGACGGCCGGGGTCAAGGCCGGGCCGTCGAGGTCTTCGGCGATCTCGCCCACGCCGACCGGGTGGCCGTCCTCGTCCCGGGCTCCGACACCACGCTGGAGACGTACGGCCGGTTCCGCGCCGGCGCCCTCGCCCTGCACCGGCGCCTCGGCTCCCGCGGCGCCGTCCTCGCCTGGCTCGGGTACGAGACCCCCGGCACCGTGAGCACGACGGTCCTGACGACCGGCCGCGCCGACCGAGCGGCCCCCCTGCTGAAGACGTTCCTGCACCGGCTGCGCGGAGTCGTCGGCCCGTCGGCGCACCTCTCCCTGATCTGCCACTCGTACGGCTCGGTGGTCTGCGGCCGAGCCGCCCCGGGCCTCCACGTCAGCGATCTCGTCGTCATCGGCAGCCCCGGCACCGGCGCCCCCTCGGCCTCCGCCCTGCACACCTCCGCCCGCGTCTGGGCCGCCCGCGGCTCCGCCGACTGGGTCGCGCACGTCCCGCACACGAGCCTCGGCCTGTTCGGCACGACCGTCGGCTTCGGCACCGACCCGGTGTCCCCCTCCTTCGGCGCCCGCGTCTTCCGGGCCGGCACCGCGGGCCACAGCGACTACTTCGCGCCGGGATCCGAGTCCCTGGCCAACCTCACCCGCATCGTCCTCGGCGACACCCCGGAGGTGACCCGTGCGTGACCTGACCGGCACCACCGCCCCGAAAGCCCCGGCCCGCACGCCCGGCCCGACCCGGTTACGGACCGCGGTCCTCCGCCTCGACCGGGCCACCCCCGCGGAGCGGGACCGGGCCGTGGACGCCCTGCGCGCCCTCGCGATCCTCGGCGTGGTCCTCGGCCACTGGCTGGTGACCGCCCTCGTCACGGACGGCGGCGCGCTCCGCACGGCGAGCCCCCTGCGGTACATGCCCTGGCTGACCCCGGTGTCCTGGGCCTTCCAGACGCTCGCCGTGTTCTTCCTCGTCGGCGGCCACGTGGCGACCAGGAGCTACGCCTCGGCACGGGCCCGCGGCACGACGTACGGGCAGTGGCTGCGCGCCCGCCTGGGCCGGCTGCTGCGGCCGGTGGCCGCGGTGCTGACCTTCTGGACGGTGGCGACCGCCGGACTGCTCGTGTCCGGCGCCGACTTCCGCACGGTGCACACCCTGGTGAAACTGGCGCTGTCCCCGCTCTGGTTCCTCGTGGTCTTCGCCGGACTGACCGCGGCGACACCGCTGCTGACCCGGCTGAACCCCCTGTGGCCGCTGGCCGTCGTCCTCCATGTCGACGTCGTCCGCTTCGGCCTCGGCGGCCCGGCCTGGCTCGGCTGGGTGAACGTCGGGGCGGGCTGGCTGGTGCCGTACACCCTGGGCGCGGCCTGGACCCGCGGCGAGCTGGAGCGGCGGCGCGCGGGCTGGGTGCTGTTCACCGGCGGTGCGGTGGCCACCGTCGGGCTGGTGACCTGGGCCGGCTATCCGGCGTCCATGGTCGGCGTACCGGGGGCCGCGGTCTCCAACCTGGACCCGCCGACACTGGCCGCGGTGACCTTCGGCCTGGCCCAGTGCGGCCTCGCCCTGCTGCTGCGCGAGCCGCTGCGCCGGGGGATGCGGCGCCCGGCGCTCTGGGCCGGCATCGCCTTCGCCAACCTCTCCGCGATGACGATATTCCTCTGGCACCAGACGTCCCTGATGGCGGTGACCGCCCTCGGCCTGCTCGCGGGCCGGCTCCCCGGCCTGCACACCGTCCCCGACTCCCTGCTCTGGGTGGCCGCGCGGGCCGCCTGGCTGCCCGTCTTCGGCTGTGCCCTCACCCTGTGCTGGTTCGCCTTCAGCGTCCACGAGCGGGGTCCCCGCCGCCCCGCGGACCGTCCGTCCCGCGTGGTCCGCGTCCGGCGGACCCCTCCCCGTAGTACCTGAGACGGATCCCCGAGGACCCTCCTCGCAGGTGACGACCCCGCGCCCCGTCCGGCCTACCGTTCTGAACGTGACCGAGACGACCCAGACGCAGACGATGTCCCCGCCCCCCGGCGGCGCCGGGGCCAAGTCCCGCAGCCCGGAGTACCGCCTCGCGGCGGACGCCCTGCGCGGCCTGCGGCAGGACATGTTCCACGACGCCTTCGCCTACCGCCCGCTGCCCCGCATGCGCACGGACGGCCCCATCACCCGCCGCCTGTCCCCGGGCTTGCGCAGGTACGCCGCCTGGACCCCGCACGCGACGGTGGCCGCGATGGGCCTGCTGGCCATGGCCGCCGGTGACACCGCCGCCGGCGGCCCCGGCAGCGGACCGTTCGCGTCCCTGCTGTGCGGGCTCCTCGCCCTGCTCCCGGTCCTGGCGACCCTCGTCCGTCCGATCGGCGCCTTCTGGTTCTCGATCGCGGCGGTCCCGGTCGTCTCCGTGTTCGACGGCCGTTGGGGCGACTGGCCGTGGGCACCCGGCAGCTTCGTGGCGCACGTGACCGTGCTGACGGTCGTCGCCCTGCGGTCGCGTCCTCGCGTCGCGGCCTGGATGTGGCTGCTGACCGCCGCGTACAGCCTGACCGTCGAGACGGTCTTCGGCGCGGGGTACTACAGCGCGAACTCCTTCCCCCTCCTCTTCGTCTCCGCGCTGATCCTCCTGATCGTCACGGTCCGGAACATACGCAGGACGGCCGAGCGGGAGGTGACGGCCCACCAGACCGAGACGGCCCAGGAGCGCTCCCGGCGCACCCTGCTCGAAGAGCGCACGACGATCGCCCGCGAACTGCACGACGTGGTCGCCCACCACATGTCGGTGGTCGCCATCCAGGCGGAGGCCGCGCCCTACCGGGTGGAGAACCCGCCCCCCGAGCTGGAGCAGGCCTTCGTCACGATCCGCGAGAACGCGGTGGCGGCTCTGACCGAGCTGCGCCGGGTCCTGGGCGTGGTCAGGGCCGAGGACTACGAGGCGCCGGACGCGCCGCAGCCCACCCTCGCCGATCTGGACGGGCTCCTCGCCAACGTCCGGGACGCGGGTCTGACCGTGGAGAAGACGGTCACCGGAGCGGTGCGCGAACTGCCGCAGGGCGTCGAGCTCTCGGCCTACCGGATCGTGCAGGAGGCTCTCAGCAACACCCTGCGGCACGCGCCGGGAGCCTCGGCCCGGGTCGAGATCGGCTATGTGCTCGGCGGGCTCGGTCTGCGTGTCGTCAACGGTCCCGCGCCGGTGACGCGCCTGGAGAAGTCGACGCACGGGGCGGGACACGGCATCACGGGAATGCGCGAGCGGGTCACGATGCTGGACGGCGAGATGACGACGGGACCCACGGACGACGGAGGCTACGAGGTGACGGTGTTCCTGCCGGTGCCCTCGGGGGAGGAGAGCGGATGACGGGCGGCACGGGTCGCGCGATCAGGGTGCTGATCGCCGACGACCAGATGATGGTCCGCGAGGGCTTCTCCGTACTGCTCGGAGCGATGCCCGACATCGAGGTGGTCGGCGAGGCGGTCAACGGCAGGGAGGCCGTCGACCGGGTCCGCGAGCTGCAACCGGACGTCGTCCTCATGGACATCCGGATGCCGGAGATGAACGGCATCGACGCGACCCGCGAGATCGTCGCCGCGGACGGCGCCGCGAAGGTGCTGGTGCTGACGACGTTCGACCTCGACGAGTACGTGTACCAGGCGCTGCGCGCGGGGGCCTCCGGCTTCCTGCTCAAGGACGCCTCGGCCCGCCAGCTCGCCGACGGGGTGCGGGTCGTGTCGGCCGGGGAGGCGCTGCTCGCGCCCTCGGTCACCAAGCGGCTGATCACGGAGTTCTCCAAGCTCGCCGAGGAGCCCCGGATGTCGGCGGCGCACGGGGCGTACGGGGACCTGACCGACCGGGAGACGGAGGTGCTGGTGCTGATAGCCCAGGGACTGTCGAACGCGGAGATCGCCGAGCGGCTCGTCGTCGCGGAGTCGACGATCAAGACCCATGTCAGCCGCATCCTGGTGAAGCTGGGACTGCGGGACAGGACGCAGGCGGCGGTGTTCGCCTACGAGGCGCGGCTGGTCACTCCCCGCTGACGCCGTCCGGCGCCCGCGGTCCGGGTCGGCCCTGGTCAGCGGGGGGCGGGCCGGGCTAGCGTCCGTTCATGGCAGCTATGGAGAGTTCGCGGGCCTTCGACCCGTGGGATCCGGCCTTCCTGGCGGACCCGTACCCGGCGTACGAGGAACTGCGTGCGCGAGGCCGGGTGCACTACTACGAGCCGACGAACCAGTGGCTGGTGCCGCACCACGCGGACGTGTCCGCCCTGCTGCGGGACCGCCGGCTGGGCCGGACGTATCAGCACCGGTTCACGCACGAGGACTTCGGACGGACGGCACCACCGCCGGAGCACGAGCCGTTCCATGTGCTCAACGACCACGGGATGCTCGATCTGGAGCCCCCGGACCACACACGGATCCGGCGTCTGGTGTCGAAGGCGTTCACCCCGCGCACGGTGGAGCGGCTCAAGCCGTACGTGGAGGGCCTGGCCGGCGAGCTGGTCGACCGGCTGGTGGAGGCCGGCGGCGGGGACCTGCTGACCGATGTGGCGGAGCCGCTGCCGGTGTCCGTGATCGCGGAGATGCTGGGCGTCCCGGATTCCGAGCGGGCGCCTCTGCGGCCCTGGTCGGCGGACATCTGCGGAATGTACGAGCTGAATCCGTCCGAGGACGCGGCGCGCAGGGCGGTGCGGGCCTCGGAGGAATTCACCGAGTATCTGCGCGGGCTGATCGAGGCCCGCCGCAAGGAGCCGGCCGACGATCTGATCTCGGGGCTCATCGCCGCCCATGACGAGGGCGACCGGCTCACGGAGCAGGAGATGATCTCCACCTGTGTGCTGCTGCTGAACGCGGGGCACGAGGCCACGGTCAATGCCACGGTGAACGGCTGGTGGACCCTGTTCCGTCATCCCGCGCAGCTGGCGGCCCTGCGGGCGGACCACGCGCTGATCCCCACGGCGGTGGAGGAGCTGATGCGCTACGACACCCCGCTCCAGCTCTTCGAGCGCTGGGTGCTGGACGACATCGAGATCGGCGGTACGACGATTCCGCGCGGCGCCGAGATCGCGATGCTCTTCGGTTCCGCCAACCGGGACGCCGAGGTGTTCGGGAACCCGGAGACGCTGGACCTGTCCCGGACGGAGAACCCGCACATCTCCTTCAGCGCCGGCATCCACTACTGCATCGGCGCTCCGCTGGCCCGGCTCGAACTGGCCGCGTCGATGACGGCCCTGCTGACCAAGGCCCCCGGCCTGCGTCTCGCCGCGGAACCGGTCCGCAAGCCGAACTTCGTGATCCGCGGCCTGGAGGGCCTGCCGGTCGCGCTCTGAGGACGCGCCGTCGCTCGACCGCCCCTGCGAAAAGATCTTGACAGGGGCGGTTGACACGGCCCCGGCGGATCCGTAAAGTTCTTCGAGTTGTCACGGGACCGGAACGGTTCTGCGACGACACCTCCGCCGCTTCAGCGGCAATCAAACCACCAGCACGATCTCCCAGCCGGGATGAATTCGGCGTGCCCGAATTCAATTCGATTTGGGTCCGGC
>NZ_JBHXDQ010000116.1:0-13047 GCF_042725875.1 Streptomyces sp. NPDC127038 | reverse complement strand
CCTCAAACGCCGGAGGGGCTGAATTTCGCTCGCCGGAGAGTTCCAGCCCGTCCGGCGATTGAGGACGAGGCCGTCAGGCCGAAGCGGGGGTCCGGGGGCGGCAGCCCCCAGGGATGGGACGGGAAGGGGCGGAGGGGGCGAAGAACTCCCCCTCCGCCCCCACCGGCGTCACACGTACTTCTTGATCTCCCGGTGCGCCAGCGAACGCTGGTGGACCTCGTCCGGGCCGTCGGCCAGCTTCAGGGTGCGGGCGGACGCCCACAGCTCGGCCAGCGGGAAGTCCTGGCTGACCCCGCCGGCACCGTGCACCTGCACCGCCTTGTCGAGGATCTCCACGACCGCCCGCGGAGTGGCGATCTTGATGGCCTGGATCTCGGTGTGGGCCCCCTTGTTGCCCACCGTGTCCATCATCCAGGCCGTCTTCAGCACCAGCAGCCGCAACTGCTCGACGGTCACCCGGGCGTCGGCGATCCAGTTCTGCACGACCCCCTGCTGCGCCAGCGGCTTGCCGAACGCCGTGCGCGACACCGCCCGGCGGCACATCAGCTCGATGGCCCGCTCGGCCATGCCGATCAGCCGCATGCAGTGGTGGATCCGGCCGGGACCGAGCCGCGCCTGCGCGATGGCGAACCCGCCGCCCTCCTCGCCGATCAGGTTGCTCGCCGGCACCCGGACACGGTCGAAGACGACCTCCGCGTGCCCGCCGTGGGAGTGGTCCTCGTAGCCGTACACCTGCATGGCACGCCGCACCTCGACGCCCGGGGTGTCACGGGGGACCAGGATCATCGACTGCTGGCGCCGGATGTCCGGGCCGTCCGGGTCCGTCTTGCCCATCACGATGAAGATCTTGCAGTCGGGGTTCATCGCCCCGGAGATGTACCACTTGCGGCCGGTGACGACGTACTCGTCGCCGTCCCGCTCGATCAGCGTGGTGATGTTCGTGGCGTCGGAGGAGGCGACCTCCGGCTCCGTCATCGCGAACGCGGAACGGATCTCCCCGGCAAGCAGCGGCTCCAGCCACTGCTTGCGCTGCGCCTCGTCGCCGAACTGGGCGAGCACCTCCATGTTCCCGGTGTCCGGGGCCGCGCAGTTCAGCGCGGTGGGTGCCAGATGCGGGCTGCGGCCGGTGATCTCGGCGAGCGGCGCGTACTGGAGGTTGGTCAGCCCGGCACCGTACTCGGAGTCCGGCAGGAACAGGTTCCACAGACCCTGCCTGCGGGCCTCGGCCTTCAGCTCGCCGACCACGGCGGGCGTGTCCCACGGCGAGGCCAGCAGGGCACGCTGCTCCTCCGCGACGGCCTCCGCCGGATAGACGTACTCGTCCATGAAGGCGAGCAGCTTCCCGCGCAGCTCTTCGGTGCGCGCGTCGAATGCGAAGTCCATGGCGGATCAGCCTTCCTGAAGGGTGGTCAGGCCGTGCTCGATGAAGACGGGGACCAGCTCGCCGATGCGGTCGAAGCCGCCGCCGACCGTCTGGCCCTTGGTGTAGCGGTAGTGGATGCCCTCCAGGATCACGGCGAGCTTGAACCAGGCGAAGGCCGTGTACCAGGAGACCGCGGAGACGTCGCGCCCCGAGCGCGCGGCGTACCGTTCGACGATCTCGGCGGCCGCGGGGTGTCCGGCGGCCGAAGCGGTCGTGCTGATGGGGGAGTTGGGCAGCTCCAGCGGCGTGCTGTACATGACCAGCAGCCCGAGGTCGGTGAGCGGGTCGCCGAGCGTGGACATCTCCCAGTCCAGGATCGCCCTGATCCGGTCGTCGGACCCGATCAGCACGTTGTCGAGCCGGTAGTCGCCGTGGACGACGGTGGGCGCGGGGGAGACGGGCAGTTCGCGGCCCAGGGCGGCGTGCAGCTCGTCGATGCCGGCCAGCTCGCGGTTGCGGGACGCGTCCAACTGCTTGCCCCAGCGGCGCAGTTGCCGGTCGAGGAAGCCCTCGGGGCGGCCGAAGTCGGCGAGTCCGACCTCGGCCGGGTCCACCGCGTGCAGTTCGACCAGGGTGTCGACCAGGCCGAGCACCGCGTCGCGGGTGCGCTGCGGGCCGAGCGGGGCGAGCTGGTCCGCGGTGCGGTACGGGGTGCCCTCCACGAACTCCATGACGTAGAACGGGGCGCCGAGCACCGACTCGTCCTCGCACAGCAGGACGGGGTCGGGGACCGGCACGGCCGTCGGGTGCAGCGCGCTGATCACGCGGTGCTCGCGCTTCATGTCGTGCGCCGTGGCCAGCACGTGGCCGAGCGGGGGCCGGCGTACGACCCAGCGGCCGGTGCCGTCGGAGACCGCGTAGGTGAGGTTCGACCGCCCGCCCTCGATCAGCCGGCCGGTGAGCGGGCCGTTCACGAGTCCGGGCCGCTCGCGGTCGAGCAGGTCGCGCAGCCGGTCGAGATCGAGACCTGGCGGGTGGTCCGGGCTCATCATTGCTCCTCAGCACACGGGAACGGGGCATGACCATGATGCCGACCAGTCGGTATGTCGTCCAGCGGCTGACCGAAACGTGATCGGCATCTCCCCGGCGCGGAGGCCGGGCGGCTGGCGGCCGGCTACCGCCGGCGCACCTTGTAGGTCAGAGGCGTCACCCGCGGCGACGGCTGCGAACGGACCGGCTCCAGCGCGATCCTGGACGCGTCCACGCCGTCGAACAGCCGGGTGCCGGCGCCGAACAGCACCGGCGACAGCGTGACCGAGAACTCGTCGACCAGGCCGGCGTTCAGGTACTGGAGGATCGTCGTGCCGCCCCCGGCGATACGGACGTCGCGGTCGCCCGCGGCCTCACGGGCCCCGTCGAGGGCCTTCTCGATGCCGTCCGTGACGAAGTGGAACGTGGTGCCACCGAGCCGCTCCCACGGGTCACGCCGATCGTGCGTCACGACGAAGACCGGGGTGTGGAAGGGCGCGTCCTCGGGCCATGACTGCTCGCCGAGGTCGAACATGCGCCGGCCCATGACGCTCGCGCCGGTGCGCTCGAACGTCTCCCGCGCGATGTCGTTGTCGACGCCCTCCTCGCCGCCCTCGCCCAGTCCCAGGTTCTCCCGGAAGAACCGCTGCGGGAAGATCCACTGCTGGAGCTCCATCCACTGCGCCATCCAGCGCCGGACGTCGGGGTCGTCCTGCCGGTCCGGCGAGAAGAGCTCGTTCTCGACGGGGACGGGCTCGGGTGCGACGAAGCCGTCCAGCGACATGGACACGCTGAAGAACACCTTGCCGGCCATCAGCTTCCGGCTCCCTTCCGCGTGAGGCCGGCGACGTAGGCCGCCAGGCTGTCCAGGGTCTGCCGCCCGCCCTCGACCGCGTGGTACTTCTCCACCGCCGCGTCGCGCAGTTCCCTGGTGGGGAACAGCGTGCGCATCTCGATCCGGGTCGCCGCGCCGTCCCGCTCGAAGACCAGCGCCGACGCGAAGGCGTCGGGGTCGTCGCGGTGCTCGCCGTGCAGCAGGTCGATCCGCTCCGGCGGGACGATCCGCACCCAGCGGATCCACTCGGAGTAGTCGGTCCCGTCCGGCCCGTGCAGCACGAAGACCCACTCCCCGCCCTCGCGGAACTCGAAGGACCGCGTGGTGGTGGTGAACCCCTCGGGCCCCCACCATCGCGAGAGATGCCGGACCTCGGTGAACGCCTCGAACACCAGCTCCCGCGGGGCGTCGATGGTCCGCGAGATCACGATCTCCCGGTCGGCCGCCGCCGGCTCCGTCTGCGTCTGTTGTCCTGCCCCTGCCATCGTTCAGTCCTCCTGCCGTGTCTGCTTGAGGTCCTGCACATAGGTGTCGAGCCGGTCGAAGCTCTCGTTCCAGAACCGCTCGAACCCGCCGACCCACTCGTGGATCGGCCGCAGCCCGCGGGCGTCCAGGCCGTACAGGCGCTGTTTGCCCGCCTCGCGCACCCGTACCAGTCCCACCTCCCGGAGCACCCGCAGGTGCTTGGACGCCCCCGGCTGGCTCATCCCCAGCTCCTGGGCCACCTCGGTCACCGGTCGCTCGCCCGCCCGCAGCAGCATCAGGATGTCCCGGCGCTGGGGCTCCGCTATCGCGTTGAACGCGTCCGAGGTCGTCGCTGCTCGTGCCATGGCAGCCATCGTATGCCCATATCGGAATACATCAAGGGGAGCGGCCCGAACACACGCCCCCGGAGCGCGGCCCGGAACGCACGCCCCGGATCGTGGCCGCTAGAACACCAGCGCCGCCGCGCACGCGGCCAGGGCCACCGTGCACAGTGCCGTCGCCGCCGCGTGCCGGGGCGGGAGCGCGGGCGGACCCGCCGGGCCCGCGGCCGCCAGGGCACGGATGCGGAGGTGGGCGACGGCGAGGAACGCCAGCCAGAGCAGGCAGCAGAACGCGAACGCGATGATCCCGGCGGCCGAGTGCCGGTCGCGCAGGGCCGCCCTCGCGGCGAGCACGGCGGCGACCGTGCAGGACAGGGTCGTACGGCGCCAGGCCAGCCGGGTGCGCTCCGGCTGGAGGCCCGGGTCGCGCTCCTCCGCCGGGGGCGTGGTCATCCGGCCCAGCCGACGAGGACGACGACGACCATCGCGACCGCGACGACCGCGACGACGATGCCCAGCAGAGCGGGGAAGCGTGACACCGGCAGGTCCTCGCCGCGCCGCATCGCCCGCTCGCAGCGCACCCAGTGGTTCACGGCGCGCAGCGCGCAGAGCACGCCCGACGCCAGCAGCGCCAGGGCGAGGCCCGCCCGCCAGGCCCAGCGCAGGTCGGGCAGGAACTGGTCCACGGCGAAGCCGCCGCCGATGAGCGCGAGCGCGGTGCGCAGCCAGGCCAGGAAGGTCCGCTCGTTGGCGAGGGAGAACCGGTAGTCCGGGGTGCTGCCCTCGTGCCGGATCTCCTGCGGCGCGAACCACAACCGGACATTGCGCACGAGTTCGATCACGTCCAGGACCCTACCGGGGAGCCCGGCACGGGGCTCCTCCGGTGCCGCCCCGGACGCCCGGCGCGGCTGCCCCGGGGTCAGTCCATCGCCCGGTAGTCCGTGAGCCGCTCGTAGGCCGCCAGTCCGTCCGGCACCCACGTCCAGCCGTCCAGCCGGCGCTCCACCTCGTCGTCGGTGAGGAAGTCGTGCCAGGCGACCTCCTCGGCCTGCGGGTTCACCGGGAGCTCGCAGCGCACCTCGTACACCGCCGACCACCAGCTCGCGCCGGCCCCGTCGTCGTACAGGAACTTGAACAGGGGAGTGGGCCGGGGGAGCCCGGAGACGCCGAGTTCCTCCTCGGCCTCGCGCAGCGCCGCGTCGTCGTAGGACTCGCCCGCGCCGACGACCCCGCCGACGAACATGTCGTAGAACGACGGGAACACCAGCTTGGTGGGGGTGCGGCGGTGGACGAAGACCCGGCCACGGGCGTCCCGTGCCTCGATGAACACGCAGCGGTGGCGCAGGCCGCGGGCGTACGCCTCCCCGCGCGGGGACTGCCCGATGATCTCGTCGTTCTCGTCCACGATGTCGAGGATCTCGTCGGCGGCGCTCATGGGATCCATCCAAGCAGTTTCCCGGCGCGCGCAGGGGGCGCTCACGGCCGTCCGGGTGGTGGGCGCGTGCGCGGGGGCGGGAGCGGCGGAGACGCCGGCCGGGGAGCGCGGGGGCGCGCTCAGTGCGGCTGGAGGTCCCGGGAGCGCTCCGGCTCCGTGGTGCCCGAGGGCATCGCGGGGTGCATGCCGAGGAGGATGATCCCCGTCACGATGCCCGCGAGCCCCGCGGCCTGCCAGGCGAGGGCGCCGGCGTCCGTGCGCAGCTGGTCCCCGAGGAAGCCCACCCCGCAGACGATCCCGGCGAGCGGCTGGGCGGCGGTGAGCGCGGGCAGCGACATCCGCAGCGGCGCGGTCTCGAAGGCGCTCTGGACGAGGATCAGCCCGGTCACGCCGAGCACGAGCACCGCGTACGGCTGCCAGCCGGTCAGCAGCTCGCCCAGACCGCCCGCGCTGAACCGCTGGCCGCTGACCCGGGTGAGCGCGTCCTGGAGGCCGTAGAGCAGCCCCGCGGCGGTGGCGAGGAGGACGGGGCCGGCGCTGAGCCGGGAGCGTTTCGCGAAGGTGGTGAGCAGCAGGGCGAGTCCGACCACGATCCCGATGATCAGCCAGTGCCGCAGCGGGTCGTCGATGGCCTCGCCGCCCTGTGGCTGTCCGGCCACGATGAACGCCGAGACCCCGCCCGCGAGCAGCAGGAGCCCGGCCCAGCCCTGCCGGCCCAGGGGCTGTTTCGTCTGATGTCGCGAGAGCGCCAGCGCGAAGAGCAGATTGGTCGCCAGGAGCGGTTCCACCAGCGAGACCTCGCCGTTGCCCAGCGCGATCGCCCCGAGGACCATGCCGCACACCATGAGCCCGATACCGCCCAGCCAGCGCGGGACGCGGATCAGGTCGATCAGGATGCGGGGCGAGAGGAAGTCGCTCAGCGGCGCGTGCGAGGCGGCGTTCTGCTGGAGCACGAAGCCGAAGCCGAGACAGCAGGCGGCGCTCACCGAGAGGACCAGAACCAGTACCGACACGCTGGGTACCTCGATGCGTCAGGGGTCGGGGCGGGCCAGTGGTGCGTATGCCGCCGACTGTAGTGCCAAGGGCCGGGGCCCCGCCCCGGGAGTAACCGGAACCAGGCGGTTGACTCGGTCACCTTTCTTGCCGAGGATTCGGACCGATCAGTAACAAGTGCTGGTCGGCCGCGTGGCCGACCCTCACCTCCAATGTCTCACCAACCAGCGACGCCGCAGATCGGTTCGTGACAAACGTCATCAGGTCGTCCCCGTGACGCCTGCCCGGTCGGACCCGTCGGAATGCCGAGAGGACGGGGCCCATGGCCTACGACGCAGATGTGATCGTCATCGGAGCGGGCCTGGCGGGCCTGGCGGCGACCGCTGAGCTCGTCGACGCCGGCCGCAGGGTGATCCTCCTCGACCAGGAACCCGAGCAGTCGATCGGAGGCCAGGCGCACTGGTCCTTCGGCGGGCTCTTCTTCGTCGACTCGCCCGAGCAGCGCCGCATGCGGATCAAGGACACCCACGAGCTGGCCCTCCAGGACTGGATGGGCACGGCCGGCTTCGACCGGCCCGAGGACCACTGGCCGCGCCGCTGGGCCGAGGCGTACGTCGACTTCGCGGCCGGGGAGAAGCGGTCCTGGCTGCACGGGCAGGGCGTGCGCTTCTTCCCGGTGGTGGGCTGGGCCGAGCGCGGCGGCTACGACGCCAACGGGCACGGCAACTCGGTGCCGCGCTTCCACATCACCTGGGGGACCGGGCCCGGCCTCGTCGCGCCCTTCGAGCGCCGGGTACGGGAGGGCGTGGCCCGCGGACTGGTCGAGCTGCGGTTCCGGCACCGGGTCACCGGTCTGTCGCGCAGCGCGGGCTCCGTGGACACCGTCACCGGTGAGGTCCTGGAGCCGTCCGGCATCGAGCGCGGCCAGGCCAGCAGCCGTGCCGTCACCGGCTCCTTCGAGCTCCGGGCCCAGGCGGTGATCGTGACCTCCGGCGGCATCGGCGGCAACCACGACCTCGTGCGCGCCAACTGGCCCGAGCGGCTCGGCACCCCGCCCGAGCGGATGATCTCCGGTGTCCCCGCCCACGTCGACGGGGCCATGCTCGGGATCGCGGAGGGGGCCGGCGCCCGCCTGATCAACCGCGACCGCATGTGGCACTACACCGAGGGCATCCAGAACTGGAACCCCATCTGGGACAAGCACGGCATCCGCATCCTGCCGGGCCCCTCCTCCCTGTGGCTGGACGCGCGCGGCAACCGGCTGCCGGTCCCGCTGTTCCCGGGCTTCGACACCCTCGGCACCCTCGAACACATCATGAGGACCGGGTACGACTACACCTGGTTCGTGCTGGACCAGAAGATCATCGGCAAGGAGTTCGCGCTCTCCGGCTCGGAGCAGAACCCCGACCTGACCGGCAAGTCCATCAGGGGCGTCATCGGACGGGCCCGCGCGGACGTGCCGGGACCGGTCAAGGCGTTCATGGACAACGGCGTCGACTTCGTCGTCGAGAAGGACCTCGGCGCGCTGGTGCGCGGGATGAACGCGCTCACCGAGAAGCCGCTCATCGACGAGGCGGCGCTGCGCCGCGAGATCGTCGCGCGCGACCGCGAGATCGCCAACCCGTTCACCAAGGACCTCCAGGTCATGGCGGTCCGCGGGGCCCGCAACTACCTCGGCGACAAGCTGATCCGCACCGCGCCCCCGCACCGCATCCTCGACCCCGCGGCCGGCCCGCTGATCGCGGTGCGCCTGAACATCCTGACCCGCAAGACCCTCGGCGGTCTGGAGACCGACCTCTCCTCGCGGGTGCTGACCGAGGGCGGCGACCCGCTGGAGGGTGTGTACGCCGCCGGTGAGGCCGCCGGATTCGGCGGCGGCGGAGTCCACGGGTACCGCTCGCTGGAGGGCACCTTCCTCGGCGGCTGCCTCTTCTCCGGCCGCACCGCGGGCCGGGCGGCGGCCGAGGCGGTCGGCTGATCGCGGGCGACGCCCAAGTAGTGCGATCCGGGCCGCCGTTGTCATCAGGACAGCGGCGGCCCGTCGTCGTACAGCCGAAGCGGAAGCGCCCAAGTCGGGCGGAGCAGGTGCCTGTTCAGGGCTTTGTGCCGCCGGGTGAAGGTAACTGGCTTGTACACGAGAGCAGTTGACACGTGTAGTGACTTGGTCTGAGCTTGACTTGAACCCGTGGCTCCGGGTTTGCTGTGCGTGATCACCCTTTGACGAACCGCGCCTGTGAGGTTGAGCAGCGGTGTCACCACCCCCACCTCCCTTGGGCCGCGGCCGCAAGCGGACGTCCCAGGCCTTCGACGCCGCCCTCGACGACGCCGAACTCGTAGCCGCACGCACCTCGTTGAACCAGGGGCGGTGGACCGACGTCCGCGACCTGCTCGCCGCGACCGGTGACGACTGGGACCGCCGCGGACACCGGGTCACCGTCCTCGCGCAGGAGCCCGCCACGCTCGCCTGGGTCCGCGACTGGCAGCTCGCCGAACCGGAGTCCGCCGACGCGGCCGTACTGCTGGGCTGCGCCACCGTCGAGCGCGCCCTGCACGGCAAGGAGCGCCCGGACAGCGCCCGCGAGGCCTGCCGGCGCGCGGCCGACCGCGCCCCCGACGACCCCACCCCCTGGCTCGGGCTGCTCCTCCTGGAACGCTCGCTCGGGGCCGAGGACGACGTGGTCCGCCTCTTCGACGAGGTGCGCCACCGGCACGCCGTCCACCACCACGCGCACCATCTGATGGTCGCCCGGCTCGCCGAGCGCCGCGCCGCGGCGGGCCAGGACCCGCTGCACGAGGTGTACGACTTCGCCAACTGGTCGGCCGAGCAGGCGCCCGCCGACTCGCCGCTCGCGATCCTTCCGGTCGTCGCGCACGCCGAGCGCTACCGGGTGCTCGCCGCCGCCGGGACCGAGGGCCCCGACCCGGTCGCCTCCGGACACTGGGCCGGCCGCCGGGCCCGCCAGGTGATGAAGGCCGCGTTCGACTGGTGGCTGGAGTGGCAGCAGGGCGACCATCCGCGCCGGCTCGTCGACCTCAACTACCTGGCCCACGCCAAGATCTGCGAAGGCCGGGACGGCGAGGCCGCCGCCCTGTTCCTGCGCATCGCGGAGCACCCGACCGCGGCTCCGTGGTCCTACCCGGACCGCGACGGGTACCAAGCCTTCCGTGCCGCACGCGACCGCGTGCTCGGCACGGTGTGAACGCCCCCGAAGACCGACATCCGAAAGGACGACCCCGCGATGACGACGGGCAGTTCGAGCACATCGAGTACGTCGAGCACGGGAAGACCGGACGCCGACGGCGCCGGCATCAGCACGTTCAAGGGGCAGGACCGGGCCCTGCGCGCCGGCCGTCTCGGCACGGCGGGTCTGCTCCTGTCCGTCCTCGCGGCGACCGCCCCGCTCATGGTGGTCGCGGGTGTCATGCCCACCACATTCGCGGTGATGGGGATCGTCGGACAGCCGCTGCTCTTCGTCATCCTCGGCGTCGTCCTCGTGCTCTTCAGCATCGGGTACGCCGAGATGAGCCGGCACGTCCACAACGCGGGCGCCTTCTACGCGTACATCTCGCGCGGACTCGGCGGCACCCCGGGCGCGGGCGCGGCCGCCGTCGCCCTCGTCGCCTACAGCGCCCTCCAGGTCGGCATCTACGGCCTCTTCGGCTTCGAGGTCTCCGGGCTGTTCGCCACCTACCTCGACACCCAGCTCGTCTGGTGGATACCGGCGCTGGCCGCCGTGCTCGTCGTCGGCGCGCTGGCCTGGCTCAAGATCGACGTCAACGCCTGGGTGCTCGGCGTGCTGCTGGTCATCGAGGTCACCCTCGTCGTCGTCTTCGACGTCGCGGCCGTCGGCGACCCCGCCAAGGCCGGGCTCTCGCTGCACGCCTTCAACCCCGACACCCTCACCGGAGCGGGCGTCGGCACCGCGCTGTGCTTCTGCATCGCGGCCTTCACCGGCTTCGAACAGGCCCCCGTCTACGCCGAGGAGACCAGCCGCCCGCACATCCTCGTGCCGCGCGTGATGTTCCTGGCGATCGGCTTCGTCGCCGTCTTCTTCGCCATCAGCTCCTGGGCGCTCACCGTCGCCACCGGCCCCTCGGCGATCGTCGGCACGTCCCAGAAGCAGAGCGCCGGACTGCTGTTCTTCCTCACCGAGTCACGGCTCGGCTCCACGTTCACCGACGTCCTGCACGTGCTCTTCGTGACGGGCATGTTCGCCGCGCTGCTCAGCTTCCACAACGTCGTCGCCCGGTACGCCTTCGCCATGGGCCGCGAGGGCCTGCTGCCCAGCGCGTTCGGCCGCACCTCCGAGACCAGCGGCGCCCCCGGCACCGGCTCGCTCCTGCACACCGTCGTGTCCCTCGTCGTGGTCGGCGGTTTCGCCCTCTCCGACGACAAGCCGGCCGGAGACCCGACCGCGCCCGTGCTCCGGCTGTTCACCTGGGGCGGGAACGTCGGCGCGCTCGGCGTCACCCTGCTGATGGCGGCCGCCTCGCTCTCGGTCATCGTCTTCTTCGTCCGCCGCGGCGCCGCCCGCGCCCAGTCCTGGCGCCTGGCCACCTCCGCGGTCGCGGGCCTCGCCCTGCTCGTCATCGCGGTCTACACGGTCAAGGACTTCGACGTGCTCGTCGGCTCGGGTCCCGACTCGGCCCTGAACGTGCTGCTGCCCGCCGTCATCGGGGTCGCGCTGGTCGTCGGTCTCGTCCAGGGTCTGGTGCTGCGCTCCCGCAAGCCCGAGGCGCACGCCCGGATCGGACTCGGCAACGAGGCGTTCCAGTTGGACAAGGCGGCCGATTCCGCCTCCTGACGCGGACCCGTCGTCCCCTTCGGGGCCCTTGCTCCCGGCCCGTGGGTAAGAAGAAATGACGGAACGCTGACGAGCACCCGCGACCGCTGGCTTTTTGGGGGTCGCGGGTGCTCGAATCAAGGGGTGAACACTGATAGGCCCGGGGAACCGGAACCGGAACGGGACCCGGAGCGACCGCAGCCCCGGGAACCGGAGGACGAGGAACGCCCGGAGGACGAGGAACGCCGGGGGCCGCAGGAACGCGGGGGGCGCCAGGAGGGTCCGGAGCCGCTGGAGCGCCAGGAGACCCCGGAGCCGCTGGAGCCCCGGGACCGAGAAGGACCCGAGCCCGGGGAGCGTCCTGAGCCGCGGACGCCTCCGGAGTCCCGGGAGGACGGCGGCGAGGAGCACGAGGCGGCCAGGGAACGCGGCAGGCCCATCGGCCGCCGTGTCCTGCTCGGCACGCTCGGACTCGGCGCCCTCGGTGTCCTGGCCGCGCCCACCCTCCAGCGCGCGACGGACGCCTTCCTCGCCGGCGCCTCCCAGCGCGACCCCACGGGCCTGACGGGACTCCTGCCCAACGGCGGCGGATTCCGCTACTACTCGGTGGCCGCCTCCGTCCCCCACAAGAACGAGACGGACTACCGGCTCACCGTCGACGGCCTGGTCGACCACCCCGCCACCTACACCCTCGCGGACCTGCGCGCCCTGCCCCAGACCCGGCTGGTGCACGACGTCCAGTGCGTCACCGGCTGGCGGGTGCCGAGCACCCCCTTCGAGGGCGTACGCCTGTCGCAGCTCCTCGACGCCGCCGGAGTGCGCGGCACGGCCGGGGCCGTCCGGTTCACCTGCTTCGACGGGACGTACACGGAGAGCCTCAGCCTGCGCCAGGCCTACCGCCCCGACGTCCTGGTGGCCCTGCGCATGCAGGACAAGCCCGTCGGCCACAACCACGGCGGCCCGGTCAGGCTCTACGTGGCCCCGATGTACTTCTACAAATCCGCCAAGTGGCTCTCCGGCATCACGGTCACCCAGGACGTCCGTCCCGGGTACTGGGAGGACCGGGGGTACGACGTCGACGCCTGGGTCGGCCGTTCGAACGGACGCGACGATGAACCCACGAGCTGACGAGACGCCGGCCGTCGCCGCGCCCTCGTCCCACGTACGCCGCTTCACCCGCGCCGAGCACTGGGTGCACCGCGTCGCCGCCGCGCTGATGGGCCTGTGCGTGGCCACCGCGGCCTGCCTCTACATCCCCCAGTTCGCCGAACTCGTCGGCCGCCGCGAACTCGTCGTACGGGTCCACGAGATCGCCGGTGTGATGCTCCCGCTGCCGGTCCTCGCCGGCCTCGCCTCCCGCGCGTTCCGCCGGGACCTGGGCTTCCTGAACCGCTTCGGCCCGCACGACCGGGTGTGGCTGCGGGCGGTCCTGCGCCGCGACAAGGACCCGCGGTCCCGTCCGGCGGGCAAGTTCAACGCCGGGCAGAAGGTCTACGCGGCCTGGATCGCCGGGGCCACGCTGGTGATGATGGGCACCGGTCTGCTGATGTGGTTCACCCATCTCACCCCGCTGATGTGGCGCACCTCGGCGACCTTCGTCCACGACTGGCTGGCCCTGACCGTCGGCATCGTGCTCGCGGGCCACATCGGCATGGCGCTGGGCGACCCGGAGGCCCGGCGGGGACTGCGCACGGGATCGGTGAGCCGCCGGTGGGCGGAGCGCGAACACCCGCTGTGGCGGCCGTGACGACGCGCTGACGACGGCGAACGGGCCGTGGCGAGAACCGGTACAGGTTCTCGCC
>NZ_JBHXDQ010000115.1:0-13832 GCF_042725875.1 Streptomyces sp. NPDC127038 | reverse complement strand
CGGCCGGCGGCTGCTTGTATTCGGGGGGGCCCGTTAGTGGCCCGGGGCGGCGCGCGTTCTGGTCCGCCGGGTGTCGACCCCGGGGTAGGGGGATGGGGGGACCGCGCCCCCCTTCCCCGCTTTCCCGGTGCCTTCCGCGCCGGCCGCCCGTCCTCCGCGTTGTCGGTCGTTGTCGGTGGCGCCCGGCATCATGAACGCATGCGTGCCGCTCGTCTGATCAGGATGGTGCTGCTGCTCCAGACCCGGGCGTCGATGACCGCCGCCGAGCTGGCGCGGGAGCTGGAGGTGTCCGAGCGCACGGTCGCCCGGGACGCGCAGGCCCTGTCGGAGGCGGGGATCCCCGTCTACGCAGACCGCGGCCGGGCCGGGGGCTACCGGCTGATCGGCGGATACCGCACCCGGCTGACGGGTCTGGCCCGCAGCGAGGCGGAGGCGCTGTTCCTGAGCGGGGTACCGGGGGCGCTGCGCGACATGGGCCTCCAGGACACGGCCTCGGCGGCCCGGCTGAAGGTGTCGGCCGCGCTGCTGCCCTCCGTACGGGACGCCTCGCGGTCGGCGGCGCAGCGCTTCCATCTGGACGCGCCGGCCTGGTTCAGCGAGCCGCGGACTCCGGAGCTGCTGCCCGCCCTCGCGGACGCGGTGTGGGACGACCGCCCGGTCCTCGCCCGCTACCGGCGGGGCGGCACGGAGGTGGAGCGGACGCTCGAACCGTACGGGCTCGTCCTGAAGGCCGGGCTCTGGTACCTGTGCGCGCGGGTGGCGGACACGGAGGCCTTCCGGGTGTACCGGATCGACCGGTTCACGGCCGTCGGCCCGGGGCCCGAGCGGTTCCGGCGCGACGACGGGTTCGACCTGCCGGCGTTCTGGGAGGAGCGGGCCGAGGAGTTCGCGCGGTCCGTCCTGCGGTGCGAGATCGTCGTACGGCTCTCGCCCGAGGGCGTGCGGCAGCTGCCGTACGCCCTCGGTCCGGCGTCCGCGAAGGAGGGGCTCGGCACCTCCGGCGCCCCCGACGACCGGGGCTGGGTGACGCTCACCGTGCCGGTCGAGTCCGAGGAGGTCGCGCGGACGCAGCTGCGGGGGCTCGGGCCGGAGGCGGAGGTGCTCGCCCCGGCGGCGTTGCGGGAGCGCTGCGCGGAGGACGCGGCCCGGACGGCGGCGCTGTACCGCCCCCCGTCCGCTTGAAATGCGTACGAACCCGGTGGTTTTACCTTCGGCATGTGCATGCATAACAATCTGCGCCGCTCCACGTGCGTCCCTCCCGTCCAGGCCCGATGCTTGACCCGTGATGGACGAGACGGAGTTCTGGCAGCTGGTGGACACGACCCGCGAGACTGCCGAGGGCGATCCCGAGGAACAGGCGGATCTGCTCGTCGAGCGGCTCGTCCAGCTGGACCCGGACTCCGTCCTGGACTTCGCCCGGCACTTCGAGTCCCGCTACAACCGCGCCTACCGCTGGGATCTGTGGGGCGCGGCCTGGCTGCTGCTCGACGGGGCCAGCGACGACGCCTTCGACTTCTTCCGGTGCTGGCTGATCGGCCAGGGCCGGGACGTGTTCGAGGGGGCGATGCACGACCCCGACACCCTCGCCGAGCTCCTGGACGACTTCGACGAGGAGATCGACGGCGACGGCGAGGAGCTGGGGTACGCGGCCGACGAGGCCTACGAGCAGCTCACCGGTGCCGTCGCGCCCGCCCTGGGCATCCCGGCCGCGCCCGCCGAGCCCGAGGGGACCCCGCTCCAGTTCGAGGACGACTCCGTGATCGCGGAGCGCTACCCCAGGCTGTGGGAGCGGTTCAGGGAGGACTGACGGGACCGGCCCGCGGGGACGTACGCCCGCGGGCCGTCCGTGTCCGCGTGTGCCGTGTGGTGCCGCGGGGCCGCGTTGGCCCGGTCGAGGGCCGACGCCGTGACCGCCGCGGGTCCCAGGACGACCGTCACCACGGCGCACACCACCGCCCAGGTGCCGCGGGCCGCCGTCACCCGGCCGCCCGCCGTCTCCGCCGCCCCCGCGCCCTGCCCGTCCGCCGGGCGCCGGGCGTGCGCCCCGCTCTCCGCGCGGCGCGCGGCCTCCGTCCGACTGATCTTCATCATCCCCGCCTCCGGTCGGTGCGTGCGGCTCCGTTCGCCCCCGTACGGCGACGGTAGGGCGCGGGGCTCTGGGGACTCTGTGAGCGGCCGTGGGCGAGCCTGTGACCGCCGGCTCCCCTGGCGCCGGGGAGCGGCGGGCGGTCAGCGGCCCTGGTAGCGGGCGGCCAGTTCGCGGATGTCGGGGAGGCGGGCGCTGAGGGCGGCGCCCGGGCACCGGGTCATGTAGGCCGCGTCGTGGCCGGAGACGGTGGAGAGCACGACGGCGGTGCCCGCGGCGTAGCGGCTGAGGCTGTTGCTGGAGACGAGCCGGACCGTGCCCCGGGGGTCCACGCCCGCGAGCCCGAGCTTCCAGGCCACGAGACGGGCGATCGCGTCGGTCATCGCCTTCGGCACCGGTGATCCCGCGGTGAACGTGCCGATGGCGGCGATCCCGGCGGTGCGGTGGTTGAAGCCCTGGGTGTGCGCCCCGGTGACGGGCCGGCCGACCCCGCCCGCGCGGCCCTCGTAGATGGTGCCGCAGCGGTCGACGAGGAAGTTGTAGCCGATGTCGTCCCAGTCCTTGGCGCCGGTCTGGCCCGCGTACACGTCACGGATGATCCGGGGCACGTCGGCGCAGTCGTAGCCGTTCGGGGAGTCGGTGTGGTGGATGAAGACCGCCACGACACGGTCGTCGTAGCGGGGCGGGGGCTGCTTGCGCGCCGTGACGGCGTCGAGCCACTTCGACCGCGGCACGATGGGCGGCATGGCGACGGGCCGGGGGACGGTGATCCGGGCCTCGACCGGGGGCGGGGCGGGCGCGCGGGGCGCCGGACGGGGCAGTCCGGCCACGCACACCATCAGGGCCAGGGCGGCGATCAGGCCGGGCACGCAGCCGAGGAGCACGAGGACCGGTCTCGGTATCCCCAGCGGCGCACTCCGGCGCACGCCGGGGCGCACGGGAGCACGGGCCGCTCGCCGGGGTCCGGTCGGGCGTTCGGGGGCCTGGTGCCCCGGCCGTCCGTGGCGCCCGTGCGGGCCGGGGCGGGACGCTCGTCCCCCGCTCCGTATTCGAGGTCCCCGCAGCTTCCGGAAGACACGCATGGAGCCACCCTGACCCGGATCCGCGCGGGCCGCGATGTGTGGTGTGCCACCTGGTGGAACCATCGTGCCTGTCCGGGACGTTTTTACAGGTCCACGGGTGTGGCCGTTTCCGCGGCACCGACGCGCGTGGCTGATCACTGGGCCCGCCCGGCGCGTAATAAGGGGCCCTAGAGAAAGGCGGCTCCGTGGACGTTCTCGACTTCCTGCTGATGCTGGTCATCCTGGTCTACGCGGCCTCCGGGTACCGCCGCGGCCTGGTGGCCGGCTGTGTCTCGCTGGCGGGATTCGTGGGCGGCGCCGTCATCGGCGTATGGGTGCTTCCGTGGATGATGGACCTGGTCACGGCGGGGACGCCGGCGGCGACGGTCACGGCGGTGCTCACGGTGCTGGTGCCCGGCGTGGTGGGTCACGAGCTGGCCGGACGGCTGGCGCTGAAGCTGCGCCGCGAGCTGGACGAGGGACCGCTGCGGGTGGCCGACGGGATCGGCGGGGCCGCGGCGAACACCCTGGCGGTGCTGCTGGTGGCCTGGGTGGCGGCGAGCGTCCTCGGCGCGTCCTCCTCGACGGTGGTGACGCAGTCGATCCGCAACTCGGCGCTGCTGGGCGCCGTGCAGGACTCGATGCCGCAGACCACGCCGACCTGGTTCTCGCGCGCGACCTCCGCCCTCACGGAGGCGGGCTTCCCGCAGGTCTTCAACCCCTTCGAGAACGAACCGGCGGCCGGGGTCGCCAAGCCCTCGGGGGACAGTGTCACGCCGTCCGCGACGAACGCGGCCAAGGTGAGCACCGTGAAGGTCGAGGGCGCCTCGGGCAACCAGGGCCGTGAGGGCAGCGGCTTCGTCTACGCGCCCCAGCGGGTGATGACCAACGCTCACGTGGTGGCCGGCATCGACCGGCCGACCGTGCGGGTGGGCGGGGTCGGCCGCTCGTACCAGGCGCGGGTGGTCCTGTTCGACCCGCACAAGGACGTCGCCGTCCTGTACGTGCCGGCGCTGCGCGCCCCGGTCCTCCACTTCGACGGGGTCGCCTCGCGCGGGGACTCCGCCGTGGTCGCGGGCTACCCGCAGGACGGCGGTCTCGACCTCCAGGCGGCCACCGTCGCCGCCCGCATCAACGCGACGGGCCAGAACATCTACAACACCGGCACGGTCACCCGCGAGATCTACTCGATCCGCTCGACCGTGCGGCCCGGCAACTCCGGCGGTCCGCTCCTGACCACCACCGGCAAGGTCTACGGCGTGGTCTTCGCCCGCTCGACCTCGGACGACGAGACGGGGTACGTCCTGACGGCCCACGAGGTCGCGGGCGACGCCCGCAAGGCGGCCCACGCCACGGTCCGCGTGGACACGGGCAACCTCGTCACCTCCTGATCCCTGACGGGGTGCCGGGCCCGGCACCCCGTCAGAGGGCGCGCCCCATCAGGACGTCGTCCACATAGACGCCGTCCAGCAGGAACTCCCCGGGCAGGATCCCCTCGACGACGAACCCCTCGGACGCGTACAGCCCGCGCGCGGGGAGGTTGTGGCCGAGCACGCGCAGGGTGATGCGCCGGGCGCCCTGGCCGCGGGCCTCGTCGCACGCCGCCCGCAGCAGGGCGCGGCCCACCCCGGCGCCGCGCGCCTCGTCGGCGACCGCCAGTCCGAGGATCTGGCGCACATGCGCGTTGCAGGCCAGCGAGGTCGGGAAGCCGAGCCGGATGTATCCGGCCGGCCGCCCGTCGAGCTCGGCGACGATGTGGTCACGGGGACCGAAGCGCTCGCTGTAGAAGGGTTCGTACGGCGGCCGGGGGCGCGGCATGACCGCGTGCAGCGTGGACCAGGTGTCGCGGTCGAGCCGGCCGAGCGCGTCCTCGTCGTCCAGGGTGGCGGGGCGTATCCGCGGAGCAGCTGACATACCGGTCACTGTACGGCCGCCGCGCTGTGGCCTTTTCCGTGAAGTCGGCGGCCGCGCGGGCAGGATGGACCCATGAGCGACTCCACCCTGTCCCCGGGTTCCCGCATCGTGATCGCCGGCGCGTCCGGTCTGATCGGCTCCGCGCTGGCGCGCTCGCTGAGCGCCGAGGGGCACCAGGTGGTCCGGCTGGTGCGCCGTGAGCCGCGTTCCCCGGACGAGGTCCGCTGGGATCCGCAGCGGCAGCGGATCGACGCGGTGGGGCTCATCGGCTGTACCGCGGTGGTCAACCTGGCGGGCGCCCCCGTCGCGGGACGGCCCTGGACCCTGGCGTACAAGCGGATGATCCGGGACAGCCGGGTGCTCGGGACGGCGACGCTCGCGGAGGCGGTGGCCTCCCTCGACGAGCCGCCGCGCGTCTTCGTCAACGGGAGCGCGATCGGGTTCTACGGCGACACCGGCGACCGCGCGGTGGACGAGTCCGCGCCTCCCGGGGACGGGTTCCTGCCGTCGGTCTGCGTCGAGTGGGAGGAGGCGGCCTCCCCCGCGCAGGAGGCTGGGGTACGTACGGTGATCGCCAGGACCGGGCTCGTCGTGGCGCGCGAGGGCGGGGCCTGGGCCCGGCTGATCCCCCTGTTCAAGGCGGGGGCCGGGGGGCGGATGGGGAACGGGCGCCAGTACTGGAGCCATATCGCGCTGCACGACGAGGTGGCCGCGATCCGGCATCTCATCGACACCGAGTCGCTGTCCGGACCGGTGAACCTGACCGCCCCCGACCCGCTGACCAACGCCGAGATCACCGCGGCCATGGGACGCGTCCTGCACCGCCCGACCCTCCTGACCGCCCCCGCCCCGCTGCTGCGCCTGGCCCTCGGCGACATGGCCGACGACGTCCTGGGCAGCCAACGCGTCCTCCCCACCCGCCTCCTGGAATCCGACTTCACCTTCGCGTTCCCGTCGATCGAGGGATCGCTGCGAGCGGCACTGGGCTGAGGGGGCCCGGGGGCGGGGTCCCCCCGGGGGCGCATTCGCTCTGCCCCGGGGTCCGTCCCGGCGGCTCCCCCGGCGGCTCCCCCGGCGGGTGGTCCGCTCACCGGTGGAGCCGGCGTCGCCGAGGGCTGTGCCCCGGGGGAATGACTCTTCCCGGCACCCCCGGAGGGCCGGTTTCCGGCGGATCCGGCGGGGGACGGGCCGCCTCCGGCCGGTGCGCCGGCCTCGGACGCCGGAACAGGCCCCTCCGGCCCCGGCCGCCCGGATTCGTCACGGTGGCGCCCTCGTCCCACGCCGGGCCGCCCGAGGGAGCCGGGGGCCGGCCCCGGCGACACCGATCACCCCGCCGGACGGCACATGCACCCCCCATGCACCCGTGCACGGCCGCCGCGCGGCTTCCCCCGGGCGGCCGAACCTCGCACCCTCGTTCCGAACTCGGGCATTCCAGAAGCGTGTTGGGGGCATGACGTCCCCACCGGCCGCGCAACCTCGAGGAGGGGCACGTGCTAGAGCCCGCACGCCACGCCGCGCACACGGCGGAGATCACCGAAGACGTCGACGTCGTCGTCGTGGGAGCCGGTGTCGCCGGCCTCGCGGCCGCACGTCATCTGACCGGGGCGGGGCTGAGGACCGCCGTCCTGGAGGCCGCCCCCCATGTGGGCGGCCGTATGACCACGGAGAAGGTCGACGGCTTCCGGCTGGACCGGCTCGGCCGGCTCCTGTCCACGTCGTACCCGGAACTGCGCCTCACCCCGGGCCTGGGCGGCCTCGTCCTGCGCCCGTTCACGCCCGGCGTGCTGCTGCACAGCGACGGCCACCGCCACCACACGGGCACGCCCGGCACACCCCGGAGCGCAAGGGGCGCACTCACCACCGCGCGCGCCCTCGCGAGCGCCCCCCGGCTTCCGCTGCCCCGTCCGGCGCGCGGCACCCCGCGCCCGGGACCGCTCGGCAGTCCCCTGGACCAGTCCCGGCTCGGCGCGGCCCTCGCCCGGCTCGCCTCCACCCCGCCGGAGCGCCTGCTCGCCCGCCCCGACGTCACCGCGGCGGCCTCGCTGACCGCGCGGGGGCTTCCCGCCCGTACGGTCGACGCCTTTCTGCGCCCCCTTCTCGCGGCCCTGCTGTGCGATCCGGAGCTGCTGACGTCCAGCCGCTGCGCCGACCTCGCGCTGCACTCCTTCGCGACGGGCCGGCTGTGCCTGCCGGAGGGCGGCGCGGACGCGCTCCCCGAACTGCTCGCGGCCGCGCTGCCGCCCGGCACCGTGCACACGGGCGTCGAGGTCACCGCCGTCTCGACGACCCGGGTCACGACCAAGGACCACGGCGAACTCCGCTGCCGGGCCATCCTGTTGGCGACCGGCGCCCGCGCCGCCGCCGGGTTCCTGCCCGGACTGCACGTGCCCGCCTTCCACCCGGTGACCGTGCTGCACCACACCACGGACGAACCACCGCTCACCGATCCTGCGCTGATCCTGGACGCCGACCGCGGCGGCCCGGTGGCGCACACGGCGGTCGTCAGCCAGGTCGACCCGACCCGGGCACCGGCCGGCCGCGCCCTGATCTCCTCGACCGTGCTCGGCACGCCTCCCGCCGCGGCCCACCTGGACGCGACGGTCCGCGCCCAGCTGGCCCGCCTCTACGGCACCTCGACGAACCGCTGGGAACTGCTGGCGGTCCATCACGAGCCCGAGGCCGTCCCGGCGATGCCGCCGCCGCACGACCCGCGACGCCCCGTACGGCTGCTCGCGGGCCTGTACGTGTGCGGTGACCACCGGGACACCAACAGCGTGCAGGGCGCGCTCCACTCGGCCCGGCGGGCCGCCCACGCCCTCCTGACGGACCTGGAGGTCGCCCCGACCGCCCCCTTGGCCGAACCCCTGGAGACCGCAGCCGCCTGAACCCCACCCGGGGCCACACGCAACTCCGTTCCACCACCACGGGGTTGCCTAGGCCCTGGCAGGCGTTGCGGAACTCCGGCAGGGGCCGCGGAACTCCGGCACGGAACCGCAGGGCTCCGACACGGGCCGCGGAACTCCAGAGGAGGGGCGCAACCCGCAAGGGCCGGCAACGGCCGGGGGCCGCCCCTTCCCGGGGTGACCCACCCCGGGAAAGGACCGGTAACCCGGAGATGACCGCCAACCCGGAAGCGACCGAAACCGAAGGGACCGGAAACCGAAAGGGACCAGGAACCGGAAGGGACCGGGAGCCCGGAAGGCTCCCGGCCGGAGTGCTCCCCCAGCCGGAGCCACCGGGCAGGCCCCGGAGCCCCCCGGACCCGCCCCGGTGACTCCGGGCCCGCCCCGGTGACTCCAGACCCGGCCCGGAGTCCCCGGACCCGGCCCTGCCGGGCGGACCGCAGCCGGCGGTCCGCCCCCTCGGGGCCCCCGAAGGTGGTGACCCGACCCCGTCAACCCGGCGGACGGCCCCCGCCCCGCGCTCCAGGGTGACCGTGCCCCCGGCCCGCCCGAACAGCTTCCCGGTCTCCGGTTCCCCAGGCCGGAGGCCGGGGACGGACCCCGACCCCGGGGATCCCCGGCCCACGGGATCCCCAGGCCCACATGACACCGGGGCCCCGCCGGAAAGGCGCCCCGCTCAGCTCAGCGCGGCCACCTTGTCGCGATACCCCCGCACGGGAGCGGCGTCCTTGTACGGTTCGAGCCGTTTCTCGAAGTCCCGTACGTACTCGACGGCCCGCGCCGACCGCATCTCCGCCGCCTGCCCGGCGGCCTCCGCGCCGAGCAGACAGGCCTGGTCGAGCTCCCCGAGCCCGAGCCGCGCCGAGGCGAGCACCACCCGGCAGAACAGCCGGCTGCGCGCGTAACCGGGCGCCCGCAGCTGGAGCGAGCGCTCCGCGTGCTGCGCCGCCGCCCGGAACTGCTGGAGGTCGCGGTGGCAGTGCCCGAACTCGTCGGCGAGCTGCGCCTCGTCGAAATACCGCGCCCAGTGCGGGACCTCGTCGCCGGTCCGGGACGCCTCCAGCGCGCGTTCGGCCCGGACCAGGGAGGCCGTGCAGGCCCGCACCTCGCCGAGCACCCCGTGACCGCGCGCCTCGACCGCGTGCAGCAGCGCCTGCACGACCTGCGGCCCCCCGGTGCCGAGGCCCTGCTGCGCGACCCGCGCCAGCTGCACGGCCTCGCGCCCGTGCCCGAGGTACACCGCCTGCCGGCTCATCGTGATGAGCACGTACGAGCCGTACACCCGGTCGCCGGCGGCCTGCGCCAGCCGCAGCGCCTGGACGAAGTACCGCTGCGCGAGCCCGTGCGCGCCGATGTCGTACGACGTCCAGCCGGCGAGCCGGGTGAGGTCGGCGGCGGCGGCGAACAGATGCCGGCCGGTCTGCTCGCCGTAGGCGCCGCGCAGCATCGGCTCGGCCTCGTGCTCCAGGTAGCGGACCAGGGCCTGGCGGGCGTGGCCGCCGCCGTAGGCGTGGTCGAGGGCGCGGAAGAGCTCGCCGACCGAGCGGAGCGCGGCGATGTCCCCGCCGCTGACCCGCTGGCCGGGGCCCCGCTCGGTGCGGCCGCGCCGGGACGAGGGTCCCCCCTGCTCGGGCGGTGCCGTGACCCTGGGCGGCATCGGGCGGCCCTGGGCGGGGATGCGGGCCGGCTGGTCGCCGCGGGCGACCCGGTCGTCGGCCCGGCCGATCAGCCAGTCCCGGCTGGGCACGACGAGTCCCGCCGGGGTGAAGGCGATCTTGCGGAGTTCGGCGTGGCTCCCGGAGTCCTTGCGCCACAGGCCGCTGACGATGTCCACGGCCTCCTCCGGGGTCGCGGCGAACTCCAGCCCCGCGTACACGGGCGCGCAGGCGTCGAGCCCGAGGTCCTGCGCGCTCAGGCGCCTGCCGAGGCGGCGCGTGAACACCTCGGCGATGAGCGCGGGGGTGGTCCCGCGTGGCTGCTGGCCCCGCAGCCACCGGGTCACCGACGTCTTGTCGTATCTCAGGTCCAGTCCGTGTTCGAGTCCGAGCTGGTCGACCCGACGGGCGAGACCTGCGTTGGAGAACCCCGCTTCTGCGATGAGCGCGGCGAGCTGTCGATTGGGCGTGCGCTGCGCGGGTCGTTCCGTCATCTGCGGTGCGGTCTCCTGCCTTCGGGTCTCCAGGGGCGTCTCGGGGCGGCGTGAGAACGTGCTTGCGCCTCCCCGAGGCCCCCCTGTGCCCGGATTGCCTGTGAGCAGCCCTTATGGCCTCGTGAACGGCGCGAATGTAGCGGAGCGTGAGCACGTCATCGCACACATCGTCATTCATTCATCCGATCGTGTGAGGATTGGCTGTCGAGCTGACGCGGATCGGACGGACGTACAGTGGCGTGGGCGCGCCACGGACCTGACGAAAGGTTCCTTCGCGTGCCCCGCACGGGGACCACCACGTGCCCGAGGAAGCTTCTAGGGAGGCGCTTGCCGTGAGTGAGTTGCGGTTCGTCCGCATGGGATTCGGTGCCGAGGCCGTCGAGTACCAGGAGGCGTGGGACGAGCAGCGCCGCGTGCACGCCGCCCGGTTCCTGGACGAGATCCCCGACACCTGTCTGCTCCTGGAGCACCCGCCGGTGTACACCGCGGGGCGGCGCACGGCGGACAACGAGCGGCCCCTGGACGGCACCCCCGTCATCGACGTGGACCGCGGCGGCAAGATCACCTGGCACGGTCCGGGCCAGCTGGTCGGCTACCCCATCCAGAAGCTCCCGCGTCCCGTGGACGTCGTAGCGCACGTACGCCGTCTGGAAGAGGCGCTCATCCGCACCTGCGCGGAGTTCGGCCTGGAGACGAGCCGCGTCGAGGGCCGCAGCGGCGTCTGGGTCCTCGGCGACGCCAAGGACTCCGCCCAGGGGGCCTCCTCCGGCCTCGGGGGCCTCTCCCTCGACTTCGACCCGCGCCTTCAGGACGAGGAGTTCGACCCGCGGCTCAACGGCCCGGAGTACGCCCCCTCCAACGCGGGCCAGCGCCGCGAGGACCGCAAGATCGCCGCGATCGGCATCCGCGTCGCCAAGGGCGTCACGATGCACGGCTTCGCGCTGAACGTGAACCCGGACAACGCCTGGTTCGACCGGATCATCCCGTGCGGCATCCGCGACGCGGGGGTCGCCTCCCTCGCGAACGAACTGGGCCGTGACGTGACCATCGCCGAGGTCCTGCCCGTGGTCGAGAGGCACCTCGGGGACATCCTGACGAACGCGGACCTCAAGCCGCGCGTCGTCGAACGCGCCACCGCCTAGAACCCGTACCCCGAACCCGTACCCCACCCGGGCGGCCTTCCGGGAATGCACCCACGTTCCCGAAGGTTGCCCACGGCGGGGGCCGAGCACCGCACGGGCGTACCCTGGTGTACGCCGAAGAATCGAAGTTACAGGGAGCCGATGTGTCCGCAGTCGCACCCGACGGACGCAAGATGCTGCGCCTGGAGGTCCGGAACAGCCAGACCCCCATCGAGCGCAAGCCCGAGTGGATCAAGACCCGGGCGAAGATGGGTCCCGAGTACACCAAGATGCAGGGCCTGGTGAAGAGCGAGGGCCTGCACACGGTCTGCCAGGAGGCGGGCTGCCCCAACATCTACGAGTGCTGGGAGGACCGCGAGGCCACGTTCCTCATCGGCGGCGACCAGTGCACGCGGCGCTGCGACTTCTGCCAGATCGACACCGGCAAGCCCGAGGCGCTGGACCGTGACGAGCCCCGCCGTGTCGGCGAGTCCGTCGTCACGATGGACCTGAACTACGCCACCATCACCGGCGTCGCCCGCGACGACCTGGAGGACGGCGGAGCCTGGCTGTACGCCGAGACGGTCCGCCAGATCCACGCGCAGACGGCGGGCCGCGAGGCCGGCCGCACCAAGGTCGAACTGCTGGCCCCGGACTTCAACGCCGAGCCCGAGCAGCTCGCGGAGGTCTTCTCCTCGCGCCCCGAGGTCTTCGCGCACAACGTCGAGACGGTCCCGCGGATCTTCAAGCGGATCCGTCCGGGCTTCCGCTACGAGCGCTCGCTCAAGGTCATCACCGAGGCCCGTGACTACGGTCTGGTCACGAAATCCAACCTGATCCTCGGCATGGGCGAGACCCGCGAGGAGGTCAGCGAGGCGCTCCAGCAGCTGCACGACGCGGGCTGCGAGCTCATCACGATCACGCAGTACCTCCGGCCCTCCGTGCGCCACCACCCCGTGGAGCGCTGGGTCAAGCCGCAGGAGTTCGTGGAGCTCAAGGAGGAGGCCGAGGAGATCGGCTTCTCCGGCGTCATGTCGGGCCCGCTGGTCCGCTCCTCGTACCGGGCCGGCCGCCTGTACCAGATGGCCGTCGAGAAGCGCGGCGCGTACGTCGCCTCCCAGGCGGTCTGATCCCCCGAACGGCACACGTTGCGAAAGAAAAGCGGTGGCACTCGGTGCCACCGCTTTCGTGTGAATCCGCGCACAAGCAACTCGCCCTTCACCACGGCTCGTTCACACCCCCTCACGACGTACCCGCAGCTGAACGCCGCATCAGCAAGGGGTCAGGAAAAGGACCCGCGGTATCAAGGCTTCATTGGTGTTTGACCGCTCGGTCACGTACTGGTAACACCAATCAGAGACTCTGGTTCCACGTCACACCCGTCCCCGTCCGAGCCGTCGATCCCTAGGGGGGATCCACATCATGCAGGCCGCGCCCGTACGCGCCACCCCGATTCCGTCGTTCACCGATGCACTGCGTGCCGTCGAATCGCTGCTCATGAGCAGCGGACAGCGCACCGCCCGCCGCAACGCCTGGACCTCCGTCCTGGAGGACCGCCGCCGCGCCAAGGACCGGGTCGAGGCGCAGCGCGTACTGGAATCCGTCACCCGGCCCTGACCCGGCCGCTCGCCGCTCGGCCGTACCGGCCGCGGGCCGGTGCCGTCCCGGCCGTCCCCGAACCCGGCCCGTCGTGTCACGGCTCCGGGGCCGATCGGTGCCGTCACCGCGCCTTCCCGCGGGCCGTCGCGATCATCCCCGCCCGGGACTGCCGTCGTCGGCGCTCCGCGGGCCACGTAGACTCGTGGGCATGGCGAGGAAGGAACCCGCAGCGGACGCTGCGAACCCCGGGCGACTCAAGCAGATCGCTCTGACGTACAAAATGACCCGCAAGGCCGATTCCAAGATCGGTCTTGTACTCGCGGCTGTCGGAATTCTCACCCTGGGTGTCTTCCTCGCGATCGGCTTCTTGATCGGCCACCCGGTCTATCTCGGCATTCTCGGGCTCTTCATCGCGGTCCTGACGACCGCGATCGTCTTCGGACGCAGGGCCGAGCGGGCCGCCTTCGGGCAGATGGAGGGCCAGCCGGGCGCGGCCGCGGCGGTGCTCGACAACATCGGCCGGGGCTGGACGACGACTCCGGCCGTCGCGATGAACCGCAGCCAGGACGTGGTGCACCGCGCCGTCGGCAAGGCCGGCATCGTGCTGGTGGCCGAGGGCAACCCGAACCGGGTCAAGAGCCTGCTGGCCGCCGAGAAGAAGAAGATGGCGCGGATCGTCGCGGACGTTCCGGTGCACGACATTCTCGTGGGCACGGGCGAGGGCCAGGTGGAGCTGAAGAAGCTCCGCACGACGATGCTGAAGCTGCCGCGTGTGCTCGCCGGTCCCCAGGTCACGGCGACCAACGACCGGCTGCGCGCCATGGGCGACCTGATGAGCAACATGCCGCTGCCGAAGGGCCCGATGCCCAAGGGGATGCGGATGCCGCGGGGCGGTCCCAAGCGGTGACGCTCGCGTCGGCCTGAACAGTTCTACGGCGGTGGGGGGGGCGGGGGGGCCAACCTGACCACCCCACCCCGCCACGAGTGCGCCCGAACCGG
>NZ_JBHXDQ010000114.1:0-13974 GCF_042725875.1 Streptomyces sp. NPDC127038 | reverse complement strand
GAGTTCTCAAGGAACGGACGCTTCCTTTGTACTCACCCTCTCGGGCTTTCCTCCGGGCGCTTCCCTTCGGTCTTGCGTTTCCGACTCTATCAGACTCTTTCGGGCCTGACTCCCAGTCAGCGGGGTTTGTCTTCCCGGCCGTTGGGCCGTTCCGACGTCTCAAACTTTAGCGGATCTTCCCGGCAGTTCCTAATCGGGCCGCCGGACCCAAATCGAATTGAATTCGGGCACGCCGAATTCATCCCGGCTGGGAGATCGTGCTGGTGGTTTGATTGCCGCTGAAGCGGCGGAGGTGCCGTCGCAGAACCGTTCCGGTCCCGTGACAACTCGAAGTACTCTACGGATCCGCCAGGGCCGTGTCAACCGACCCTGTCAAGATCTTTTAATCGAGGTCGCTGAGCCGGCCGCCCGCGTCCGGCTGGGCGTCCTCCACCCGTCGCAGCAGACGGGTCAGCACCTCACCCAGGACACCACGGTCCTCGGTGGAGAGGTCCTGGAGCAGGTCCTCCTCGAAGACCGTGGCGAGACGCATCGCCTCCAGCCACTTCTCCCGGCCGTCGTCCGTCAGCTCGACGATGACGCGCACGCGGTTCGACTCGTCGCGCTCCCGGGTGACCAGCCCCTCCGCGACCATCCGGTCGATGCGGTGGGTCATGGCGGCCGGGGTGAGGCCGAGACGCTTGGCGAGCTCGCTCGGGCCGAGACGGTACGGGGCGCCGGCCAGCACCAGCGCCTTCAGGACCTCCCACTCGGCGTTGCTGATGCCGAGCGCCGCGGTCTGGCGGCCGTAGGCGACGTTCATCCGCCGGTTGAGGCGGGACAGCGCCGAGACGATCTTCTCGACCTGGGGGTCGAGGTCCTGGAACTCGCGCTGGTAGGCGGCGATCTGTTCTTCGAGTGTCGGCTCGCTGACGCCGGGGGTGTCGCCCATGGCCCGAGTATCGCACGACGCCGCTTGGTGTCGAAGTCCTTCAAGGTGTAGAGTTCAACTTCGAAATTTAGCTTTGAAGTCTTCAGGCTTGCATCCATGCGTGGGCAACGTGTCACGGACACGGAGCGCGGCGGGGCGGCCGGTACGGCTTCACGACCAAGGCAGGTGAAAGTGACCAGGGCGATGGGCGCAGCGATGCGCCGGATCCACGTGGGCAACGCGCTCGGCGCGTTCGGGCTCGGCTTTACCGTCCCCTTCCTCTACGTCTACGTGGCGGAGGTACGGGGACTCGGCTCCATGACGGCGGGCGTCGTGCTCGCCGTCTTCGCCGTGGCCGCTCTCGTCGTGCTGCCGTTCGCGGGCCGGGCGATCGTCCGGCGCGGTCCGCTGCCGGTCCTGCTCACCGCGCTGGTCACCGCCGCCCTGGGCGCGCTGAGTCTCGGTCTGGCGAACACCGCGACGACCGTGGTGCTGTCGGCGGCGGCGCTGGGTGCCGGACAGGCCGTCATGCAGCCGTCATTGGCGACGATGATCGTGGACTGCTCCTCCGCGGACACCCGCTCGCGCGCCTTCGCGACCCAGTTCTTCCTCCAGAACCTGGGCCTCGGCGTCGGTGGTCTCATCGGCGGCCACATCGTCGACCCGGACCGGGCGGGCTCGTTCACGCTGCTGTTCGCGATCGAGGCGGCGATGTTCCTGGTGCTGGTCGTGATCATGGCGACCATCCGGATGCCGCGCGCGCCGCGGATCGACGGGAACGCTCCGCGCTCCAGGGGCGGGAGCTGGAAGGAGCTGCTGGGCAACCGGGCCATGGTGCAGCTCTCCGTGCTGGGCTTCGTGCTGTTCTTCGCCTGCTACGGACAGTTCGAGTCGGGTCTTTCCGCGTACGGCGTCGAGGCCGCCGGGATCTCCACGTCCGCGCTCGGCACGGCGATGGCGGCGAACACGGCCATGATCGTGGTCGCGCAGTTCGCGGTGCTGAAGTTCGTCGAGCGCCGCAAGCGCTCGCGCGTGATCGCGGCGGTCGGGCTCATCTGGGCCGTCGCCTGGGTGGCGGCCGGTTACGCGGGCCTAGGGCACGGCAGCCAGACGATGGCCACGGCGGCCTTCGTCTCGACGTACGCGCTCTTCGGGCTCGGCGAGGCGATGCTGTCGCCGACGGTCGCCCCGCTGGTCGCCGATCTGGCGCCGTCGGGCATGGCGGGTCAGTACAACTCGGCCTTCGCCCTGGTGAAGCAGCTCGCGCTGGCGATCGGCCCGGCGGTGGGCGGTCCGATGGGGGCCTCGCTGCACGGCCCGTACGTCGTGACGTTCCTGCTCTTCTCCCTCGGCATCACCGTCCTGGCGCTGCGGCTCGGACGGCGTCTCACCCCCGTACAGAATCAGCCGTGGCTCGCGAAGAGCCGGGTGGTCGCACAGGGCGGGGCTCCGGCCGAGCCCGTACCCGCGGCCGCCTGACCGCCTGGCCGTCGGGCCGGGGGACGGGACTCGCAGCCGTACGAAAGGGCCGCCATCACGGAGGGACGTGGTGGCGGCCCTTTCGTGTGCGTGGCCTCAGCGGACGCCGGTCAGCAGGTTGGCGGTGAAGGGGAGGGTGGCGGTGCCGTCGGGGGCGGTGTGCCCGGCGAGCCGGGTGTGGACGGCCCGTCCGGCGCGCAGGAGGGTGTCCTCGCCCGCCGTGTCGACGATCGCCTGTCCCCAGGATGTGGACGACAGCTGGCCGGGGGCGTAGGCGTCCAGGGGCGGGAAGGCGATGCCGAAGGTGACCCGGCGGACGGCGACGTCGTGGAAGCCGGCGTCCGCCAGGGCGGCGGAGAGACGTTCGGGGGTGCCGGAGAACGCACCCTCGTAGTTCGCCGCGAGTTCCTTGCCCCCGAACTCCTCGACCGCCTCGTACTGGGCGACGAAGTACGGGATGAGGTCCCTGGCGGCCCATGCGGTCGCGGCGAAGCGGCCGCCCGGGCGGGTCACCCGGGCCACTTCCGCGAACGCCGTGCCGAGGTCGGGGAAGAACTGGACGCCCTGCTGGCACACGACCGCGTCGAAGGCCGCGTCCTCGTAGGGAAGCGTGTCGGCCGAGGCGACGGTGAACTCGATGTCCGGATACATGCGGGGCGCGTGTTCCGCGGCCACGCCGATCATGCCCGCGTTGACGTCCGCTCCCGAGACCCGGCCGGTGGGGCCGACCCGGGCCGCAGCCGCGCGGGCCGCGAAGCCGGTGCCGCAGGCCAGGTCGAGCACCTTGGCGCCGGGATACAGGTCGACCGCGTCCAGGATCGCCTCCACGAAGGGCGCCATGAACGGCGCCGCGTACCGCTCGTAGCGCTCGGGGCCACTTCCTTTGAGCTGAAAGCCCGATTCGTCTGCCATGGGGAGCTCTTAGCACCGGGCGGTCCTCCCGGCCAGGGGACGCGCGGAACACGCCCGTGGGCAGGGCCGCCCGTAGGAGGCCGCGCGGACCCGGCCGGCGGACCCCTTCCAGCCCGGAACCTCATTCTGTTCGCGTTGGCGTTGGCGTCCCGGAATTCCTCCGGGGGTGCGGCGGTGGATTCCGGCGCGCGGAATCAGTTCCCCGCGCGCGGGAGCGCGAACTCGCACCACACCGCTTTTCCGCCGCCCGGTGTGCGGCGCGAGCCCCAGCCGGAGGCGATCGTGGCCACGATCGCGATGCCGCGGCCCGCTTCGTCGCCGGGCTCCGCGCGGCGGCGGCGCGGGAGATGGTCGTCGCCGTCGGTGACCTCGATGATCAGACGGCGGTCCGTACGGCGCAGCCGCAGCCGCATCGGCGGGGTGCCGTGCTGGAGGGAGTTGGCGACGAGTTCGCTGGCGGCCAGGACGCCGAGGTCGTGCAGATCGCCGGGGAAGCGCCAGCTGGCGAGCACGCCGGAGGCGAAGGCACGCGCGCGGGGTGCCGCTTCCATGCCGCCGAGGAGCTCCAGGGCCGCGTTGCGGAAGAGCTCGCCGTCGGAGCCCGTACGGGAGGGGTGCTGGAGGACCAGGACGGCGACGTCGTCGTCGTGGTCGGCGGTGACGCCGGCCGCGCGGACCAGGCGGTCGCAGATCACCTGGGGGCCGCCGGTGGCTCCGGCCAGGGCGCGTTCCAGGGAGGCGATGCCCTCGTCGAGGTCCTCGTCGCGGCGTTCGACCAGACCGTCCGTGTACAGGACGGCGGTGGAGCCGGGTGCCAGCGGCACCGAGCCGGAGGCGTGCAACCAGCCGCCGGTGCCCAGCGGCGGGCCGGTGGGTTCGTCGGCGCGGTGGACGGTGCCGTTCTCGTCGCGGACCAGGATCGGCAGATGGCCGGCCGAGGCGTACACCAGCCGTCCCTCGTTCGGGTCGTGGATCGCGTACACGCAGGTGGCGATCTGGTTGGCGTCGATCTCGGTGGCCAGGCCGTCGAGGAGCTGGAGCACCTCGTGCGGCGGCAGGTCGAGCCGGGCGTAGGCGCGGACGGCCGTGCGCAGCTGGCCCATGACGGCCGCGGCGCGGACCCCGCGGCCCATGACGTCGCCGATGACGAGCGCGGTGCGGCCCCCGCCGAGGGTGATCACGTCGTACCAGTCGCCGCCGACCGCCGCCTCCGTGCCGCCGGGCAGATAGGTGGCCGCGATGCGCAGGTCGTCGGGCTCCTCCAGCTCCTGCGGCAGCAGGGAGCGCTGGAGGGTGACGGCGGTCTCGCGCTGGCGGCGTTCGCTGGCGCGCAGCCGCTCGGCGGCCTCGGCGTGGTCGGTGACGTCGGTGGCGAAGACGAGGACGCCCTGCCCGTCGCGTTCGGCGGAGGTGTCGACGGGGGTGCAGGTGAAGGTGTACGAGCGGCCGGTCGACACCTTGCGGGACTTGACCGTACGGGGCTTGGCGCTGCGCAGGACCTGGTCGAGCAGCGGCAGCAGGCCGAGCTCGTCGAGCTCGGGCAGGGTCTCGCGCGCCGGTTCTCCGGTCGGGCGGGGTCCGAAGGCAGCCGTGTAGGCGTCGTTGACGTAGGAGACGCGGTGGTCGGGGCCGTGCAGGAGGGCGACGAGGGCGGGGACGCGGTCGAGGACCGCGCGCGCCGGGAGCCGGTCGACGGCGAGTCCGGGATCGGAGTCGTCGGTCGGCCGCTCGACGCGGGCCGCGGGCACGGAGCCTTCCCCTCGCCGGTCCGGGGCGGCCGTCCGGTCGGCCGTGTGATCGGTCCGCGCTGCGGCGCGGCGCTGCGTTCCGGGGAGCCGGGCGCTCCAGCGCGTGAAGTTCACAGTGGGGAAAGCCTCGTGTTAGAAGGGCGAGCGGTTCACCCGCCCAAAGTCGTGGACCTGTCTGGCAGTCTGACCGACCGATCTGTTTCCGTCAGACGCCGTCCCTGCCGGTGGAGTTCCTCGGTCCGGTCAGGACGACCCCTTCGGGTCGGCGGGAGGCTTTCCCCCGGCCGCCAGTTCGAACTCCGCACGGGGGTGTTCGAGTGAACCGAGGGACACGATCTCCCGCTTGAAGAGACCCGCCAGGGTCCATTCGGCGAGCACACGGGCCTTGCGGTTGAAGGTCGGCACCCTGCTGAGGTGGTAGACGCGGTGCATGAACCAGGCAGGATAGCCCCTCAGCTTGCGCCCGTAGACGTGTGCGACTCCCTTGTGCAGTCCGAGGGACGCGACCGAGCCGACGTACTTGTGGGAGTACGTCTCCAGGGGTTCGCCGCGCAGGGCGTGCGCCAGGTTGTCGCCGAGCACCTTCGCCTGGCGCACGGCGTGCTGGGCGTTGGGCGCTGTCTCCTTGCCGGGTTCCGCGGTCACGTCGGGGACGGCGGCGGCGTCTCCGGCGGCCCACGCGTGCGGGGCGCCGTCGACGGTGAGCTGGGGGGTGCACCTGAGCCGGCCGCGCTCGTTCAGGGGGAGGTCGGTCGCGGCGAGGACGGGGTGCGGTTTCACGCCGGCGGTCCACACGACGGTGCGGGTCGGGAACCGCGCGCCGTCGCTGAGGACGGCGACCCGGTCCGCGCAGCTGTTGAGGCGGGTCTCCAGGCGTACCTCGATGTTGCGCCGGCGCAGCTGGCTGACGGTGTACCTGCCCATCTCCTCACCGACCTCGGGCAGGATCCGGTCCGAGGCCTCGACGAGGATCCACTTCATGTCCTCGGGCTTGAGGTTGTGGTAGTACCGCGCGGTGTAGCGGGCCATGTCCTCCAGCTCGCCGAGGGCCTCCACGCCGGCGTAGCCGCCTCCGACGAAGACGAAGGTCAGGGCCGCGTCGCGGACGGCGGGGTCGCGGGTGGAGGAGGCGATGTCCATCTGCTCGATGACGTGGTTGCGCAGGCCGATGGCCTCTTCGACCGTCTTGAACCCGATGGCGAACTCGGCGAGTCCGGGGATGGGCAGGGTGCGCGAGACCGAGCCGGGGGCGAGCACGAGTTCGTCGTACGGGATCTGCTCGGCGCCCGCGCCCTCCTCCTCGGTGGCCAGGGTGGTGAGCGTGGCGGTCCGCTTGGCGTGGTCGATCGACCGGACCTCGCCGATGACGATCCGGCAGCGGTCCAGGACCCGGCGCAGCGGGACGACCACGTGACGCGGCGAGATCGAGCCGGCCGCGGCTTCGGGAAGGAACGGCTGATAGGTCATGTACGGGTCGGGCGACACGACCGTGATCTCGACCTCTCCCCGCTTCAGTTCGGGCTTCAACTGCCGCTGGAGGCGCAGGGCGGTGTACATCCCGACGTAGCCGCCGCCGACGATGAGAATGCGCGCACGTTCCTTCACCATCCCATGACGCACTCCGCTCCGGAGTTTGTCCACAGCCCCGACAATTTGTGTGACCGGTCGCCGACAACGTGCAGAGTTGGCCGATTTGCCGGACTCTAGGGAAAACCCGCAGGTCACGACGGTCGGAGGGGTACCCGGACAGGGCGCAATCGGGACGTACGGGGTCCGTACTCCGATCGGGGGGCGCTCTGTGCGGAACCTGCCCCTTCTGAATTGACCCCCTCTCAACTATGTTCGTGTGTCGACGGGGTGTAGGGGGATGCGCTCGGCGGGTCCGTGGGACGGGCTCGCGCAACGGCTGTTCCACACGCTCCGGTCTGTCGATGGCGGGGAGTGTCTCCGGGGGGAGACGTCATTACCGGGGGAACGCTTATGCACATTCAGGACTCTCATTGGTCTTCCGCGTCAGCCATCGCACCAGGTGGTGCGTTGAACGGCGCGGCGGCGACGAGCGGCAACGGCCGCGGTCCGGCTGACGGATCGCGCACGACGCCGCTGCGTGTGGACGCACAGCGCAATCTCGAACATGTACTGCGGGCGGCGCGCGAGGTCTTCGGCGAGCTGGGGTACGGCGCGCCGATGGAGGACGTGGCCCGGCGGGCGCGGGTCGGTGTCGGCACGGTGTACCGGCGCTTCCCGAGCAAGGACGTCCTGGTGCGCCGGATAGCCGAGGAGGAGACCTCCCGGCTGACGGACCAGGCCCGCTCCGCGCTCGGCCAGGAGGACGAGCCGTGGTCGGCGCTCTCGCGCTTCCTGCGCACGTCGGTGGCCTCGGGCGCGGGACGGCTGCTGCCTCCGCAGGTGCTGCGGGTGGGTGTGGCCGAGGACGGTCCGGAGACGGACGGGGCACGGGTGCCGCAGCAGCGGTCCCAGGCCGCGCCCGAGCTGCGGCTCGTCGAGCAGCGGCCCGCTCCCGTGGAGGAGCCGGTGATCGCCGAGGTGGACGACGCCGGGGCGGCGGCGCTGCTCGAAGTGGTCGGGCGGCTCGTCGACCGGGCGCGTGCGGCGGGCGAGTTGCGCGCCGACGTGACCGTGGCGGACGTCCTGCTGGTCATCGCGACGGCGGCACCCTCGCTGCCGGACGCGGCCCAGCAGGCGGCGGCCTCGGCCCGGCTCCTCGACATCCTGCTGGAGGGCCTGCGCTCGCGTCCGGCGTGAACCGGGCCGAGGGCCCCGGCGGAACGGCCGGGTGATTGAGCACACCGTTGCTCCCGGACACGAGTCCCGCACGACGACTCGTGTCCGGGAGCATCGCGTTTTCGGGCGGAGGCCGTCGGAACGCGACGGCCGTTCACCATTCCCCGAACGGGGGCCGGTTAGTACTGCCGAGCGACAAGTCCCCCCGGACGAGTGGTTGGTTCGAACGAAGAGGTGCCACTCGGGGACCCTGTGGCACTCTGTCCCGGTATTCGGGTCCGAGTGTGCAGGCGGGGGCTTTTCGGCGTGAGCGGCGACGGGCGGGACGAGTCACTCGGTGACGGCGGCGCCGACGGCGGCACGGAGACCGGTGGCTCACCGTCACGGCAGGTGCCGAGCCAGGGCGGCCCGCACGGCACGAGAGCGCGCGGCGATGTCCCGGACGACGGTGGCCCGCACACCACGGGCCCGCACGGTGACGCCCCGCACCTCGGGAAGCCGCACGGCCGCGCCCCGGAGGACGCAGACCCGCACGGTGACGCGATGGACGGCGCGGACACGCACGTCCCGGGCGGCACGGCCCCGGACACCGCGACCGGCCCGACCGCCGAGGCCGGTGTGCCCGCGCAGCGCGACCGCTGGGACCCGCGCGAGGCCAGTGTTCTGCCGCCCCCTCGGGAATCGCCGTCCGCGGTGGACCTCCCCCCGCCGGACGCCGGTCTGATCGAGCGGATGCGCGCGGGCGACGACACGGCCTACGAGGAGCTGTACCGCCGGCACGCCGAAGCCGTCCGCCGCTACGCCCGCACCTGCTGCCGCGACCCGCACACCGCCGACGACCTCACGGCCGAGGTGTTCGCCCGCATGCTCCAGGCCGTACGCGGCGGCAGCGGCCCCGAGCACGCCGTGCGCGCCTATCTCCTCACCACCGTCCGCCGGGTCGCCGCGCACTGGACCAGGACGGCCAAGCGCGAGCAACTGGTCGAGGACTTCGCGGTGTTCGCCGCACAGGCCGCCCGCGGCTCCGAGGTCTCCGACGACGACACCCTCGACCTCGGCGCGGACGTACGCGCGATGCACGAGGCCGAACAGTCGATGGCCATGCGGGCCTTCCGTTCGCTGCCGGAACGCTGGCAGGCCGTGCTGTGGCACACCGAGGTCGAGGACGAGTCCCCGAGCGAGGTCGCCACGCTCTTCGGCCTCGACGCGAACGGCACCCGCGTGCTCGCCAGCCGCGCCCGCGAGGGGCTCAGACAGGCCTACCTACAGGCGCACGTGAGCACCTCGCTCACCACGGACGAGGAGTGCGCCCGCTACGCCGACCGGCTCGGCGCCTTCGCCCGCGGCGGCCTGCGCACCCGCGCCGAACGGGGCCTGCGCAAGCACCTGGAGGAGTGCGCCCGATGCCGGCTGGCCGCGGGCCAGATCAAGGAAGTGGCGGGCGGGATCCCGGCGGTCGTGCCGGTCGCGGTCATCGGCTGGTTCGGTGCCGCCGGATACGCGAAGGTCCTCGCGCTCGTCGCCGGGGGCGCCGGAGCGGGTGCGGCCGGGGCCGCGGGCGCGGCGGCCGTGGCGGGCGGCGGTTCCTCGGGAGCGGGCGCCGGGGGCGGCGCAGCGCTCTCCGAGGGGCTCGGCGCGCCCGTCAAGGCGGGCATCGCGGCGGGTGTCGTCGCGGTGGCCGCGGCGGCGGTGGCGCTGGCCCTGGTCGGCAACGACGGCCCCGCCCGGCGGCCCGAGGCCCGGCCTGCGGCCTCGTCCGCCGTCGAGGCACCGGTGCCGTCACCGGCGCCCCCCAGCAGGTCCCCCGCACCCGGGCCCGTGCCACCGGCCCGGGGACCGGCCCCCGTGGCACCCCGCCCGGCAGCGGCGGAAGCCGCCCCGAAACCGGCACCGAAACCGGCACCGGCCCCGAGTCCGTCCCCCAGGCCCACCCCGGCGCCCGCGCCCTCGCCCGCTCCGACGCCTTCGCCCGAGCCGCCCTCGCCTGACCCCGTCCCGAGCCCCACCCCGACGCCTCCCCCGCCCGCCCCCACCGTCTACCGGTGGAGCGACCTGGAGTACGACGTCACCGGCGACCACACCGCACCGGAGATGCGGCTCGGCGAGAGCAGCTGGGTGTGGCAGCGCAACAGGATGAGGATCGACGACACCCGCTACGCGTACGGCGTCACCGTCCACGGCCGCTCCTCCGTCACCGTCGACCTCAACCGCGACTGCACCTCGTACGACGCCGAGGCCGGCGTCGACGATCTGATGCGGGGCCTGGGCAGGCTGCGGTTCTCCGTCTACGCGGACGGGGCCCTGCTGTGGCGGTCGCCGGTGATCGAGGGCGGCGACCCGGCGGTCCCCGTCCATGTGGACCTCACCGGCCGCCGGACGGTCCGGTTCGTCGTCGAACCCCGTCACCCGTTCGACTCGGGATCACTGGGCGACTGGGCGGAATCGACGTTCCGGTGCCGGTGACCGCCCGTCAGCCGGGGTGGGCCTCCAGCGCCCCGGTCAGGTCGCCGAGGGCCTCTTCCTGGGTGTAGCCGGCCCCCCGGGCGCGCTCCGCCGCGTAGCGCTCCGGGCCGAGGGCCGTAAGGGCGGCGGCCTCGACCCGCCGGACGTCGGCGCCCTCATGGGCGGAACGCGGATCCCCGCCGCGCCAGCCGGTGGCGGCGGCGATCAGCCGTGCCGCCGCCGCGTGGGCGCCCACCTCGGTGAGCAGCCGCGCGGCGCTCTCGACGAAGGCCGACGCCACCACGTCGGCGCACCGCACGTCCACCGCGTACCGCAGCGCGGCGGCCATTTTCCGCAGGCCCGCCAAGGGGCCGGACTCGGCGGCCGTGACCAGCGCGTCGATCCAGTTCAGCCCCGCCGTGAACTGCGGCGGCGGGGTGCCGCGCAGGCCTTCCTCCCGGGACTTCTCGCACAGTTCCCGGGCCAGGGCGACCTCCCCGCCGTCCAGGACCACCTGGGCCCGCAGCAGATGGACGAAGGCCCGGGAGTCCGTCACCCCGTAGCGGTCGGCGGCGGCGCTCGCCTCGTCCAGGGTCGCCAGGGCCAGGGAGCGCTCGCCCGCGCGGTGGGCGATCTCGGCCAGCCGCGCCATGAGGAACGGCACCTCCGCGTACGCCCCCACCTCGCGGGCGAGCCGCAGCGCCTCGTCGTACTCGCCCTTCGCCTCCTCGTACCGGCTGCGCGCCATGGCCGCCTCACCGGCCGCGCTGCACACCTGGGCGCGCATCCAGCGGTCCCCGACCCGTCGGCTGAGCACCCGCAGCTCCTCCAGGTCCTCGTCCACGCCCGGCATGCCGCCCGGGGCGTCGACGACCATGTGCGTACGGAACATCAGGGAGACGCCGATCTCCCATTCGCCTCCGTACGCACGGCAGTTGGCGACGGCCGCGTTCATCGCGGGGGCCATGTCGTCCGGGTCGCCGAGGAAGTGCGCGGCCATCGGCCAGACGATCCCCGGCATCCGCGCCGCGTCCGGACCGCCGCGCTCGAAGGCGCCCCGCACCCGCTCCACGTACTCCCGAAGCCGTTTGTCCTCCCACTCGTCCAGCGGGACGACGTCCACCTTCATGAACAGGTGGAGCATGCGGACCCGCATCCGGGCGGCGTGCAGGGGGTGCCGCTCGTCGCGCTCGGGGTGGTCGAGGAAGGAGGCCACCGGATCGACCTGTTCGAGCGCGGCCAGGAGACCGGCGGCTCCCGCTGACCCGGGACCGCTGTCCGCCGCGGCGCGGCCGTCGCCCGAGGCGTCGAGCAACGCCCCCAGCCTCAGGACGAGTTCCGTCCAGCGGATGCCCTCGTGGCGGAAGTTGCGCAGCCACCAGAACCAGCCCATGTCCAGGACCAGGGCCGCCGCCTGTTCCTCGTCCTGGGCGGTGATCGCGCGCTGGAGGGCCGCCCGGATGTTGTCGAGTTCGGTCTCCAGCCGCCGGATCCAGGGGAGCTGCCCGGCCGAGCGGAGCTGGGGCTCGGCCTCCTCGGCCAGGGCGCGCACCCACGCGCGGTGGCGCCGTTCGGCGGCGGCCAGCGCGGCGGGAGCCTCGGCGGCGCGCTCGACGGCGTACTCGTGGATGGTCTCCAGCATGCGATAGCGCATGCCGCCGCCCGTGCCGTCGGTACCATCCTCGCCGTCGGGGGTCGCGACGAGGAGGGACTTGTCGACGAGCGCGCCGACGAGGTCGGCCGCGGGACCCGTGCACACGGCCTCCGCCGCGGCCAGGTCCCAGCCGCCCGCGAACACGGACGCCTCGCGCAGCACGGTCCGCTCCCGTTCGTCGAGCAGGTCCCAGGACCAGTCGACGACGGCGCGCAGGGTCTGCTGGCGCGGCAGCACGGTCCGGCTGCCGGAGGTCAGCAGCCGGAAGCGGTCGTCGAGCCGGTCGGCGATCTGCCGCGGGGTGAGCAGCCGCAGCCGGGCCGCCGCGAGTTCGATGGCCAGGGGCAGACCGTCGAGCCGGCGGCAGATCTCGTCCACGGCGGCCGCGTCGTGCGGCGCGGTGGCGGCGTCGGGGCGCACGGCGGAGGCCCGTTCCATGAAGAGGCGGCGCGCGGAGACGGGCGGGAGCGGTTCGACCGGTCGCACCAACTCGCCGGGGACACCGAGGGGTTCACGGCTGGTGGCGAGGATCGTGAGCCCCGGGCAGCGGGTCAGCAGCGTCTCGGCGAGCCCGGCCGCCGCGTCGATCACATGCTCGCAGTTGTCAAGGATCAGGAGTCGGCCGCGCTGGGCGCAGTACTCGACGAGCAGGGCGACCGGGTCGTCCTGCGGGACCGCCATCTCGTTGGTGATCAGCGCGGTCTCGCGCAGACCGAGGGCGCTGACCACCGCGCCCGGGACCGCCTCGGGCCGGTCGAGCGGGGCCAGCTCGACCAGCCACGCCTGCGAAAGCCCGGCGGCGGCTTCCTCGGCGAGGCGGGTCTTTCCCGAACCGCCCGGTCCGGTCAGCGTGACCAGGCGTGCCCTCTGCACATCCGAACGGATGGCCCCGACCTCGCGTTCCCGCCCGACGAACGAGTTCAGACGCGGACGGAGGTTTCCGGTGCGCCCGTCGCGCGAGGGGTCGTGGGGAACGGCGGCCGGGGCGGGCACGGCTTCCCGCGGCTCCGGGGTCTCCCCCGGGGCGAGCAACGCGGCGTGCAGGTCCCGCAGTTCCGGCCCGGGGTCCGTGCCGAGACCGTCCGTCAGGGCCCGGCGTACGTCCTCGTAGGCGGCCAGCGCGTCGGCGCTGCGGCCGGACTCGCGCAGGGCGCGGATGAGCAGGGCGTGCAGCGCCTCGTCGTACGGGTGGGCCGCCGTCAGCTCCTTCAGCTCCGGTACGGCCTCGGCGGCGCGGCCGAGCCTCAGGTCCGCCTCGACGCGGCTGCGCGTCGCCTCCAGGCGCAGGGCCTCCGGGCGGGTCGCCGCGGTGCGGTCGGGGAGGTCCGCGAGGGCCGGGCCCCGCCACAGGGCGAGGGCTTCGCGCAGGCGGGTGGCGGCCGTGCGGGGGTCGTCGGCCGCGAGGGCGGTCCTGCCCTCGGTGACGAGCCGCTCGAACACGAACAGGTCCACGTCGTCCCTGGTGGCCCTGAGCCGGTAACCGCCGGGCTCCGAGGCGACGGCGTCCCTGCCGATGGTCCTTCGGAGGCGGCCGATCAGGGCCTGGAGCGCGGCGGGGGCGTCCTGGGGCGGGTCGTCCGCCCATACCTCGTCGATGAGGGTTTCCGGGGGGAGTGTGCGGGTGGGGTTCGCGGCGAGGGCGGTGAGCAGCGCGCGTACCCGGGGGCCGCCCACCGTGACGAGGGTCCCCCGGTCGTCCTCCGCCTGGGCAACCCCCAGAATCCTGTACCGCACGCCCCCATTCTCACCGCCCACCGCCCCGAGGTCACCGCCTTACCCGGGCGAGCCCACCCCCGCTGCTCCCAGCTCCCCGGCGCCGGGCCCCGCAACAGCCTTCTTTCGCCCCCTCCGCCCCTACCCGACCCGTACCCAGGGGCTCCGCCCCCGGACCCCCGCTCCTCAAACGCCGGAGGGGCTGAATCTTTCCCCGGCCGGAGCTGAAATGCGGCTGCCTCCGGCCGGAGCCGAAATGGGGACGCACCCGCAGTCGGGATCCGGGCCGTCGGGGCCGTGCCGGTACATCGATGGCCGTCGCCACCGACGGTCACGCCTCATCCAACGGCGACGGCCTGATGCACCGGCAC
>NZ_JBHXDQ010000113.1:0-14180 GCF_042725875.1 Streptomyces sp. NPDC127038 | reverse complement strand
GTCTCCCCGGTCGCGGCGCGCCCCCCCCCCCCCCCCCCGGTACGGGTCGGGCAGGGGCGGAGGGGGCGAGAGAAGGCTGTGGGCGGGGACGGGGGCGCCCGTTCAGGCCCCGGGGCGGAGGCTGCCGGTGCCTGCGGACCCGTCCGGGACCAGGGCCAGGTGCCGCCTGACGGCCGGCCGCGCGCGCGGGGGCCCGCCCGCCTCCGGCCGTGAGGACACCGGCACCGGCACCGGCTGCGGCTGCGGGTGCCGGGCGGGCGCGGGGAACGGGCCCGTCCCGGTCACGGTCACGGCGTCCTTGAGGGCGTCGGCGAACAGGGCGATGTCCTCGGCGGAGTTGTCGTGGTGGACGGAGGCCCGCACGGCCGTGACGACCCCGCGCTCGGGCAGGTACAGCGGGACCTCCTCGGCGACCGTCTTCCACACGTGGACGCCGCGGTCCGCGAGCCGGCGGCGCACCAGCGCGGCCGGCACGTCCTGGTGGCGGAAGGTGACGATGCCGCTCTGGAGGCGTCCGGGGGCGATCAGTTCGGTGCCGGCCGTGTCCTGGACGGCGGCGCGCAGCCCGGGGGCGAGGTCGGGGCGGGCGGTGGCCGGCGTGTGCAGGGCGAGTGCCTGCTCCAGCGCGGCCGCCGCGGCGCCGTGCGGCGGCACCAGCGGCGGGCCGCCGTAGGGGGTGAGCGCGTCGCGCAACCGCGGTGCCAGGCAGGCGAATCCGGTGGCGTAGGGGCCGCGCAGGAATCTCCAGCCGTCCCCGGTGAGCAGGTGGCAGCCGATGCGGGCGGCGTCCACGGGCAGCTGGCCCACCGCGTACGAGGCGTCGACGGCGTACAGGCACCGGTGCGGGGCCAGGAGCCGTCCGATGTCCTCGACGGGATGGACGACGCCGCAGCCGGAGGGCACGTGGGGGACGCAGACCAGGGCGACGTCGGCGCCGATGTGCCGGGCCATCCATTCCAGGTCGAGGTCGCCGTCGGGGCGCAGCGGTACGACCTCCAGCCGGCAGCCGGTGCGTGCGCGCAGCGCGAGGACGGCGCCGAGGTTGGCGGCCGACTCGTAGGGCGTGGTCCAGACACGGTCGCGCGGGCCGAGCGGCAGCCGGGACAGCACGGCGGCGAACGCGTCGGCGGCGCCGGTGCACGTGAAGGTGTCCCCCGGGGGCGCGCCGAGCAGGGCGGCCAGCCGCCGGCCCAGCCGGCGGTGCAGGACGTCCTCCAGGCGTTCGTCCAGCTCGTAGGGCCCGTACCGGTCCTCGAAACGCGTCCACTCGGTGAGGACCGCCCGGACGGCCGCGGGCATGCGGCCCGCACCGGCCGGGTTGAGGTGGATCCTGCGGCCGCCGTGGGATTTCTCGTTCACTTCAGGGGCCTCCCCCCACAACTGAGGCAAATGATTGCCTACTTCTTGGCAACACCTTGCCTGGATCGTCGGAGGTTTGGCAACCTCGGGGGGGCACCGGCTCCGGCACGGCTCTAGTACGGGGCCGCCGGCCGGGATCCCGGCCGTCTCCGGTCCGGTTCTCCAGGAGTTGCCAAGCCTTGCCAGAGCGTTTCCGGCTCTGCCAAGAATTCTCGTTTCCGCAGTCCAGGGCGGCTTTCCTTAGGCAACTCCGCAGTGCGGGACCGGCTTCTGGGGCGTTCCTGGCGTGCACCTTGAGTCCGAATCGACCCATTCACGACCGATTTGCGAGCTTTGGTTGCCAATCTTCTTGGCAGAAGGTTGCCAAGCAACGAAAACGAAATTGACACCGAGGAGCCCGCCATGAACCGCATCACCCGCATCGCCGTCGCCGCCGCCGCCCTCACCGCCTTCTCCGCCGCCGGCGCCACCGCGGCCGACGCGATCGGATGGCCGACGACGGCGAAGACGGTCTCCACCACCATCCAGGCCGACACCAACTGGCCGACCGCCCCGACCGCGATCCAGGCGGACACCAACTGGCCGACCGCCCCGACCGCGATCCAGGCGGACACCAACTGGCCGACCGCCCCGGCCGCCATCCAGGCGGACACCAACTGGCCGACCGCCCCGGCCGCCATCCAGGCGGACACCAACTGGCCGACCGCCCCGGCCGCGATCCAGGCCGGCGACACCAACTGGCCGGTCGCCCCGGCCGCGATCCAGGCCGACACCAACTGGCCCACCGCACCGGCTGCCATCCAGGCCGACACCAACTGGCCCACCGCCCCCACCGCGATCCAGGCCGGCGACACCAACTGGCCGGTCGCGCCCGCCGCGATCCAGGCCGGGGACACGAACTGGCCCACCGCTCCCGCAGTCGCCAGCGTCTGATCCCCGTCCGGGCATCCGCGCCCGCCCCGTGACGCCCCCGCAGGCAGCGATGCCCGGCGGGGGCTTCGGCGTTTCCGGGTGCGTGGAGCCCGTACGCGCGAAACGCCCCGGGCGATCGCCGGGCACTCCCCCGCCCCGGGCGCCCTGGCAAACCCGTGCCCTCGCCAGCGGCGGCGGCGCCCCGTCGCCACCAGCGGCTCCAGTGCCGCTCGACCGCCTCAGGACCCCACCTCAGGCCACCCTTGCCAGACTTCAGGAAACATTTTGCCAAGCCGGAAGGCGCTGTCATAAGGAGCGGGTAGCGATGTCGATCTCCGGCCTCGTCGAGCAGCAGGTCCAGGAGCGTCCCGACGCGGTCGCGGTGTACCGGCCCGGGCGGGGCGGGGGCGGCCTCACCTACCGGGAGCTGGGCCGCGCGGCCAACCGTCTCGCCGCCCATCTGCGGGCCCGCGGCATCGGCCCGGGCGACCGGGTGGTGACCTCGCTGGCGGCGGGCCCCGGGACGGTGACCGCGTTCCTGGCGATCGTGCGGGCCGGAGCGGCCTACGTCCCGGTCGACCCGGCCGACCCCGCCGGGCGGCGGCGGCTGATCGTGCGGGACAGCGGGGCCGCCGCGGTGCTGACCGGGAGCGCGGGCGCAGCGGACTACGCGGGGCTGGACACGGTGGTCCTCGCGCTGGACGCCGAGGCGCCCGAGATCGCCCGGCGCCCGGCCGCTCTGCCCGGGCAGGCCGCCGGGGCGGACGACGACGTCCTGTGTGTCTGCTATCCCCCCGGGGGCCTGGAGGGGACCGTCGTGCGGCACCGCGCGGTGCTGGACCTGCTGGACCCCGCGGGCCCGGCCGGCGGGAGGTCCGGCGGGGGGTCCGGGTCCGGCGGCGGGGCGGTTCCGGACGCGGCCGCCTTCGCGGTGTGGGCCGCCCTGGTCCCGGGCGCCGGGCGGAGCAACGGCCCGGACGAGGACGGCGGGCGGGGCGAAGACGGTGGCGCGGCGGCGCGGATCTCCGGGGCCGTGGGCGCGGTCTCGGGGGCTGTGGGTGTGGCCGCGGGGGTGCAGGAGTGGGTCGAGTTGTGCGGGCGGCGTTTCGGGCTCGGTGAGGTGGAGTCGGTGCTGAGCGCGCATCCGGCGGTGTCGGCCGCGGCGGTGTCCGTGCACGAGGACGCGGACGGCGACAGACGGCTGGTGGCGCACGTGGTGCCGGCCGCCGTGGCCCTGGCGGCGGCCGAGGAGGACACGCAGACCGCGCGGTGGAGGGAGATCCACGAAGCGCTGCACGCCGGTGCCGCGGACCGTGGTCCGGGGGACGACTTCACCGGCTGGAGCAGCAGTTACGACGCCCTGCCGATCCCGGCGCGGGAGCTGCGGGAGTGGCGGCGGGCCGCGCTGGGGCGGATCCGGGAGCTGCCGCGGCGCCGGGTCCTGGAGATCGGTGTGGGCACCGGGCTGCTGGCCCTGCCCCTGGCCCGCGACGAGGAGGTCCACGAGTACTGGGCGACCGACTTCTGCCCGTCCGTGCTCGGGGCGCTGGCCGCGCGGGTGGAGTCCGACCCGCTGCTGAAGGAGAAGGTGCGGCTGGACTGCCGTGACGCCCAGGACACCGGCGGGCTGCCGGCCGGTCATTTCGACGTGGTCGTCGTCAACTCGGTGGTCCAGTACTTCCCGGGCCTGGCCCGGCTGCGGGCCGTGATCGAGGGGCTGCTGGCGCTGCTGGCGCCGGGCGGCTCGCTCTTCCTGGGCGATGTGCGCAGTCTCGACCTCGCCCGCTGTTTCCAGACCGGGATCGCGCTGGCCCGGCCGGGTGCCGCCGGGGGTGACCGGGAGGCGCTGCGCCGGGCCGTGGACCGCGGGGTCGCGGCGGAGAGCGAGCTGCTGCTCTCCCCCGCCCTGTTCGGGGCGCTCGCCCGGGACCTGCCCGCGGTGCGGGCGGTCGACGTGCGCGTCAAGCGGGGCGTGCACGACAACGAGCTGACGCGTTACCGCTACGACGTGGTGCTCTCCACCGCCGAGCCGGTCGCGGACCTCGCCGGTGCGCCGGTCGTGCGCTGGCGTGCGGGTGATGGTGTGGAGGCCGTGGACCGGGTCACGGCGGCGGGGCCGGCGGTGCTGCGTCTGGCCGGGATTCCCAACCGGCGGGTGCACGACGAGTACGCGGCGATGGGGTCCCTGTTCGATCCGCGCGAGGGGCTGGACCTGGCGCCGCGGGACGCGCCCGCTCCGGGGGTGGAGGCCCTGTGCGCGCGGGCGGAGCGCCGGGGCTACCGGGCCCTGCCGACCTGGGGCGGGAGTCCCGAGCTGCTGGACATCGTGCTGCTGGACCGGGCGCGGGTGCCGGCGGGCGCGGTGACGGGCGTGTACGCGGCATCCGGCGCCGGGACGGGCGAGGACGCCGGGACGGGCGAGGACGCCGGGGTTGCCGGGGCGGGGGGTGGTGGGGTGGAGGGGCTGGCGGGGGTTCCGGCCGCGCTCGGGCACGGGGTCGATCTGGAGGCGGTGCTGCGCGCCCATCTGCGGGAGCGGTTGCCGGAGCACATGGTGCCGTCCGCGCTGACGGCGCTGGAGGCGCTGCCGGTGGACGCGGCGGGCGCGGTGGACCGTGCGGCGCTGCCGGTGGACGCCCCGGCCGGCGGACGGCGGGGCACCCAGCCCGGGACGCCGGTCCAGGAGATCGTGCGTGATCTGTTCGCCGAGGCGGTGGGCCTGCCCCGGCACCGGGTGCACGCCGAGTCCGACTTCTTCCGTATCGGCGGGGACGGTGCGGCGGCGGCCCGGCTGCTGTCCCGGGTCCGTGCGACGCTGGGCGCCGACCCGGGCATCCGGGCGCTGGAGCTGGCGCCGACCCCGGCCGCGTTCGCCGCGCTCGCCGGCGACGTGCGCGCGGCGGTGACCGGGCCGGGCGACACGGCCGGTGACAGCCGTGCGTTCTCGCTGCGGCTGAGCGGCCCGCTGGACCGGCGTGCGCTGGAGGCGGCCCTGGAGGACCTCGGGCGGCGCCACACGGTGCTGCGCAACTCCCGGCTGGGCTCGGCCGGCACCCGGCTGCGGGCCCTGGCGGCCGGGGACCATCTGCTGGAACTGGACCTGCCCGCCGACTCGGTGGACCTGTGGTCCCATGTGCCGCTGGCCGCCGACCTGGCCCGGGCGTACGGGATGCGGGCCGGAGGGGGCATCCCGCACCGCTCCCCCGCCGGGCTGGACGCGGCTCCCCGCGCCGTCTTCGGGGATCTGCCGCCGGCCGTGCTGCCGGGCAGCGGTCCGGGCCGCGGGCCCGCCTCGTACGGCACCCTGGAGCGCGGCCTGGACGCGGACCTGCACGCGCGGCTGACGCGGCTGGCCGCCGGGCAGGGCGTCACGGTGTTCATGGTGGTGCACGCGGCGCTGGTGGCGCTGCTGGGCGGGCTCGGCGCGCAGGACCCGGTCACGGTGGCCGCGCCGGTCCCGGCGCGGGACACGGCCGCGCTGCGCGAGGCCGTCGGCCCCTACGCGCGGGTGCTGGCGCTGACGGTGGACACCTCGGGCGATCCGTCCTTCACCGAGCTGCTGCGCCGGGTGCGGGAGCGGGACCTGGCCGCCTACACCGATGGTGAGGCGGCGCTGGCGGCGCTGCCCGGCGGGGTGGCGCTGGCCGTGGTGCAGGAGTGCGCCGGGCGGTTCGAGGCGGCCGGGCTGTCGGTGCGGGCCGAGCACTGCACGCCCGCGGTGCCGGCCGCGGACCTGGGGCTGACGCTGACCGAACGCCAGGGACCGGCGGGCGAGGCGGCCGGGATCGCGGTCACCGTCACCTTCCGCCACGAGACGCTCGGCGAGAGCGCCGCCGCCCTGCTCGCCGGCCGGCTCACCGCCGTACTGCGGTCGGCCCTCAGGACACCTGCCGCGCGGCTGAGCCGGCTGCTCCCGCTGCCCGGTGCGGCGGCCGGCAGCGGGGTGTGGGCGGGGGCGCCGGTGCCGGCCGTGCGCCAGGACGTGGCGTCGCTGTTCGCGGCGCGGGCGGCGCGGGCCCCGCGGGCGGTCGCGGTGGAGGACCTGGACTACGCCGGGCTCGACGCCCGGTCCGATCTGCTGGCGCACGCCCTGATCGAGCACGGGGCGGGGCCGGGCGGCTGTGTGCTGACCGCGCTGTCCTCGCCGGCCGCCTTCGCGGTGGCCGCGGTGGCGGTGGCCAAGACCGGGGCCGCGCTGGTGCCGGCCGACCCGGCGGCGGGCCTGGCGGTGGGGCTGCGCCCGGTGGTGCTGCTGCTGGACGAGACCGCGGACCTGCTGCTGCCGGCCGTGCCCGGCGCGGCCCGGCTGGTGCGCGAGGAGGGGGCCGGGCGGTGGGCGCCGGCCGGGCACTGGCCGGTGACGGGGGCCGACCGGATCCGGCCGCCGCGCGACGGCGACCCGCTGCTGCTGCTGCCCGGTGAGGCGGGCACCGTCGCGGTGGGCGGCGAGGCCGTCACCGCGGCGGCCGCCGGCGACGCGGCCTGGCTGGTGCGCGGCTACCCGGACGGGGACACGGCGATCGGGCTGCTGGGCACCCTGGTGCGGGGCGGGCGGGTGCACGTCCCGGACGGCTCGCTCTGCCGGGACGTGCCGCACGAGGTGCTGGGGTGGCTGCGCCGGCAGGGCGCGCGGGTGGTGCTGGGCGGCGCCGACGACGTACTGGGCGCGCTGGTGCCGCTCGCCCGGGCCGAGGGGGCCGAGCTGACCGTGAGCGGCGGCTGGGCGGAGGCCCGGCTCGTGGTCGAGCACACCCCCGGTGCCCCGGCCCGGCCGGCGCCCGGTCACCGCGCCTACCTCCTCGACGCGCGGCTGCGGCCGGTGGGCCCGGGCCGGACCGGGTCCCTCTACATCGCGGGGGCCGGCGTGGCCCGCGGCTACACCGGGGCGCCGACCGCGGCCGGCGGGCGGTTCCTGCCCGATCCGTTCGCTCCGGACGGCGGCCCGCAGCACACCGCCGCCCGGATGTGGCGCACCGGCCGCGCCGCCCGGCTGGACGAGTACGGCAATCTGCGGGTGCTGGAGGACGCGGCCCACGACGACCCGTTCGACGACGCGTCGGCCGCGCTGGTGGTGCTGGCCGACGCGGCCGGCCACCAGAGCCTGTGGCCGGCGGCGGCCGCCGTGCCCGGCGGCTGGCACCAGACACACCAGCCGCACCAGATGCACCGGACGCACCGGGCGTGCGCGGAGAACCTGCGGGAGCCGTAGAGGCCTGGGGTCAGGTCTCGGACGCGGCCGGGGCGGTCGTGTTCTCGGGGATGGCCGGGGTGGGCGGGGTGGCCGGGGTGGTCCGGGTGGTGTCCGCGAGGGATTCGGCGAGGATGCGCCAGATGTCGGCGGCGAGGTCGATGTTGGCGTCGGCCTGGGCCTGTTCGGCCAGGTCCCGCAGTCCCTTCACGCCGCTCTGGTCGCCGGAGCGGATGCGCAGCTGGTTGCGGAGGATGTCCAGGCGCACCCGGTCCCGGTAGCTCATCCGCAGCTGGGTCGTCGCGAGTTCGCCGAGCAGGGTGTGGGCCTCGTCGTAGCGGCCGGTCAGGAACGCGACGTCGGCCTTGAGGGCGAGCAGGTCCTGGCGCAGGCCGGGGGTGCCGACGAAGGCGAGTGCGGGTTCGGCGGCGATCAGGCACCGTTCGGCGGCCTGGGGGTCGGGGGGCTGCTTCTGGAGGTACAGGCGGCCGGCGGCGAACCGCAGGCGCAGCCACAGCACGAGGTCCTCGCGGCTGCTGAACTTCTCCAGCGCCTGTTCCAGCAGGACCTGTGCGGCGGCGTAGTCGCCCTGGCGCAGGCGGACCGCGGCGCAGGTCCACATGGCCTCCGCCCACAGGGCGTCGCAGCGGCCGGTGACGATCTGGGCCAGTTCGTCGGCGTGGGCGCGGGCGTCGGGCATGCGGCCCGCCTCGGCCTCCACCGAGACCAGGGCCAGCAGGACGGCGGCGCGGTCCTCCGCGTCGAGGTCGTCCTCGCGGGCGAGGTGGTGGGCGCTCATCGCGGCGTCGAGGGCGGCGGTGATCTCGCCCAGTGCGCGCAGGCAGCGGGCGAGGCGGGTCAGGCCGCGGACCCGCAGGGCGACCAGTCCGACCGATTCGCCGAGGTGGACCAGTTCCTCCAGGTACTCCCGTTCGCCGTCGTGGTCGCCCTGGAGGCGGCGCTGTGCGGCCAGTTGCCACAGCGCCTGCCAGCGCAGCACCGGTGCCTCGTGTCCCTCGGCCGCCAGGGCTTCGCGCAGGGTGTCCAGGGCGGTGTCGGAGCCGGTGGAGGAGACCAGGGACAGGGCGTGGGCCAGGGAGCCGCCGGCGGGTTCCTCGAAGTCGGCCGGGTCCAGGCCGAGCCGCTGGGCGAGGTGGGCGACGGCCCGTTCGGTGGGCTGGCGTGCGCCGGACTCCAGGCGGGAGAGGTATCCCGTGGACATGCCGTCGCCGGCCAGGGCGGTCTGGGACAGCCCGCGGGCCTGTCGCAGTTTGCGGAGACGACGGCCGAACGCGGGCTGACGCAGCATGTGACCATTCCCTGGGACGGACGGGTGGGGGGTGGCCCGTGGGGCGGGGCGGGGTGTGCCGCCGCCGCGGTGGTGTCGGGGAGCCGTCCTTGAGCGTAGGGGGCCGGGCAAGGGGCGGGCAATGTTTTGCCAGACGGTGTGCCGCGGAGTTCGTGCGGGTCTCACGGATTCGTCCGGTGTTCTTCGAGCGGCTCTTGAGCGGTTACGGGGAATATCTCCAGCACCGGGGCCGGTACCTGCGCGCCGGTCCGTCTCGCTCACGGGAGTTGTCCTCGTCCGCGTCCACGGGAGTGTCCCCCTATGAAACACGCGGTTCCTGCCCGCCGCGCCGTCCGCGAGACTCTCGCCGGCCGGCGCGCTCCGGTGCGTGCCCAGTCGTGCGACGACGACATCGGCTGGCCCAAGAGGTGATCTGAGGTGAGCCTCCCCGCGCCCGTACGGGTACGGGCGCGCGCGGCCGGCGGTGTCTTCAGGGCCGGGCGGCCCGGGCGCTCGCCCGTTGCAGGGCGCCCGCCAGAGTGCGGGGCCCGTCGGGGTCGTCGTGGGCGCCGCCCACCACCACCAGGGGCGGGCGCACTCCGCGTGCGGTGACCTGCCGGGCCAGTTCGCAGGCGAGGGCGCCGGTGCCGCAGTACCCGCCCAGGACCAGCCGGCCGGCCGAGCGGGCGAGGCGGGCGAGCGCGTCGGCCTGTTCCCGGTGACGGCCGGCGGTGAGGCGCAGCGCGGTCAGGGCCTCGGGTCCCCGGTAGTGCGTGAGGAGTTCACGGTGCGCGGTGTGCGGTGCGCCGGGGACGTCGAGCAGGCAGACGGTGGCGGCCGCGGGTGCCGCGGGACCGCGCAGCGCCAGCAGGAGCGGCGCCCGGTCGGCGGTGGGCGGGCCGTCGGGGACGCGGGGTGTGGGGGTGTGCGGCATCAGGGCCAGCGCGTCGGCGACGGTGGTGGCCGAGGTCGCGGTGGCGGGCAGCAGGCACAGCAGGCGCACGGTGTGTTCCAGCAGGGTGTGCGCGGTGCCGGCGTCGACGAGGTCGCGGTCGTAGGCGCAGGTCAGGACGAGAGCGCGGTCGGCGTCGTGGCCGGCGCGCAGACGCAGCGCGTACCCGGCGGGTGTTCCGGCGGCCTCGCGCTCCTCCAGACGGACGCCGTGTGCGGCGAGTTCGTCGCCGTAGGCGGTCTCGGGACGCGGCCCGCAGTCGAAGGCGAGCAGGCCTCCGGCCCGTGTCCCGTCGCCGGGGCCGTCACCGCCGGTGCCGGGAGCGGCGGTGACGGGGCTGCTGGTGAGGGGCCCGGTGGTGACGGGTGCGGCTCCGGTGGTGGCGGGGCCGGCGGTGGTGGTCCATTCGTAGGCGGACAGGTCCATCACCTGGTCGCGCAGGGTGCGTAGGAGCCGGGGCAGGGGCAGTTGCGGGTGGAGGGCGACGGTCAGGGGCAGGGCGTTCTCGAACGGGCCGGGGACGCCCTCGATGCCTTCCAGGAGCAGTCCGCGGCCGGGGAAGTCCAGGCCGAAGCCGAGGGTGGCGGGGGCGGGGGCGGTGTCACCGGCGCGGTAGCGGAGCAGGGCCCACACCGCTTGGAGCACGCTGCTCTCCGCGACACCCCAGCGTGCCGCCCAGTGGGCCAGACGCACGCTGCGGGCCGGGGACAGCACGGTGCGCAGCACCCCCGTACCACCGCCGCCACCGCTGCCACCGCTGCCACCGGCCGGACCCGGGCCGGACGGAGCCGGGGTCCAGGTCGGGAACGGGGGCGGGGGCGAAAACGGGGGGACGGGGCGGTGGGCGGGGGCCTGGTGGAGGTGGTGGGCCGGGGCCGGATCCTGCTGGAGGCCGTCGGCCGGGACGGCGTCCTGCCGGAGGCCACGGGCCGGGGCGACGTTCTGCGGGAGCTCGTCGGCCGGAGTCGGATCCTGCCAGAGGTCATGGGCCGGGGCGGCGTTCTGCCGGAGGTCACCGGCCGGGGCCGGGGCCTGGCGGAAGTCGTCGGCCAGGGCGGAGTCCTGGCCGAGGTCGTCGGTCGGAGTCGGATCCTGGCGGAGATTGTCGGCTGGAGCGGGGTCCTGGCCGAGGTTGTCGGCCAGGGCGGAGTCCTGGCGGAGGTCGTCGGCCGGGGCGGGGTCTCGGGTGGTGAGCAGGCGGGCGCAGTCGCCGAGGTCGGGGCGGCGGCGGCCGCCGGGCAGTGTTCCGCCGGCGAGGTAGGCGCGGCAGCATTCGCGCATCAGCAGCCGCGCGCTCCAACTGTCCAGCAGGGCGCGGTGGTAGGTGAGCAGGACGTCGGTGAAGGGTGCGGCCGCGTCGTGGGGGCCGCTGTCCAGCAGCGTCAGGCGTACCGCTGCCGGGCGGCGCAGGTCGAGGGGGCGGGCGCGTTCGCGTTCCTGCAGGGCCGCGCGTCCGGCCGGCGTGGTGCGGGGGTGGCGGACGATGTCGGTGACCGTGCGGTCGAAGACGACGGCGCGGGGCCGCGGGTCCCAGACGAACGCGGTGCGCAGGATGCTCTCCCGTTCGCCGACGGCGTGCCAGGCCGCGGTCATGCGGGCGGTGTCCAGGGGTCCGTGCCAGCGCCACAGGAGCTGTTCGGCCTGGTGGCCGGGCCAGGCCAGGGTGTCGGCGAGCCGCTGGTGTTGCAGGGGGGTGACCGGTTCGGTGCGGGGCAGGGTCCGGCAGGGCGGGCCGGGGGGTGCGGTGGCCGGGCCGGTGCCGGGGCAGGGTTCGGGGGCGGCGGTCAAAAGGTCGGCGAGCAGGCCGGCGGTGGGCTCGGGTGCCGGGGCGGCGGCGGGGAGTTCGACGGTGTGCAGGCCCGGTCCGTGCCGTACCAGCCGGGGTTCGGGGTGGCGGGTGGCGGGGCGGGTCTCGGCGAGCCGGTGCAGGGCGCGGTGGAAGGAGGCGGGGTCCAGGGGTCCGTGCAGGTGCAGGGTGCCGTGCTCGCCCTGCTCGGGGTCGATCACCGCGCACACGCCGGCGGTCCGGTCACCGTCCATCGTCTCCCCCTTGTCCGGACCCCCGGTACCGAGCGGGCAACTGCCCTGCGGGCTCAGGGGGTCGGCGTGCGGGCCCGGGCGGCCCGGCAGGTGCCGACGGAGCCGGAGCCCGGCCTCTTCACGCTAGCTCCGTGCCGCAAGGCCCGTCCGTTTTCTCCAGCGGCCCGCGAACGGTCCTCGATCCGGCCCGTGCCCCGGACGGGACGGCCCACGGCACGGGCCGCACAGGCGCCGGACGCCGGACCGCGGCCATTCCCGACTCCCCCGGGCTTCGCCGAACTCCCTTGCGGGATACGCGGGATACGGGGGTTGGGGCCTGGTTCGCCGGGCGGGTCAGGCCGCTTTCGTGGTGTCGGGCACGAGCAGGCGGTGGCACTGCTCGACACGGCCCGCGGCGTCGAAGCGGAGCTCGGCGACCAGGGACCAGGCCGCGCCGTGGGCACGGGCGGTGGCGCGCAGGGCGACGGCGTCGTTGTCGGCGATGACGCTCTCGGCCGTCAGCCGCAGCCCCTCGGGCAGGGTGGGCGCACCGGCAGCGGCGGGGCCCGTCCAGGGGCGGGTGAGGTCGTTGGCCTCGCCCCGGTTGCCCGCCGCGACCAGCGCGAGGACCAGTTCCCGGTTGCGCTCGCGCAGGCTGCGCGCGGCAAGGAGCTCGTGCAGCGCCCCGCTGAGGGGCTCGTTCAGCATCGGCGTCATGGCGGGAGGCCCTTCCTCGTGGTGGGTCGTCACCCGGCCCCGCGGCCGGCGGGGACAGCATGGCCGTGCGTGCTGGAGCGGGAATGGAGGCCCGCTCTTCCCCGCCCCCCCGGTGGACCGGGTGCCCCGACGGTGACGGCCGTGATGACGGCGATCACGGTGATGGTCAGGGCGGTGACGGCCGTGGTGACGGTGGTGGTGCGGGGTCCGCTGTCTTCCGTCGTGGCTCCAGTACGGCTGTAGGGGGCGCGGTCAGGCTGGCCCGGTGAGGGGTGGACCGACCGACAGGACCGCTATGACGCTGGCCGGCAGGACCGCGGCGATCAGAACCTTGACGGATGCCTTCACCGACTCCACCGAGGGGTGTTTTCGTACCGTCGTGGTGGAGGGGCCCGCGGGCTGCGGCAAGAGTGCGCTGGTGCATCTGCTGGTCGAACGGGCCGCCGCCGCGGGAGCGGTGGTGCTGTGCGCGGCCGGCTCCCCGGCCGGCCACGGTGCCCCGCAGGGCGCGATCCGGCGGGCGGCGGCATGGCAGCGCGGGCACACCGCCATGCGGCGGGCGCCGGGCGGCCAGGACGTGCCGACGCTGTGCGCCGGACTGATCGAGGCCGGCGGGGGCAGGCCACTGGTGCTGTGCGTGGACGACGTCCATCACGCCGACGCCGAGTCCCTGGCGGTCCTACGCCGTCTCACGGGCCGTATGCGGCCCGCCCGGACGCTGCTGGTCGTCGCCGGGACGGTCCCCCACGAAGCCGGCGACCCGGTGTTCGCGGAGGAGCTGACGCGCCGGCCGGCGACCCGGCGCATCCGTCTGGAGCCGCTGGGCCCGGCCGAGGTGGGCCTGCTCGCCGAACGGGCCGGCCGCGGCGGGCAGGCCGCGTTCCTCCACGAGGCAAGCGGCGGCAACCCCCTGCTGCTGGACGCCCTGCTGACCTCACCGGACCCCGCCGCCCGGACCGCACCGCGGCGCCCGTTCCCGGACCCCGACTCCCTCTTCGCCCGGGCGGTGCAGGCCTGTCTGCACCGCTGCGGCGCCCGGGCCGCGGCCATCGCCCGGGCCGCGGTCCTGCTGGAGGACACCGCCACACCCGGGCGCATCGCCCAGCTGACCGGCATCGCGCCGGCCGCGGTCCGCCAGGGCCTGGCCGGCCTGGCCGCCGCGGGCCTGCTCGACGAGACCCGTCTGCCGCGCCCGGCCGTACGGGCGGTGGTCCTCGCCACCCTGTCCGCCACCACCCCGTCCACCACCCGGCCCGCCCGGCCCGCTCCCGCCCCGGCCACCACCGGCCGGCCCCGGTGACGGCGTACGACGACGGCCCCGCACGGACGAACAGACCACCGGACCACCACCGCGGACCACCACCGCAGCCGAACACCGAAGACGAACACCGCAGACGACAGCCGAAGCAACTGACGAGACGACCGACGAGTCGGCACGAAAAAAAGGGGTGAGGCCAGCAATGGCTTGGGACGAGAAGTTCGAGGAACTGCTGCGTGAGTACCTGCCGTTCCTGGGCGCCGGCGAACCGCTGGAGGCCGACACGGACCTGAGGCTCTCGGGTCTGGACTCGCTGGGCGCGGTGGAGCTGCTGGGCTCGCTGGAGGGCGCCTATCACGTGCACTTCGTCGACGATGTCCTCTCCCTGGACACCTTCGCCACCCCGGGGGCGCTGTGGGGAACGCTGGCCCGGCTGCAGCGGGCGGCCCGCTGAACCCGTACCGCAGACGGCAGAGGGACGTACGGC
>NZ_JBHXDQ010000112.1:0-17246 GCF_042725875.1 Streptomyces sp. NPDC127038 | reverse complement strand
CGGGCCCGGAACACCCAGGCCCGCCCCCCCCCACCCCCACCCCCCACCCCCCCCCGACGGCCTGATGCACCGGCACGGCCCCGACCCACCCACCCGCCGGACCCGCGACCGCCGGCCCCGACCACCGCCGCTGTAGCCGTTCTGCGACACAGGCCGGGAACCCCCCGGCCCGGAGCCCCGTCTCGTTCCACGGAACCCACGGGAGGCACACATGCAACGGCGTTCGTTCATCGGCGGCACCACGGCCGTCCTCGCGGCGGCGGCCACGTCCGCGTGCAGCGGCAAGAGCGGCACACACGCCGACGGCAAGGCGAGCACGAGCGCCACGGGCACCGCGAAGGGAACCACCGGCATCCGCACGGCGACCGCCGCCGACAGCGCGGCCGCCAACTGGATCGCGCTGGGCCACCAGCTCGACGGCGCCCTGATCCGCCCCGGCGACCACAGCTGGCCCGCCGCCCACCAGCTGTACAACACCCGCTTCGACAACCTGAAGCCCGCCGCCGTCGCCTACGTCGCCCACGCCGACGACATCCGTACGACCATGGACTACGCCCGCGCCCACGGGGTGAAGGTGTCGATCCGCAACGGCGGCCACTCCTACGCCGGCTGGTCATCCGGCGACGGCCGCCTGATCATCGACGTCTCCAAGCTGAACAAGATCCGCGCCTCGGCGAACGAGGCGGTCGTCGGCGCCGGTTCCAAGCTGATCGACGTCTACCGCGCCCTCGCCGCGAAGGGCGTCACCATCCCCGCCGGTTCCTGCCCCACCGTGGGCGTCTCAGGACTGACCCTGGGCGGCGGCCACGGCGTCGTGTCCCGGGCGTACGGACTGACCTGCGACAGCCTCACCCAGGCGACGCTGATCACCGCCGACGGCAAGCAGCTCACCGCGAACGCGAGCGAGAACAAGGACCTGTTCTGGGCCCTGCGCGGAGCCGGCAACGGCAACTTCGGCGTCGTCACCGAGCTCCGCTTCAAGACCCACCCCGCACCGCAGGGCGTCTCGGCGTACATGACCTGGCCGTGGGCCAAGGCCGCCGCCGTGGTGAAGGCCTGGCAGGAGTGGGGTCCGAGCCAGCCGGACGAGATCTGGTCGTCCTGCCACCTGGCCAAGTCGGCCGGCGGCACGCCCACCGTCTCCATAGCCGCCTTCTCCCTCGGCACCTACGGCGAGCTCCAGAACGCGGTGGACCGGCTGGCCGACCGGATCGGCTCCCCCGCGCGCAGCGTCTCCCTCAAGCGGCGCTCGTACGAGGAGTCGATGGAGGTCTACGCGGGCTGCTCCTCGTTCTCCGCGGACGCCCAGTGCCATCTGCCGGGTTCGACGCCGGGCCGCAGCCCGCAGGGCGACCTCGGCCGCGAGACGTACACTGCCCGCTCGGACTTCTTCGACCGCTCGATACCGGCGGCCGGCATCCAGACGCTCCTGAACCAGATCTCCGCGGTCCGCGGCGGCGCGGGCAGCATCGCGCTCACCGCGCTCGGCGGCGCCGTCAACCGCGTCGCGCCGACCGCCACGGCGTTCGTGCACCGCCGCTCGCGCATGCTCGCGCAGTACATCGTCTCGTGGCCGGCGGCCACCTCCGGCACGACCGCCCAGTCCTGGCTGACGGGTGCTCACAACGCGATGGGCCGGTACGCCTCGGGCGCGGCCTACCAGAACTACACGGACCCGACGCTGACGAACTGGCGCAAGGCGTACTACGGCGACGCGGCCGGCCGCCTGGCGGCCCTCAAGCACCAGTACGACCCGAACCGCTTCTTCTCGTTCCCCCAGGCCCTCTGAGGCCCCTGCCGGCCCGCCGCGGCCTACGCGGCGAGGTCGCGTTCCTCCGTGTGCTCGGCCCGCGCCCCCGGGATCAGGCTCTGCCGCCCGGCGGGCGCGGTGCCGCGCGCCCGGATCAGCCGGCCCGCGCGGGGCGCCGTCTCCACGGCCTTCATGACCGGGGTCAGCAGGGCCATGGCGAGCGGCGACAGCAGCAGGACGACGGCCGTGCCGAGCGCGAACCCGCCGATGACGTCCGTCGGGTAGTGAACGCCCATGAAGACCCGGCAGAACCCTTCGAGCAGCGCGAGCGCGATCCCGGCGAGCCCGAACCTCCGGTTGGCGACGAAGAGTCCGACGCCCATCGCCATGGTGATGGTGGCGTGGTCGCTGACGAAGGAGAAGTCGGTCTTGCCGCCCACGAGGACGTCCAGGCCCTGGTGGTCCACGAAGGGGCGCGGGCGCTGCACGAAGCCCCTTATCGGGATGTTCACCAGGAGCGCGATCCCGGCCGCGAGCGGCGCCCACACGAGTGCGGCCACGGACGAGGCCGCGTCGGCGCCGCCGCTCCGCCGGACGGTCGACCAGCACCACACGACCAGCAGGACCATCGCGAGCAGCAGACCCCACTCGCCGACGAACTCCATGATCCGGTCGGCCCAGTGGGGCGCGTGCTTGGCCAGGCCATTGATGTCGTAGAGCAGGTCGACGTCGGGGTTCGAACCGGATTCGGCGAGTTGCGCCATGGCGCTGCGGCCCCTTCGTCGTCTTTCCCGGCGACCGCGCCCTTTCGCGCGTCGCTCGATCCACCCCCGTGGTTGTAGATCAGTTCTCTACGTCAAAAGGAACGCACGGTCCCCTCCCATACGTTCCACCCTCCACGGAATGATCACTCACACGTTATCGAAGAGAGATATCCCCGCAGATCAGGGGGTGGATTCATACCGAAGTGGGCAATGCTTTCGCGCCATCCTCGGTCACCCGTGTGGCCCCGAAGTAGTCGGGCGTGTCGACGGGGTCGAAGCGGATGACGGCACCCGGCCTGGGGGCGTCGATCATGTATCCGCCGCCCACGTAGATGCCCACGTGCCGAATGGCACGGGAGTTGGTGAGGTCGTCGGAGAAGAAGACCAGGTCCCCCGGCAGGAGTTCGTCGCGCCTGGGATGCGGTCCCGCGTTGTACTGGTCGTTGGCCACCCGCGGCAGGCTCACCCCGACACTGTCGTACGATGCCTTCGTCAGCCCCGAGCAGTCGAACCGTCCGCCCTGGTCAGCCGTGCCGTTGCCGCCCCACAGGTAGGGCGTGCCGAGCTTCCGCTGCGCGTACGTGATGGCGGCCGCGGCCTGCTCGGAGGGGTCGACGCGGGTGACGGGAGCCGCGAAGCTCTTGGACAGCGTGGTGATCGACTTCACGTAGTTCCGGGTCTCCGCGTACGGCGGCACGCCCCCGTACCTGATGACCGCGTCGGAGCCCGCGTTGTAGGCGGCGAGCATGTTGTCGGTGACGTTTCCCGGAACGGTCTTCACATAGGAGGCCAACTGGCAGTCGTACGAGGCGGCCGACGGAATCGCGTCATTCGGGTTCCATACGTCACGGACGCCGTCGCCGTCGCCGTCGACTCCGTGCGTGGCCCAGGTCCCCGGAATGAATTGCGCTATCCCTTCGGCCTTCGCCGGGCTCTTCGCGTTCGGATTGAATCCGCTCTCCTGATACAGCTGGGCGGCGAGCAGCGCGGGATTGATCGCGGGGCAGAGATTGCCCCACTTCTGGACGAGGCTCTGGTACGCGGCCGGCACGGCGCCCTTGGCGAGCCCGACCGAACCGCCGCCGATGCCGCCCGCGAGGTTCCCGGCGACCAGGTAGACGCCGACGACGAGCAGCATCACGAAGCCCATCCCCGCGCCGAGGGCCACGGTCGCCAGGATCCACGCCTTACGCACCGTCAACCGCCCCTCGCCGTCCGGGAGTCCGCCGACGTCAGTGTAGAGGCGGGCACCCCCGCGGAAAGGGTGTCGCGCGCACGCGCGGAGCGGTATGTCCCACCGCGGGGACGCTATCCGGCCAGGGCCGCCACGTGGTACAGCTCCTCGGCCTCGCTGCCGAAGACGGCGCTGTAGGAGACGTCGTCGGTGTCCCCGCCCTGCTCGTGGCCGCCGATGACCCCGACGACCGCCCCGTCCCCGTTCACCCAGGGACTGCCGCTGGTTCCGCCGGCGAAGGCGGGGCACTCGACGCGCTGCTGCGTGCGGCTGTGCGCGGTGGGCTTGTCGGTGCAGGTGATGGGGGTGTCGACGGAGGCGGGGTATCCGGTGACGGTGACGGCGGTGGCCCCGGTGGTGCGGTGGGCGGCGAAGGAGTTCCCGCCGCCGACGGCGTCCTCGACCTCCTGGCCGTCGCGGGTGGCGAGGACGGCGAAGGCGACGTCGCTGTCCTCGTCCTGGTCCTGCTTCCACCCGTCGGGCAGGAAGACGCCCTGGACGTCCCAGTAGCCGTACGGCGCCTTGCCGTCGCGGTAGCCGGGCGCGAAGGACAGCTGCGCCTCCCCGTCGAGGCAGTGTGCGGCGGTGAGGATGAGGTCGCGTCCTCCGCTGTTCACGACGGAGGCGGTGCAGAAGTGCCCGCCCCCGCCCTGGCCGGCGGCGCTCCCGTGGAAGAGCGCGCCCACCCGGACGCTGCGGCTGTTGACGGCGGCCTGGACGGTCACGCCGAAGGGCCCCGGGCCGTCGTCGGCCGAGGCGACGGACGAGGACGTCACCGCCAGCAGCACGAGGGCCGCGCCCAGCAGTGCGGGCCGCCGGGTGTCTGGGAGACGGGTGATGCGGATGCTCTTCATCGCCCCTCACCTTGCCGCAAGCGGGTGAGAAAAACCTCGGACCTGTCCGAGTATCACCTGTGAATGCCGACCCCGCCCGGCCACCGTCACCCGGTCGTACCCATGGACCCGCAGGTCGCGGGGGCTCCGGGCGGTTTTTCGGCCCCGTACGTCCCCCGGGCGCCGGAGCGGGCCCGTGCGGGGCGGGGATACGGTGGCCCCGGACGTCGTCCGCACCGCCCACGAGGACCTGTGAAGGAGTCCGCGATGCCCGCGCCGACCCGGCGGAAGGCCCCGTACCGCGAGGGGCACGACCGTGGCTGAGCCCTCCCCCGGACTCGACTGGGTCCGTGCCGCCCCCGAGGAGGCGACCGGGCCGGGTCCCTGGATCGAGATCGCCTTCGGGGAGGACGATCTGGTCCATCTCCGGGAGACGAGCGATCCCGGGAACGTGGTCACCACCACCCGCAGGAAGTGGGACGCGTTCGTCCTGGGGGTCAGGGCGGGCGAGTTCGACCACTTCGTCGAGGGGCTGGAGGGCACGGGACCCCCGGCGCCCTCCGCGGACCGCTCGTGAGGCCGTGAGGGTCTCCGGGAACCGCCCGTGAGCCGTGAGCTCTCTCCGGAGACCGCTCCCGGGGCCGTTCCCGGGGCCGTGCGGTCATGGGGTGGGCGCGGGCGGCCTCACTCCGGTTCGGCTCCCGTGTACGCCGCCGTGGTCCGGTCCGCCGCGCCCCGGGCGCCGTCCTGCGGCTCACCGGCGGCCACGTTCGCCTCGTACCAGCTCTCGCTGCTGCGCGTGATGAAGTCGCGGCCCTCGTCGGAGCCCATCCAGGCCATGCTGTCCTTCGGCTCCAGGACGCCGCCGGGGGAACCGAGGTGGCCGGCCAGGCCCATCAGGCCGAGATCCCAGCCGACGCCGACCGCGCCGGGGCCGAACTGCGCCCAGCGCTCGCCGTCCACATGGGCGATGTGTTCGAGGTCGAGGCGGGTGCGGCCGCCCTCCGGGGTCACCCGCACCTCGATCCAGCTGACGTCGCCGCCGTACTCCCAGGTCGCGGCGAAGCTCACGGGCGGCTCGCAGCGCTCCACCGTGCCGCCGGCGTTGCCCTCCAGCTGGTAGGTCCCGCCGAGGCGGAGGTCGCCGGAGACGGGCAGGAACCAGCGGGGGATGCGCTCCGCGCGGGTGCAGGCGTCCCAGACGTCCTCGACCGTCGCGTCGTAGGCCTGGCCGAGCTTCACCACGCGGGCCGTCCGCCCCTTGTACTCGCGCGTGCCGACGGTCCGGCTCACGGCGTCGATCTGATGGCTCACGTCGATCACGGTTGCTCCTCCGGAGGTCTTCCCTCGCCGTCGCCCGAGTCCCTCGGGCGCCGCTCCCGGCTCCTCCGCACGGGCTGGGCCCCCGGGGCGTTGCCTATCACGGGCGCACCCGGCCGGATGCGGGGCGCGGCGCCGTCACCAGTGCAATTCCCCTGAACGAGCTGTGAGTTGGGTCAAGCGGCCGTCAGTCTCCCGCCATCCGCGAGCCATGGGCGGGTCACGTGCCCGCCGCGTTCGGCAATGCGGAAGCAAGACTTCCAGAAGCCCCTTGTTGTCGCGTACTCAACAAGGGATGGTCGTCGCGGGCCGCTCGGCCCACCGCCGGGGACACCGAACCGGCGGCGCACCCGCACCGCCCCTGTCCACCACTCCCAGGAGGCTGTACGTTGCGCACCACACTCCCCCAGAGACCTTCCCCCACCCCCGGCGGCCTGCGCCGGGCCGGCGCGGCCGTCTTCGGCGTCGCCGCCCTCGTCCTCGCGGGCCTCGGCGGCGCCGGATCCGCACAGGCGCACACCGCCGCCGCCAAGGTCACCCCCCACGTCAGCTGGACCAGGGCGTGCGCGACGCCCGCGAAGGCCGGCTTCGCCGCCTGCGACACGAAGCGGGTCACCGGCGGCGTCACCGAGTACATGGCGGACAAGGCCTTCGCCAAGGGGGTCGCCCCCGCGGCCGCCACCGCCTCCACCCCGTCCGGCTTCGGGCCGACGGACCTCCAGTCCGCGTACGGCCTGACCTCCGCGGCCTCCTCCAACGGCTCGGGCGAGACCATAGCCATCGTCGACGCCTACAACGACCCCAACGCCGCGGCCGACCTCGCGACCTACCGCTCGTACTACGGCCTGAGCGCGTGCACCGTCGCCAACGGCTGCTTCAAGCAGGTCAGCCAGACCGGCTCGACCACCTCGCTCCCGACGAGCGACAGCGGCTGGGCCGAGGAGATCTCCCTCGACCTCGACATGGCGAGCGCCATCTGCCCCAAGTGCAACATCACCCTCGTCGAGGCCAAGTCCTCCTCGATGGCCAACCTCGGCACCGCCGTGAACGAGGCGGTCACCCTGGGCGCGAAGTACGTCTCCAACAGCTACGGCGGCTCCGAGTCCTCCTCCGACAGCTCGTACGACACCTCGTACTTCAAGCACACCGGTGTCGCCATCACCGTCAGCGCGGGTGACGAGGGCTACGGCGCCGAGTACCCGGCCGCCTCGCAGTACGTCACCGCCGTCGGCGGCACCGCGCTGACCAAGGCGACCTCCACCAGCCGCGGCTGGACCGAGTCGGTCTGGAAGACCAGCAGCACCGAGGGCACGGGATCCGGCTGCTCCTCGTACGACACCAAGCCGAGCTGGCAGACCGACACGGGCTGCACCAAGCGCACCGTCTCCGACGTCTCGGCGGTCGCGGACCCGGCCACCGGCGTGGCGGTGTACGACTCGTACGGCATCACGGCGGGCTGGTACACGTTCGGCGGCACCAGCGCCTCCTCGCCGATCATCGCGGGCGTCTACGCCCTCGGCGGCACGCCGTCCAGCGGCTCCTACCCCGCCAAGTTCCCGTACACGGCGGCCGGCACCTCGGCGCTCAACGACGTGACCTCGGGCAACAACGGCAGCTGCTCCACCAGTTACCTCTGCACCGCGACCACGGGCTACGACGGCCCGACCGGATGGGGCACCCCGGAGGGTGTCACCGCGTTCACCGGCTGACCTCCGGAGTGCGGGCCGTGCCGGGAAACGTGGGGTTCCCTGGCACCACCCGGCGAACGGGCCGCGGCAACCAGCCGCGGCCCGTTCCGCTGTCCGCCGTCCACCCGGGGCGGACCCCGCGACCCGGGGAACACCGGCGCGACGCACCGTCAGGATCCTTCCCGCGCGGCCGCGTCCGTTCGAATCCCGGCGCCGCGCGTGATCCGTAGAAGGGGACAACGACGGAACCACACGACAGGTTTCGCTTCCGCTTCATTGCCCGGCGTGACCAGCCGTGATACACAGAGTGACGATACGACTCGTCGTATACCGCCATACGCCTCCCGAGAGGGTCCCGCGTACGCCGGTGCCAAGGAATTCGCACGAATCCCGCCAACCAATGACGTCAAGTCGACATACGAAGGCGTCATCGTCGGCGAGAATGGGCCCGACCTCTGCGCGCAGTGGCAGGGGGTGCAGAACTACCCACTAGGGGCGGTGACTTACATGCTTTTCGCAGCCGACAAGGGCGACATCAACACAATCATCGGTGGAATCGCCCCGGACTGGGGCCCGTTCGGCAGCCTGGGCAACGAAGCCAAGGTGATGGTCGAGGTGGTGATGGCGGTCGCCATCCTGCTCTGCCTCGGCATCGCGATCTGGGGCGCGGCCAAACAGCGCATCGGCGCGACGGCCCTCCGCGACACCTTCAGCGCGGAACAGGGCAAGGGCCTCATCATCGCCGGGCTCACGGGCGTCTTCATCATCGGTTCCCTCGGCACGCTCTTCACCATCGTGTACGGCATGGCCGTGTAGCCCGGCCGGGCCGCGCCCACCCGGCGCAGCGTCAGTACCCGGCCGGGCGCGCCCGGATCCTCGCTCCACCGACCCATCCGTCCGTCGTGCCCACCGGCTGAGGTTGCAACTCCCTGATGTCCAGTCACCACACCGCGCCCGCGCGGGAACCAGCACGGCTACCGTCGTACTACATGGTTCAGCGAGAGGTTGAGGGGGCGTACGCGGCATGAGTCTCGGTGACGAACCCGGGTACGGGGACGGCCCGCGCGGCGACGACGGGGGGTACGGCGGCTCCGGCCAGACCCGCACCCGCCTGCCCGACCGTCCCGGAGACGTCTACGGCGGCGCGCGGCGCGGACGCGGGTCGTCCTCACGGAGCCTGGTCACGGTGGTCGGCGTGGTCGTCCTGCTCATCGCCGCGATCGCCTTCGCGAACCGCGGCGACAACACGGACGCCTCCGGCGGGGGGAGCGGCGACAAGGCGAGAACGTCTCCCACGGCGCCCTCCGGCAACCACCCGGTGACGACGAAGACCACGGGCATCCCCTCGGGCTTCCCGCACACACGAGAGGGAGCGGAGTCCGCTGCGGCGAACTATGCGGTGGCGCTGGGCTCCACGGGCATGTTCAACACGGCCACGCGGCACGGCATCGTCAGAGCGATCTACACAACCGCCGCCGTCGACCGACTCCAGGGTCCGATGGACCAGGCGTACTCGACCGACTTCCTGAGCAGGCTCGGACTCGATGCGAACGGCAACGCGCCGTCGGGCGACACCTTCGTCTCACGCACGGTCCCGGTCGGCACCAAGGTCGGACACTTCGACGCGTCCGGCGCCAAGATCTCGGTCTGGTACATGGGCCTCATCGGGATGTCCGGCCAGACGTCGACCGACCCGGTCAGTTCGACCTGGAAGACCTGGACCTTCGAGCTCCGGTGGGACAACGGGGACTGGAAGATCGTGGCGGACTCCCAGACGGACGGCCCCGCGCCGGTCCCCGGCGACGACAAAGCCGCCACCTCCGACGAGATCAGCAAGGCCATCGAGGAGTACGGAGGGTTCACGTATGCCCGGTAGCCGAAGCAGTGTCCTCAAGCTCACGGCCGTCGTCACCGCCGTACAGAGCGCCGCCGTCCTGCTCGCCACCCGTGCCGTGGCGGCACCCAGCCCGACGCCGTCGCCCTCCAAGGACTCGTGCCATCTCCTGATCGGCCCCGCCAAGCAATACTGCGAGAGCGGTACCAAAGGCTCCGGGAAGTCCGGGCTGAGCACCGATCCCGGGGTCGGGTCCACCCTGGACCCCCTCTCCTCGCTGGCCAAGGGCTGTGCCGACGCCGCCTCCTGGACCATCGACAAACTCTCCGCCGCCGTGAACGAGACCGCCAACGTCGACTTCACGAACTCCAAGTTCCTCCAGCAGTACGCCGTCGTCTTCGCGGCGTCCACGATCCTGACCCTGCTCCTGTGGCTGCTCGCCGTCGCCAAGCGGGCCGTGCGAGGCGTCCCCCTCGGCACCGCCCTGTCCGAGGCGATCGGCTTCCTCTGGCTGACCGTGCTGGCCTCGGCTTTCACCCCGCTGATCCTCTACACCGTCGTCTCGGCGACGGACGGCGTCACGGAAGTGCTCGCCAAGACGACCGGCAACCAGACGGACACCTTCTTCGGCACGTTCTCCGGCGCCCTGAACAAGGGCAGCAACATCGGCGGCGGCCCCATCATGCTGATCGTCGTCTCGATGGTCTCGATCCTTGCCGCCGGCATCCTCTGGCTGGAGCTGGTCATCCGCGCCGCGCTCCTCTACGTCGGCGCCCTCCTCGGCACCGTCGTCTACGCCGGCCTCGTCGACAAGAACCTGTGGGGCCACGTCCGCCGCTGGGCGGGCATCATGATCGCGGTCATCCTCGTCAAACCGGTCATCGTGATCGTGCTGGGCCTCGCCGGCGCCCTGTCGACCTCCGACAACGGCCCCGACTCCTTCTCCGCCGTCGTCTCCGGGCTCGCCATCATCCTGCTCGCCATCTTCGCCAGCGCGATGATCTACCGCTTCGTCCCCGGCTTCGGCGACGAGATCGCCGGCTCCCGCAACAACCGCATCATGCAAGGCGCCGAGGGCAAGGCCGCCGCCGTGATCAGCTCGCCGGCCACCCTGGTCGCGCAGGGCATCAAGACGCACAGCACCCGCGCCGACAACAACGGTGGCGGCGGAGGCGGCAACAGCCAGCCCCGGCCCGCCAACCCCGCGTCCGGCGGCGTGGCCGCACACAGCAGCCGCACCCCGAACGGAGGCGGCGGATCTGTCCCCTCCGCCGCACCACCGCCGCGCAGCAGCCCGGTCAACACCCCGCACGCAGGCAACACCCGCAACAGCAACCGCACGGGAGGTGAAGGGCGTTGACGACCGAGTCCCACCTGTCCCATCCGGTCACGCCCCGCCGTACATATCTGATCGGCCGCGCCCGGCCGAACGCGATCGTCGGCCGGAACCGCGAGTCCGGCGAGATCGCGCTCATCATCGGCGGCGCGTTCCTCGGCATGATGTGCGGCCTGCTCGTCCCGGTGCTCTCCCTGCGCATCGTGCTGCTGATGGGCTTCCCGCTGCTCGCGCTCGCCGCGGTCTACGTCCCGTACAAGCGGCGCACGTTCTACAAGTGGTTCGAGATCAACCGCAGTTACAAGCGGAGCCTGCGGCAGGGCACGGCCTATCGCAACCAGGTGATGGAGGCCGGAACCCGCTTCGACGGCCGGGAGGTCGAGATCGGACCGCCGCCCGGCATCGGGCGCATCTCCTGGCTCGCCGCCCCGTTCGGCCCCGACGAGATCGCCGTGCTGCTGCACGCCGACCGGCGGACCGTCACGGCCGCCATCGAGATCGAGGGACCCGGCGTCGGACTGCGGGACAGCGAGGACCAGGAGGCCCTCGTCGACCGCTTCGGCACGCTGCTCAAGCACGTGGCGAACGGCGACGGCTTCGTCACCCGCCTCCAGATGCTGGCCCGCACCCTGCCCGCCGACCCGGACGCCCACGCCAAGGACGTCTCCCAGCGCGGCGACGACCGCGCCCCCGGCTGGCTCCAGCAGTCGTACGACCAGCTCCAGTCCATGGTGTCCACCAGCAGCGAGCAGCACCGCGCCTATCTCGTCGCCTGCATGCACTACTCGCGCGAACTGGCCGCCGAGGGACAGGCCATGGCCCGCGCGGCACGGCCCCAGGGCGGCCGCAAGGTCGACCGGGACGCCGGGCTCGCCGTCGTCATGGCCCGCGAGCTCACCGACATCTGCTCCCGGCTCCAGGAAGCCGACATCCGCGTACGGCAGCCGCTCGGCCAGGGCCGGCTCGCCTCCCTCGTGCACTCGATGTACGACCCCGACCACCCGATCGACCACATCCAGGCGATGACCAGGCGCAACGCCTGGCCGGCCGAACTGGACGCCATGGAGCCCACATACCTCCAGGCGAAGACCCGTGAGTCCTCCACCCGCGCCCCGTGGTGCCACGCCACGGCCTGGGTGAAGGAATGGCCGATGACCCCGGTCGGCGTCAACTTCCTCGCCCCGCTCCTCGTCCACACCCCCGACGTCATCCGCACGGTCGCCGTGACCATGGACCTCGAACCCACCGAGATCGCCATCGAGCGCATGCTGACCGAGAAGACCAACGACGAGGCCGAGGCCAGCCGCGCCGCCAAGATGAACCGCACCGTCGACCCGCGCGACATCGCCTCGCACAACCGTCTCGACCAACGCGGCGAGGACCTGGCGAGCGGCGCCGCGGGCGTCAACCTCGTCGGCTACATCACCGTCTCCTCCCGCAACCCCGAGGCCCTCGCCCGCGACAAGCGCACCATCCGCGCCTCGGCCGGCAAGTCGTACCTGAAGCTGGAGTGGTGCGACCGCGAGCACCACCGCGCCTTCGTCAACACACTGCCGTTCGCCACCGGAATCCGCAGGTAGGGGCTGATGCACTGATGCGGGATCCGCTGTCCGCCGCGACCGACGCCTTCACGTCCTTCCTCTTCGGCAAGGTCGAGACGACCCGCCTGCCCGTACGCACCTCCACGGGCCAGGCGCAGGCGGTCTACCTGCCGACCGCCGCACCGGGTCTGGGCGACTCGGGCGTCATCATCGGCCGCGAGGTGTACTCCGGCAAGGGCTACATCTACGACCCCTTCCAGCTGTACGGGCAGCAGCTCCCCGCCCCGCACTGGCTGGTCCTCGGCGAGTCCGGCAACGGCAAGTCGGCCCTGGAGAAGACGTACGTCCTGCGGCAGCTGCGCTTCCGCGACCGCCAGGTCGTCGTCCTCGACGCCCAGGGCGAGGACGGCGTCGGCGAATGGAACCTCATCGCGGAGGAGCTGGGGATAACTCCCATCCGGCTCGACCCGACGGCCGCCCTGGACATGGGCATCCGGCTCAACCCGCTCGACCCCTCGATCACGACGACGGGCCAGCTCGCCCTGCTGCGCACCATCATCGAGGTCGCGATGGGCCACGGCCTCGACGAGCGGTCCGGCTTCGCCCTGAAGGTCGCCCACGCCTACGTCAACGAGACGATCGTCGAGCGCCAGCCGGTGCTCACCGACATCGTCGAGCAACTGCGCCACCCCGAACCGGAGTCCGCCGAGGCGATGAACGTCGCCATAGACGACGTACGGGCCTGGGGTCTGGACGTGGCCCTGGTCCTGGACCGGCTCGTCGACGGTGACCTGCGGGGCATGTTCGACGGCCCGACGACGGTCGGCATCGACCTGGACGCCCCGCTCATCGTCTTCGACCTGTCGCACATCGACCGCAACTCCATCGCCATGCCCATCCTGATGGCGATCGTCGGTGTGTGGCTGGAGCACACCTGGATCCGGCCCGACCGCAAGAAGCGCATCTTCCTGGTGGAGGAGGCGTGGCACATCATCAACAGCCCGTTCGTGGCCCAGCTGTTCCAGCGGCTGCTCAAGTTCGGGCGCCGCCTCGGCCTGTCCTTCGTGGCGGTGGTCCACCATCTCTCGGACGTCGTCGACGGAGCGGCGGCCAAGGAGGCCGCCGCGATCCTGAAGATGGCCTCGACCCGGACCATCTACGCGCAGAAGGCGGACGAGGCCCGGTCCACGGGCCGGGTCCTCGGCCTGCCCCGCTGGGCGGTGGAGATCATCCCGACGCTGACCCCGGGCATCGCCGTCTGGGACGTCAACGGGAACGTCCAGGTGGTCAAGCACCTCATCACCGAGACGGAACGCCCGCTGGTGTTCACCGACCGCGCGATGACGGAGTCGTCCGCCGACCTCGCCGCCGACGACGCCCTGCGCGCCGCCGAACTGGAGGCCGAGGAAAGAGCGGCGGCCTTCATGGAGCAACATCTCAGCGACATCGACGGCTCCGCCGAGTCCACGGTGGCCTGAGATGAGCCAGTACCCCGACCGGCACGAGGATCGGCACGGCCCCCGGCACGAGGGGCCGGGCGGCATCCCCGACGGCCTGCTCATCGGGGTGCTGGGCTTCCTCCTCGGCATGACCCTGATGGTGTGGACGGCGACGGGCCTCGCGGGCTGGTTCTCCCGCGGCGCCTGGCCGGACGCGATCACCTTCACCCGTACGCCCGTGGCCATGCGGCATCTGATCGGCGCCCCGCACGACATCGCGGGCGCCTGGCCCGACACCCCGGCCTCCCAGTTGTCGGGCTACGGCCTCTTCTGGGGGCTGTTCATCGGGCAGTTGATGGTGCTGCTGGTCCTCGCCGTGTTCGTGATGGGCACGGTGGCCCGGTGGCGGGCGGGACGGGCACGGAGCCGGGCGGCGGCCAGAGCGGCGAAGGCGACCGGGACGACAGGTGCGTCAGGGGTGTCAGGGGTATCCGGGGTATCTGAGGTGCCGGGGGCTTCCGTGGCCTCCGCCGAGGCGCCCGACCTCGTGGTGCCTCCGGCCAGGACGGAACGGCGGCCACTGCCCACACAGCCCCTGGAGACGGCCCCCAGGGCGGCCGAGGGCGGCTGGGAGGCCGTCGCCGCCCCCGAGGCCGCGGCCGTCCGTACCGCGGGAGCCCCAGGCCCCGCCGGCGCCCCAGGAGCCGCCGAGACCCACGGTTTCACCGGTGCCGCCTCCGCCCTCACCGGGACTCCCGGGCTCACCGGGGCCACTTCCGGGCTCACGGGGGCCGCGTCCTCCGGGGTCTCGGGTCCCGGCACCGCACCGCGGCGGGAGCCCGCCTGGACGGCCCCGCACGCGGTCGTCCTCGCCCCCGCGGAGACCCGCCACCTCACCGCGGCCCAGGCGGTGCGCGACGCCGAGGGCCCGGCCCTGGTCGTCACCTCCGACCCCCGCACCTGGGCGGCCACAAAGGACGCGCGCGCCAAACTGGGGCCCGTCCTCCTCTACGACCCGTCCCACCTCTGCGACACCCCGGCCCGGCTGCACTGGTCTCCCACGGCCGGCTGCGAGGACAGGGACACGGCCGCGGCCCGGGCGGCCGCGCTCCTCGCCCCGGTGCGCCCCTCGGCCAGGGCGGACCAGCCGATGGCCGATGTCGCGGAGACCCTGATGCGCTGCTATCTGCACGCCGCCGCGGTGGAGGGCAAGGCCTTCCGCCATGTCCACCGCTGGGCCCAGGGCTCTCAGGTGCAGGACGCCGTACGGGCCCTGCGGACGCATCCCAGGGCCGCTTCCGGTGCCGCGGGCGAGCTGGAGGCCGCGCTCGTCTCCCACCCCGAACGCCGGGACATCGCCCAGGAGCTGACGGCACGTGCGCTGTCCTCGCTCGCGACCGTCAACATCCGGGAGTCCTGCACTCCGAACCGAAATGACAGCCTCGCCTTGGATTCCTTCGTCAATGAAGGGGGCACTCTTTATATGATCGGTGAACCCCTCGAGGACCCCAAGGCCGGCCCCGGCGCCATGCCCCTCTTGACGGCCCTCGCCTCAAGCGTGGTCGAGCGTGGCCGGCGCATGGCCGAACGGTCATCCTCCGGTCGGCTCGACCCACCATTCACGCTCGTCCTGGACGACATCGCGGCCGTGGCCCCGCTCCCGCAGCTCCCCGAGCTGCTGACCACGGGCCCGGCCCGCGGTCTGCCGACGGTGGCCCTTCTGCGCTCCCGTGAGCAACTCCGCTCGCGCTGGCCGCAGTACGAGCTTCCGGTCTGAGCCGGCGAGGCGTACGGGGGCGATCCCTCAGCCCGGGGTGATGACGAACTCCAGCTCCAGCTCACCGGTGCCGCCCGGCATCGGCGTGGTCTCCCCGGTGGGCACGAAGCCGCTCTTCCGGTAGAACGCCTCGGCGCGGCCGTTCTTCTCGTGCACGAACAGCCGGACCCGCTCCAGGCCCGACTCCCAGGACCAGGCGAGAGCGGCGTCGAAGAGCGCCCGGGTCACCCCGGCCTCGCTCCCCCGGTACTCGGGCCGTACGTAGACCCCCACCAGGTGCCCCTGCGTGCACGCGGGCAGTTCCCCGAACGCGTCGGGCACCCCGGCCGGTTCGACCAGCACGGTCACGGAACCGGCCCACACCCCGTCCTCGCCCACGGCCACGATCTGCTGCCGCGCGGTGGCACCGGCGGCCGCCCCGGCCGTCCGGTCCTGCCAGAAGCCGTCGGGCTCGGCGACCGCGTTCTCGTACGTCTCCAGGAAAGCCAGGTGGGCGACGGGGTCCCGCAGGGCGTCGAGCCGCAGCTCCTTCACCTGCCGCCACTCGTCGGAACGTATGGAACGGATCTCGTATGCCCTGGAGTTCATGGCCGTCACCGTAGTACGCGGGTGCGGCCCGGCTCATCCGAAATCCACCCTGCCGATCACCACGGGCCCGGCCACCGTCATGCTCTTCCCTGTACGGCGTTGTCAGCCGGCCGATCCGATCACGCGCAAGCTCGCCAGGGAGAACACCGCATGGCCAAAGTCCAACTAGAGGAACTCCGCGACGTCATCCATCCCACGGGCAAGCTGGACAGCCGCGCCGAGCACTGGGCCGGCCGCCTCTACATGAGGTCCCTCTCCCTGCGCGTGACCCGCCATCTCGTCGACACCCGTATCTCGCCGAACCAGATCACCGTGATCATGGTCTTCGCGGGGATGCTCTCGGGAGTCGCGCTGATCCTGCCGGGCCTCGGTGGAGCCGTGCTCTCCGTCGTCTTCATGCAGCTGTATCTGCTGCTCGACTGCGTGGACGGCGAAGTGGCCCGCTGGCGGCGCCAGTTCAGCCCGCTCGGCGTCTATCTGGACCGTCTCGGCGCGTATCTCGCCGACGCGGCCGTGATGGTGGGCATGGGCATCCGCGCCGCTCAACTGGGCCTGAACCTCTATCTGGTGGCCGGTCTGGCCGCGGCGGTCGGCGTTCTGCTCCTGAAGTCGTCCTCCGACCTCGTGCACGTGGCCCGCTCCGACAGCGGCATGGAGAAGGCGACGGACGCCGCCGTCGTGCCGCGCTCCAGCGGTCTCGCGAACGTCCGCCGGCTCGCCTCGGCCGTCGGCCTCCACCGCCTGGTCAACGGGATCGAGTGCACGATCCTGCTGCTCGGCACCGCCGTGGTGGATCTGGCGCTCGGCGACCTGACGGCCACGCGGATCGCGACGGTCGCCGTGACGGCGATCGTGTGGCTGCTGGTGCCGGCGCACGTCGTCTCGATCGTCGCTTCGTCCCGCCTGAAGTAACCGCACCACGCAAAAGAAAAAGGGGGCGGTCTCCTCGTGGAGACCGCCCCCTTTCGCACTCCTGGAAATGCAGCATGCTCGTCGGCCGGGAAATGACCCCTGAACGCAGAAAACCCCCGTACCGGTATCCCCGGCACGGGGGTTTTCACAAAATTTGTTCGGCGGCGTCCTACTCTCCCACAGGGTCCCCCCTGCAGTACCATCGGCGCTGTGAGGCTTAGCTTCCGGGT
>NZ_JBHXDQ010000111.1:0-17409 GCF_042725875.1 Streptomyces sp. NPDC127038 | reverse complement strand
GTTTCCGTATCCGATTTCCTCGGCGCTTTCCAGGTTTCCGCTTTCGCGTTTCCCTTTCCGGCGAGTCCGACTCTATCAGATCCTTTCGGGCCTGACTCCCAGTCAGCGGGGCTTGTCTTCCGGCCTTTCGGCGCTTTCGCGTTTCCGGCCTTTCGACATTCACTACGTTAGCCGATTCCCTCGGTGACTCATAATCGAGTTCCGCGGGTTCGAATTCAGACGTGCAGGCACGCCGAATAAGCCCCCGCTGCGGGGAAGTCGTAGGTAGTGGGTTGGCCGCTCTCGGCTGCTGGCTGAACGCCGTAACCGGTTCAAGCGGCTCGGGCTACATTACGGATCCCCCAGAGGCGCGTCAAGTTGAGCGGCGGCGAGGCGCGTGCGCTCTATAGGGACTCACCGTCTGATCGCCGGCGACCCAGAAACGCCAGGGATGAACGCCCCCGTCGCCGGACACTCCGGTGCGCGGACCGTTGCGTACCTGGTCGGAGGGGACGGGAGTACCCCTCAGCAGGGTCAGTGGGGAGCCCTCGGGTCCACAGGCGTCCGCACCGTCGAGCGACCGGTCCACCCCGAGGGCCGTCGCGAGGCGCGCCGGCCCTTTGGCCAGTTCCTTGTCGTATCGGGCCGAGAGTCGACGTTTACGGGCGAGCTCCGCACCCTCGACGACCTCGCCGGCCCGGAGCAGCACCCCACTGGGTCTGCCCTCGGGACCGCACACCAGGTTCATGCAGTGCCACATGCCGTAGGTGAAGTAGACGTACACATGACCGGGCGGGCCGAACATCACGCCGTTGCGGGCCGTGCGGCCGCGGTAAGCGTGCGATCCCGGGTCGTTCGGGCCGTCGTACGCCTCGACCTCCGTGAGGCGCAGCTCGATCGGGCCGTCCGGAGTGGCCCGTACGAGGACGCGCCCCAGCAGGTCCGGGGCGACCTCCAGGACGGGGCGGTCGAAGAAGTCCCGGGTCAGGGGCGTACGGTCGGGGGCCGCGATCATGGCGTACGAGCGTAGTCCCTCCCCCGCCTCCGTGCGGCGGGGTCGGAGCCGGACGGACGGATACCCGCGCGCGGGGTGGTCAGAGGTCCCTTTCCCTTGCGAGGGTGAGGGCGCGGAACCGGCCGGGGCCGGATCGCGTTTGTAGGGATCAAGGGATCCATACAGCCAGAGGACGAACAGGCATCGCCTGGGGAGGAAGTGACGACATGGGGTTCAAGCGGCTGCTTGCGAGTCTGGGGGCCGGTGGGGCTTCGGTCGAGACGGTGCTGACGGAGGCCAACACCGTTCCGGGCGGCGTCGTCCAGGGCGAGGTGCGGATCCAGGGTGGCTCGGTCGACCAGGCGATCGAGGGTCTGTCGGTCGGCCTTCAGGCCAAGGTCGAGGTCGAGGGCCACGACGACCAGGAGTACAAGCAGAACATCGAGTTCACGAAGCTGAGCCTCGGCGGGGCCTTCCACCTCCAGGCGGGCGCCGTGCACACGGTCCCGTTCGGACTGGAGATCCCGTGGGAGACGCCGATCACCATGATCGACGGACAGAGCCTGCGCGGGATGAACATCGGCGTCACCACCGAGCTGCAGATCGCCCGAGCCATCGACCCGGGCGACCTCGACCCGGTCAACGTGCACCCGCTGCCGGCGCAGAAGGCGATTCTCGACGCCTTCATCCAGCTGGGCTTCCGCTTCAAGAACGCGGACATGGAGAAGGGCCACATCCGCCACACCCGTCAGCGGCTGCCCTTCTACCAGGAGATCGAGTTCTACCCGCCGTCGCAGTACCGCGGGCTGAACCAGGTGGAGCTGAGCTTCGTCGCGGACGACCGCGCGATGGACGTCGTCCTGGAGATGGACAAGAAGCCGGGCATCTTCAGCGAGGGCAGCGACTCCTACCGCTCCTTCGAGGTGGGTCTGCACGACTTCCACGGCACCGACTGGGCCGGATACCTGAACCACTGGCTGTCGGAGGTCGGCAGCAAGCGCAGCTGGTTCTAGGCTCGGACCAGAGAGAGCCCGCCGTTCAGGAGGTACTGACGTGACCGAGCCCAAGAGGCCGCCACTTCCGCACGACTTCCACCCGCCGGTGCCGGCGTTCACCCTCACCAGTGAGGACGTCGCGCCGGGCGCGGTGCTGAAGGACGCTCAGGTCCACGCGGCCGGGAACACCTCGCCTCAGCTCAGCTGGGAAGGCTTTCCGCCGGAGACCAAGAGCTTCGCCGTGACGTGCTTCGATCCGGACGCCCCGACGGGGAGCGGATTCTGGCACTGGGTGCTGTTCGACATCCCCGCTTCGGTCACGGAGCTGCCCACGGGCGCGGGCGGCGGCAAGTTCGAAGGCCTGCCCGAAGGCGCCGTCCACGTGCGCAACGACTACGGGTCCCGGGACTTCGGCGGCGCCGCGCCTCCGGCCGGGGACCCCGCGCACCGGTACGTGTTCACGGTGTACGCCGTGGACCAGGAGAAGCTCGGTCCGGACGCGGAGGTGTCGCCCGCCGTGGTGGGCTTCAATCTGCGGTTCCACACGCTGGGGCGCGCCCAGCTGATCGGTGAGTACGCGAATCCCGCCACAGACTGACGTTCACCGAACGTTTGCCCGCCTCTGGTCATGGAAGTGATCAGGGGCGGGCATTTTTTATTGCGTTGTCCATCTCGGCGTGCCCGGCCAGAGTTGATCCCAGCCCGCCGCAGGGGGGCCGGTGCGCAAGAGGAGGTGGGCTGGATGCGGGAGACGCTGGTACTGAACGCGAGTTTTGAGCCATTGTCGACGGTGACGTTGAACCGAGCCGTCGTTCTGGTGCTGACGGACAAGGCCGTCGTCGAGCAGGCCCACCCCGAACTGCGTATGCGCGGCGCCGCGCTGGACATACCCGTGCCGCGGGTGATCAGGCTCTGCCGGTACGTCCGGGTGCCGTTCCGAAGACAAGCGCCGTGGTCGAGGCGGGGTGTGCTGGTACGTGACCGGCACCGGTGCGCGTACTGCGGGCGCCGGGCCACGACCGTGGACCACGTCGTGCCGCGTGCCCAGGGCGGTCAGGACTCCTGGCTGAACACGGTGGCGTCCTGCGCCGAGGACAATCACCGCAAGGCCGACCGTACGCCGGAGCAGGCGCAGATGCCCCTGCTGCGGGAGCCGTTCGAGCCGACTCCGGCGGACGCCATGCTGCTGGCGCTCGGCCAGGACGACTTCGACGCGCTGCCGGAGTGGCTGGCACAACCTGCCGCGTAGCCCGTACGACATGACGAGGGGCCTCTCTCCGCGGGAGAGGGGCCCCTCGTCGTACCGTCGTCGCGTCAGTCCGTGATGGACGGCTTCTCGCGGCGCTCGGAGCCGCCGCCGGAGCCTCCCGAGGACCCTCCGTTGCCCGAACCTCCGCCCAGGCCGCCGAAGTTGCCCATGGCCCCGCTGAGGCCCTTGAGGGCGTCTCCGATCTCGCTGGGCACGATCCAGAGCTTGTTGGCGTCGCCCTCGGCGATCTTCGGGAGCATCTGGAGGTACTGGTAGGAGAGGAGCTTCTGGTCCGGGTCTCCGGCGTGGATGGCCTCGAAGACCGTACGGACGGCCTGGGCCTCGCCCTCGGCGCGCAGGGCCGCGGCCTTGGCCTCACCCTCGGCGCGCAGGATCGCGGACTGCTTCTCGCCCTCGGCGGTGAGGATCTGGGACTGGCGGATGCCCTCCGCGGTGAGGATCGCGGCGCGCTTGTCGCGGTCGGCGCGCATCTGCTTCTCCATCGAGTCCTGGATGGAGGTGGGCGGCTCGATCGCCTTCAGCTCGACGCGGTTGACGCGGATGCCCCACTTGCCGGTGGCCTCGTCGAGGACTCCGCGCAGGGCCGCGTTGATCTCCTCGCGGGAGGTCAGGGTTCGCTCCAGGTCCATGCCGCCGATGATGTTGCGCAGCGTGGTGACGGTGAGCTGCTCGATCGCCTGGATGTAGCTGGCGACCTCGTACGTGGCGGCTCGGGCGTCGGTGACCTGGTAGTAGATGACCGTGTCGATGTTGACGACCAGGTTGTCCTGGGTGATCACCGGCTGCGGGGGGAACGGCACGACCTGTTCACGCAGGTCGATGCGGTTGCGGATGGAGTCTATGAACGGGACGACGATGTTGAGGCCGGCGTTCAGCGTCCGCGTGTAGCGGCCGAAGCGCTCGACGATGGCGGCGCTGGCCTGCGGGATGACCTGGATGGTCTTGATCAGGGCGATGAAGACCAGCACCACCAGAATGATCAGGACGATGATGATCGGTTCCATCGATGCTCCCCGTACCCTTCTCCACTCGGCAATTCCGAAAGATCTTATGGGTGTTGAAGATCTTGCTGGTCGAGTCTGACAGAACGTCGCCTGCCACGTGGGGCGTTCGGTTCACTTGCGTTGTGCGAGGTCACATGACGATCGCCGTGGCGCCGTCGATGTCGACGACATCCACTTCCTGGCCCACTTCGTAGGCCTGTGCGCCGTCGAGGGCGCGCGCGGACCAGATCTCGCCGGCGAGCTTGATGCGGCCGGCGCCCGAACCGTCCACCCGCTCCAGGACGACGGCCTGTCTGCCCTTCAACGCCTCGATCCCGGTGGCGAGTTCGGGGCGCTGGGTGCGGTGCCGGACCGCGATGGGCCGTACGACGGCGATGAGCGCGACGGACACGACGACGAAGACGAGCACCTCGGCGACGACACCGGCACCGAGGCCCGCGGCGACCGCCGCGGCGACGGCGCCCACGGAGAGCATGCCGAACTCCGGCATCGCGGTCACCACGAGCGGGATGCCGAGTCCGGCCGCCACGATCAGCCACCACACCCATGCGTCGATGTCGTTCACGTGGTCATGGTAGGACCGCGCTCCCCCGGCGGACAGGGTGCGCGATCAAGTCGGGTACGCCGGGTGACGGGGGTGCGTCCGCGTGCCGTGACGGTTTCAGGCCATCGGCAGACCCTGCGCGGTCCAGCGCTCGCCGACCTGCTCGACGACGAGGGGGAGACCGAAGCAGAGCGAGAGGTTGCGCGAGGTGAGTTCGAGCTCCAGCGGGCCGGCGGCGAGCACCTTGCCCTGACGGATCATCAGGACGTGGGTGAAGCCGGGGGCGATCTCCTCGACGTGGTGCGTGACCATGATCATGGAGGGCGCGATCGGGTCGCGGGCGAGGCGGCCGAGGCGGCGTACGAGGTCCTCGCGGCCGCCGAGGTCCAGGCCGGCGGCGGGCTCGTCGAGGAGCAGCAGCTCGGGGTCGGTCATCAGGGCGCGGGCGATCAGGGTGCGCTTGCGCTCGCCCTCGGAGAGGGTGCCGAACCTGCGGTCCAGGTAGTCGCTCATGCCGAGGCGGTCGAGGAAGGCGCGGGCGCGCTGCTCGTCGATGTCCTCGTAGTCCTCGTGCCAGCCGGCGGTCATGCCGTACGCGGCGGTGAGGACCGTCTGGAGGACCGTCTGGCGCTTGGGGAGCTTCTCGGCCATGGCGATACCGGCGATGCCGATGCGCGGGCGGAGCTCGAAGACGTCGACCTGGCCGAGGGTCTCACCGAGGATGGAGGCCGTGCCCGTGCTGGGGAAGAGGTAGCTGGAGGCGACGTTCAGGAGGGTTGTCTTCCCGGCGCCGTTGGGGCCGAGGATGACCCAGCGCTCCCCCTCCTTGACCGACCAGGAGACCTGGTCCACCAGAGCCCGGCCCTCGCGGACCACGGATACGTCCACCAGTTCCAGTACATCGCTCATGAGCGCGTTGTCTCCCATTGCATCTCGGCCGTCGCTTACGTCTGTGGACGAAGCCCCCAGGGAAAACCTACGCCACCGGTCGGCCGCACCGACCCATCGGCCGGTCCTTAGGGTGGGAGCATGCTCTCGGAACCACGCTCAGGACAGCTGGCGGCATGGGGAAATGCCCTATTGGCCGGACTTGTTTCGCCGGACGACGCCGTGCTCGCCATCGTCGGGGAGGACGCGGTGCACCGGGTCGAGGGGCTGCCCGGCGAGTCGGGGCCCGTCGGGCTCACGCTCGCCCTCGGCCGGCTCCGCAGACTCGGGGTGACCGGACTGCGGGTGGCACTGCCCGCGCCGGGGCATCCGCTCGGGCTGAGCGGGCCGCCCGAGTTCAACGCGCGCGCCCTCGACGCCGAGGAGGCCGTGGTCTGCCACGGGGCGGCGCTGGGGCTCGTGCCCGAGGTGTACGAGGCCGGGCCCGCGGGCGATGTCCATGTCGAGGTCGTCTGGCACTGTCTCGCCGTGCGGGAGGCGCCGCCGGCCGACGTGCCCTCGCTCGGGGAGGCCGAGCGGGAGCTGGCGGAGGCGCTGCGTGAGGCGACCAAGGTGCTGTCCCGGCTGGACGTGGCCGGGTCGGGGCCGGTCGCGGCGGCGGCGATCGACGCGTACCGGGCGCGGGCGGAGCGGGGGCGCGAGGTGCTGGCTCCCGGGTATCCGTCGCGCGCCGTGCGCGTGCTGGAGCTGGCTCAGCGGGTCGGGATGCTGATCTCCGTGGCGTACGAGAGCGGGCACGGTGGCGCGGTGAGCGCGTCGGAGATCGCTGCCCGGGCGGAGGCGCTGCGGCCGGTGGAGCGGACGGCTCGGCGGGCGCAGGTGGCGGCGTACAACGCGTTCGTGGAGGAGCGGGAGCGGGGGGTGCGCTGAGCTCCGCTCGGGGTGCGGCTTCGGCTTCGGTCCGGTGGGTGGGTCGGGGCCGTGCCGGTGCATCAGGCCGTCGCCGTTGGATGAGGCGTGACCGTCGGTGGCGACGGCCATCGATGTACCGGCACGGCCCCGACGGCCCGGACCCCGACTGCGGGAGTGTCGTGGCTTGGGTGCGTGCCTTCAGTCCCGGCCGGTCACCTTTCAGCGCGGGGAAAGATTCAGCCCCTCCGGCGTTTGAGGAGCGGGGGTCTGGGGGCGGAGCCCCCGGGGTCGGGATGGGTAGGGGCGGAGGGGGCGAAAGTAGGTTGTGTGGGGGTCGGCGTTGGTTTCGGGGGTGTGGAGGGTGCTGCGCCTGTGGGGCGGGAACGCGGAGAGGCCCCGCGAAACGTTTCCGTTTGCGGGGCCCCTTCGGGTGGTGCGGTCAGCCGTTGACGCCCGCGTTGCCGAACGCCGGGTTCAGGAGACCCACGACGTTGATGGAGTTGCCCACGACGTTGACGGGGACGTGGACGGGGAGCTGGACGACGTTGCCCGAGGCGACGCCCGGCGACTGCGCGGCCGCGCCCTCGGCCCCCGAGTCGGCGACAGCGGCACCGGCACCAGCGCCCGCGGCGATACCGGCGACGGTGACGGCCAGGGCGGCCTTCTTGGCGATGTTCATGGGAAGCGTTCCTCCTGCGTGTACGGATCCGACCCTGCCGCGGGTCGTACGCTGAGAAACGCCGTGGACTCGGGGACGGCACGGGCAGACCCCACGGTTTGCCCCGTCCGGTGCAGTCCACGGATGAGCCGAAAAGCCGACCGGCCCCCCGGGAACGCCCTGGGAGGCCGGTGGCCGTGACCGCCTCGGCGGGGAAGCCTCAGCGGTTGAGACCGAGGTTGCCGAAGGCCGGGTTCAGGGCGCCGATCACGTTCACGCTGTTCCCCACGACGTTGACCGGCACGTCGACCGGGGCCTGGACGAGGTTGCCGGAGACGACGCCCGGGGAGCCCACGGCCCCGCCGGCCGCCGACGCGCCGTCCGCTGCCGAGGCCATACCCGCTCCGGCGGCGACGAGGCCGCCCGCCACCATCGCGACGGCCGTGAACTTCTTCAGGTTCTTCACTTGCGAAACCCCTCCTGGCGAACACCGCGGCGGACCGCCGCGGCGCACTGGAGAACGGCCCGGGTTCACGGAGGATGCGCCATCCGGGTGACATCCACACGACGGTATGAATCTCATCCCGGAGCGGGACCTTCCGAATTGACGGTCAGTCCGCGATCCCGTGCCGTACGGCCCAGAGGGCGGCCTGGGTCCGGTCGGCGAGGTCGAGTTTCATCAGGATGTTCGAGACGTGGGTCTTCACCGTCTTCTCGGAGAGGACGAGGGCGCGGGCGATCTCCCGGTTGGACCGGCCGTCCGCGATCAGACCGAGCACCTCCCGCTCCCGTTCGGTGAGCGAAACACCTCTCCCCTGACCGGAGTTGACCTCTTCCTGGGACAACAGGGCGTTCGCGACCTCGGACTGCAGGACGACGTGCCCCGCGTGGACGGAGCGGATGGCACGGGCCAGCGCGTCGGGGTCCACGTCCTTGTAGACGTACCCGGCGGCGCCCGCACGCAACGCCGGTACCACCGTGCGCTGTTCGGTGAAGCTGGTGACGATCAGCACGCGCGCGGGGTTGGCGAGTTCGCGGAGCTTGCGCAGCGCCTCGACGCCGTCCATGCCCGGCATCTTGACGTCCATGAGGACGACGTCGGGCCGGAGCTCCTCGGCGCGGGCGACGCCCTCCGCTCCGTCGGACGCCTCCCCGACGACCTCGATGTCGTCCTGTACTTCGAGGAAGGTGCGCAGTCCCCGGCGGACGACCTGGTGGTCGTCGACGAGCAGCACCTTGATTGCGTCAGCCACCAGGGACCTCCATCTCGATCACGGTGCCCTTCCCGGGCGCCGACTCCACGGTGAGTGTGCCGCCGACCCCGCCCGCCCGGTCCCGCATGGACACCAGGCCGAGATGGCGGCCGGCGCTGCGTATGTCGGTGGGGTCGAAGCCGCTGCCGTCGTCGCGGACGTGCAGGACGGCGCCGGGGCCGCGCCGGTCCAGGGTGACGTCGACGCGGGTGGCGCCGGAGTGCCGCAGCGCGTTGTGCAGGGCCTCCTGGGAGACCCGGAGCACGGCCTCCTCCTGGGAGGCGGGCAGGGCTCGTACACCGTGGCTGGAGAAGGTCACGCGCGCGGAGTGGGCGCGGTCGAGGACCTGGATCTGGGTGCGCAGGGTGGCGACGAGACCGTCCTCGTCGAGGGCGGCGGGGCGCAACTCGACTACAGCGGCGCGCAGTTCCTCGGTGGCCTCGGCGGCGAGCGCGGCCACGTGCTGGAGTTCGCCCTTGGCGCGGGAGGGGTCGCGGTCGACGAGGGTGGCGGCGGCCTGCGCGGTCAGGCGCAGGGAGAACAGCTTCTGGCTGACGGCGTCGTGGAGTTCGTGCGCGAGCCGGGAGCGTTCCTCGGCGATGGTGAGTTCGCGGCTGCGTTCGTAGAGCCGGGCGTTGGTCAGGGCGATGGCCGCGTGCTGGGCGAGGATGGTGAGGAGTTCCTCGTCGTCCTCGGTGAAGCCGCAGCGGCCGTCCGGTCCGGGACACGGCGGTTCGCCCTCGGGCCGCATCTTGTTCGCGAGGAAGAGCGCGCCGATGGTCTCGTCGCCGTCGCGGATGGGCAGGCCGAGGAAGTCGGACATGTCGGGGTGGGCCGCGGGCCAGCCCTCGAAGCGGGGGTCCTCGCGGACGTCGGCGAGGCGCTCGGGGCGGGCCTCGCGGAGCATCGCGGCGAGGATGCCGTGCTGGCGCGGGAGCGGTCCGATGGCCTTCCACTGGGCGTCGCTGACCCCGTCCACGACGAACTGGGCGAAGCCTCCGTGGTCGTCGGGCACCCCGAGGGCCGCGTACTGCGCGTCGAGCAGTTCGCGGGCCGAGGCGACGATCGTCTTGAGGACGTCGCGCACTTCGAGATGCCTGCTCATGGCCAGCAGCGCGGAGCTCACCGCGTACAGGCCCGACCGGGGTCCGTGACTCATGACCCCAAACTACCGGCGGGCGGTGACAGCGCGTATCGGCCCTGTGGACGCGGCCGCCGGGCCATTGGGCCTAGGCCGAAGGGCCCCTGATCATTGCGCCCCGCGTCCGAGGCGGCGGGGCGGGGCCCGTTCCTACGGTGAGGACACCCGTCGGGAAGGCGGGCCGAGCGAGGGGACGGATGTCATGCCGGTAGCGATCATCACGGGGGCCTCGAAGGGACTGGGGAGGGCGCTCGGCGCGGCTCTGGCCGGGCGTGGCTGGGATCTGGTGCTCGACGCGAGGACGGCGGGGGCGCTGGAGGAGACGGCGCGGTCGCTCTCCGCGTACGGGACACGGGTGGAGGCGCTGCCCGGGGACGTGACCGACGCCGGTCATCGTGCCGCGCTGGTGGCCGCGGCCCGGAAGCTGGGCGGTGTCGATCTGCTCGTGAACAACGCGAGCGCGCTGGGCGCGGAGCCGCTGGTGCGGCTGGAGGAGCTGGATCCCGAGGGTCTGCGGCGGGCGCTGGAGGTCAATGTGGTCGCCGCGCTGGGCCTGGTCCAGGAGGCCCTGCCGTCGCTGCGGGCGGCCGGGGCGGGCGCGGTCGTCTGCGTGAGTTCGGACGCGGCGGCCGAGGCGTACGGGACGTGGGGCGGCTACGGGGCGTCGAAGGCCGCGCTGGACCAGCTCGCGGCGGTGCTCGGTGTGGAGGAGCCGGGGCTGCGGGTGTGGGCGGTGGATCCGGGGGACATGGGCACCGACCTGTACGCGGCGGCCGTACCGGACGACGACGGTCCGCGGCCGGCGCCCGACCAGGTGGTCCCGGTCTTCCTGCGGCTGCTCGACGAGCGGCCGGCCAGTGGGCGGTACGCGGCCTCGGACCTGCTGGAGGAGCGGTGACGACGGTGACGGGGGTTTCCCGGGAGGGGCGCGGCCGGGCGTGGGGAAGCGTTCCGGAGGAGTTGTCGGCGCGGGTGCCCGCGGAGCAGCGCGGTCCCGGGCGCGAGCGGGACTCCGTACGGCTGCTGGTCTCGCGCGGTACCGAGGTGTCGCATCACGCGTTCGTGGAGCTGCCCCGGCTGCTGAAGGCCGGGGATCTGCTGGTCGTCAACACCTCGGCCACGCTGGCGGCGGCCGTGGACGGGCGGATCGGCCGCGCGCGCGTGGTGGTGCACTTCTCCACGCGCGGTGACGACGGCCGGTGGGCGGTCGAGCTGCGGGAGCCGGACGGTCGCGGGACCACGCGCGCGCGTGCGGGCGGCCCCGCGGGGACGGAGCTGTCTCTGCCGGGGGACGGGCGTCTCGTACTGGAGGAGCCGCTGGCTCCGCCGGGGCGGCGGCTGTGGTGGGGGCGCGTCGCGGGCGTGGACGTGCTGGGGCTGCTGCGGGGGCACGGGCGGCCGATCCGCTACGCGTACACGGACCGGGACCAGCCGCTGTCGGTGTACCAGACGGTGTTCGCGCTGCCGTCGGACGACGGGGCGGGGAGTGCGGAGATGCCGAGCGCGGCGCGTCCCTTCACCGCGCGTCTGGTGGCGGAGCTGGTGAGCCGGGGTGTGCAGTTCGCGCCGGTCGTCCTGCACACGGGGGTCGCCTCGGCGGAGGCGCACGAGCCTCCGTATCCGGAGCGGTACGAGGTTCCGGAGGTGTCGGCCCGGCTGATCAACGCGGCTCGGGCCGGCGGGGGCCGGATCGTGGCGGTCGGCACGACGGCGGTGCGGGCCGTGGAGTCCGCGGCCGGTGAGGACGGGCTGGTCCGGGCGGCGAAGGGGTGGACCGGTCTCGTGGTGACTCCGGAACGGGGGGTGCGGGCCGTCGACGGGCTGCTGACCGGGCTGCACGAGCCGGAGGCCTCGCATCTGCTGATGCTGGAGGCGGTCGCGGGCGGGGCGGCGGTCGACCGGGGGTACGCCGAGGCGCTGCGCAGGCGCTATCTGTGGCACGAGTTCGGCGACGTGCACCTCCTCCTTCCCGGTGTCCACCCCGGGAACGGCCCTCACTCTGAGCATTGCTGAAGCAACTCCGCGTCAGAATGATCGAGGGACCCTGTGAGCCCGCGCATAGGGTCCAGGTCACGTACGAAGGTGCATAGGAGATAAAAGGGACAAGGTGACCAGGGAAGACATGCCAGTCTGCCCCGATTTGCCCCATCTGCGTCCACTACCTGGCTTCGTAGGTCACACCTTTGCCAGGGCATTTTGCGACCGCTAAGAATTGCTCATGTCGCTCAGCGCCTCGGGTTCTCCCCCGGGGCGTTTGTTCCGGAAACACAGTCCCCGACCGGGACGAAGAGCGACCTCCGCGCTATTCGAAGAGGTCTTCAGTCATGCTCAAGAACATTGCTGCTCGTCGTCCCAGTACGAAGCTCTCCAAGGTCCAGAAGTACTCGATGGCCGGTGTCGCCACCCTCGGTGCCGCGACCCTCGCGTTCTCCCTCGCGCCCTCCGGTTCCCACACCACCACCGACGCCGCCGCCCCCGCGGCTCCGGTCGCCTACAGCGGCCAGCAGATCAAGGGTGTCGAGGCCGGTGTCGCCGGTACGACCGGTGCCGAGCTGAAGGCGCAGTCCATAGCCGCCAAGCACAAGGCGGCCGCGGACTCCGCGACCGCGGCGAAGAAGAAGGCCGCCGCGACGGCGGCCGCCAAGAAGAAGGCCGCGGCGCACGCCGCCGCCGTCAAGGCCGCCGCGAAGAAGAAGGCCGCCGCGTCCCACGCGAAGGCCGCCGCCGCGAGCCGCTCCACGCAGCGCATCACGATGCAGACCGTCGCCGCGAAGACGTACGCCAACAACCTCGACGGCTGGATCCGCCAGTCCCTCGACATCATGAAGGCGCACGGCATCCCGGGCACCTACAACGGGCTGCACAAGAACATCATGCGTGAGTCGTCGGGCAACCCGATGGCCATCAACGACTGGGACATCAACGCCATCAACGGCATCCCCTCGAAGGGCCTGCTCCAGGTCATCCCGCCGACCTTCAAGGCCTACCACGTGGCCGGCACCTCGTGGGACATCTACAACCCCGTCGCCAACATCACCGCCGCCGCCAACTACGCGGCCGACAAGTACGGTTCCATGGACAACGTCAACAGCGCGTACTGAGGACTCAGCGCGGAGTCCGCACACAGACGCCGAAGGGCGGCACCCCGGTCGGGGGTGCCGCCCTCGCGTCGTTCCCAGGCGTCTACTTGCGCATGACCTCGGGCTCGTGGCGGCGCAGGAAGCGGGCCACGAAGAACCCGCAGACCACACCGAGGACCACCAACGCGATCATGTCGAGGGTCCAGGCCCCGGCCGTGTGGTTCCACAGCGGGTCCGTGCTCGTCGGATCGTCCTGGTTCGGGAAGATGTTGTTCAGGTCAAGCGTGGCCCCGGACGCGGCCACCGCCCAGCGGGCCGGCATCAGGTACGAGAACTGGTTGACGCCCACCGTGCCGTTCAGGATGAACAGACAGCCCGTGAAGACCACCTGGACGATCGCGAACATGACCAGCAGCGGCATCGTCTTCTCCGCCGTCTTCACCAGCGAGGAGATGATGAGACCGAACATCATCGACACGAAGCCCAGCGCCATGATCGGCAGCGTGAGCTCGACCTTGGGCAGGCTCTTGAGGATCAGACCCTCGGACGGGACCTCGCGGCTGCCGAAGCCGATCGCCCCGACCAGCGCGCCCTGGAGCATGGTGATCACACCGAGGACGATCACCTTGGACATCAGGTACGCCGAGCGCGACAGGCCCGTCGCCCGTTCCCGCTCGTAGATCACCCGTTCCTTGATCAGCTCACGGACCGAGTTGGCGGCGCCCGCGAAGCACGCCCCGACCGCGAGGATCAGCAGCACGGTCGTGGCGGTGCCGTTCGCCACATGGGCGCCCGAGGGCAGTATCTTCGCGTTGACCAGCAGCGTCTTGCCGTTGTCGATGAGCAGGCTGACCGAGCCCAGGACCGCGGGCAGGATCACCGTCAGCGCCAGGAAGCCCTTGTCCGACACGATCACCGAGACATAGCGGCGCATCAGCGTCATCAGCTGGGAGCCCCAGCCCTGCGGCTTCGGCGGCTTCATCGCCTGCGCCGACGGCATCTGCGTCGACTGCGGAGCCACCGCGTCGATGTCGGCGGCGTACATCTGGTAGTGCTGCGAGCCCTTCCAGCGGCCCGCCCAGTCGTAGTCGCGGTAGTTCTCGAAGGCGGAGAACACATCGGCCCAGGTCTCGTAGCCGAAGAAGTTCAGCGCCTCCTCCGGCGGACCGAAGTAGGCGACCGAGCCGCCCGGCGCCATCACCAGCAGCTTGTCGCAGATCGCGAGCTCCGCCACCGAGTGGGTCACCACGAGGACCGTACGGCCGTCGTCGGCGAGGCCGCGCAGCAGCTGCATCACGTCACGGTCCATGCCCGGGTCGAGACCGGAGGTCGGCTCGTCCAGGAAGATCAGCGACGGCTTGGTCAGCAGCTCGAGCGCCACCGACACCCGCTTGCGCTGGCCACCGGAGAGGGAGGTGACCTTCTTCTCCTTGTGGATGTCCAGCTTCAGCTCGCGCAGCACCTCGTCTATGCGGGCCTCGCGCTCCGCACCCGTGGTGTCCGCGGGGAAGCGCAGCTTGGCCGCGTACTTGAGGGCCTTCTTGACGGTCAGCTCCTTGTGCAGGATGTCGTCCTGCGGGACCAGACCGATGCGCTGACGCAGCTCGGCGAACTGCTTGTACAGGTTCCGGTTGTCGTAGAGGACATCGCCCTGGTTGGCGGGGCGGTAGCCCGTGAGCGCCTTCAGGAGCGTCGACTTGCCGGAACCCGACGGGCCGATGACCGCGACGAGCGACTTCTCGGGCACGCCGAAGGAGACGTCCTTGAGGATCTGCTTGCCGCCGTCGACGGTCACCGTCAGATGGCGGGCCGAGAAGGAGACCTCACCGGTGTCGACGAACTCCTCGAGCCGGTCGCCGACCAGGCGGAACGTCGAGTGGCCGACGCCGACGATGTCGTGCGGGCCCAGCAGCGCCGAGCCGCCCTTGGCGATCGGCATACCGTTGACGTACGTGCCGTTGTGCGAGCCGAGGTCGCGGATCTCGAAGCGGCCGTCCGGCGTCGCGTGGAACTCGGCGTGGTGGCGCGAGACCTGGAGGTCGGAGACCACCAGCTCGTTCTCCAGCGCACGGCCGATGCGCATCACGCGGCCCAGCGAGAACTGGTGGAACGTCGTCGGGCTGCGGTCGCCGTAGACCACCGGTCCCCCGGCGCCGGCACCGGCTCCCTGCTGCTGCGGGATGCCTCCCGCCTGCTGCGCGTTCTGCGCGGACTCGGGCGCCTGCGGTGTCGGCGGCTGGGACCAGCCGGGTCCCGCCCCCTGCGCCGCGAACGGCTGCTGCGCCGCCGGGGCCGCGGCCCCCGCCACACTCAGCCGCGGACCGTCGGTCGCGTTGCCGAGGTGCACGGCCGAACCGGGCCCGATCTCCAACTGGTGGATCCGCTGCCCCTGTACGAACGTGCCGTTGGTGCTCCCGTGGTCGTCGATGACCCAACTGCGGCCGTTCCAGCTGATCGTGGCGTGCCGCCAGGAGACCCTGGCGTCATCGAGCACGATGTCCCCCTGCGGATCACGTCCGAGGGTGTGAGGCCTGGACGCGTCGAGCGTCCAGGTCCTTCCATTCAATTCCAGTACGAGTTCCGGCACTCCAGCCCCACTGAGTTGTCCCCCGAGTTTCCCCCGTCGCAGGGAGTCTAGGGATGTCGAACATCGTGGGGAACTATTTCAGTTCAGGCCCCCTGACCGAAAGTCGGGCCTTGTGAACGTGGGCAACGGGCGGGTTGTCCACAGCCGTTGACGGGGTTGAAAACGGCCCGGAGAGTGGTAATCCCACACGAGGGGGACATACGCGGGATCGACGCGGCGCTGATCGGGGGGTCTGGCGATGAGCAACGGGACCACGCACCACGGCGGGAACGGCGGGGCCGTGCCCTGGGCGGATGTGCTGCTGTCCGCGATCGCCTCCGTGAGCTGGGCGTTGATCGGGATGGCGGGGACCGCGGCGCTCGGCCTGCACCTGCTCGGCGCGGACGCGACGGCCTCCCTGGGACCCATGACCGCGGCGATGGTGGCCCTCGGAGCCGGCGGCGCGGTGACCCCGTCGGGGAACGTCTCCGCGTTCGGGCTGAAGGGAGCGCAGGCGGACACCGCCATCCACATCACGCCGCTGGGCGTCGGCCTGGTCGGCGCCCTGGTGCTGTCGTGGTTCTTCCTGCGCTCCCTGCGCGGGGCGGGGGCCGTCGTCACCCCGGCCGAACTCCTCGCGCGGGCGGGCTCGGTGGTCGCCCTGTTCGTCGCGACCCTGGGCGGACTCGCCTGGGCCGGACACGACGTCATCACCATCGACGGCGCCAGGCTGGGGCTCGGCAAGGGCACCGGCGGTGGCGGCGGGCTCGGCTCCATCACGGACAAGCTCCCCGGCGGGCTCGGGGACCTCGGCGGACTGCTTCCCGGAAAGATCGGGGACCTCGTGAAGGCGAAGGCCGCCGTGGGGTTCTCCGTCGACACCGCGCCGACCCTGCTCGGCGGCGCCGCCTGGGCCGCCGCGGTGCTGCTCGTCGCGCTGCTGGCCTCCCGGCGTACGCCGCTGCCGGCCGGCTGGGACGCCGTGCACCGTGCGGTGCGGCCCGCCGTCTCCTCGCTCGTCGCCGTCCTGCTGGTCGCCGTCCTCGCCGGGCTCGCGGCGGCCGCGTACGCGGCGGTCGGGGACGCCCACCCGAAGCGGATCGCGGGCGCGGCGCTGCTCGGTGCGCCCAACGGGGTGTGGCTCGGTGTGCCGCTCGGGCTCTTCGTCCCCTTCGACGGCAAGGCCACCGGCGAGCTCGCGAAGCTGTTGCCCGACCCCGTCGACAAGCTGCTGAACACCGGCACGTCCCGGCCCGTCACGCTCGGGCGGCTCGCCGAACTCGACGGGCGCGTATGGCTGTTGGCCGTCGCCGCCGCATTGATGATGCTGTACGCGGGCGTTCTGACGGCGGCGCGTACGCCGTTCGTACGGGGCGGGGGTGCGCTGCGGTTCGCCGGGCGCTGCGCGGTTCGGCTGGGCGTCGTGACGGCGCTGGCGCTGCCGCTGCTGGCCTGGCTGACGGAGGTGTCGGTGGACGCCTCGCTGTCCGTGTTCGGGTTCGACGCGTTCGGGGCGGGGATCGAGTTGCGGGGGCGTCTGGGGGTGGCGCTGGTGCTGGGGGCGTTGTGGGGGGCGGGGGCCGGGGGTGTGGGGGCGGGGTTGGCGTTGGTGTGTGGGGTTGCGGGGTGGAGGTTTGTGGCGGGTGCTGGGCGCGCGGGGGGCGCGGGGGTCGGGGGCGGTGAGGTGGCCGGGATGGCACTGGGTGACGGGGGCGTTTCGGGGGGCGGGGTGGTTTCGGGGGGCGGGGCCGGTGACATGGCTGGGCCGTATGTGCCTCGGGGGTCGTACCGGGCGCCGAATCCTGACACCAATCCGTATCTGAGGGTGCCGGACGAGGTGCGGGAGCCGGAGGATCGGGCGCCGGGGGATGTGTACGGGGCGCCGACCATGGTGGGGCCGATCGGGCCGGCTCCGAAGCCTCTCCCGAAGCGGAGGCCGGACGGGCCGCCGCCGCTGCCTCCTCCCCCACCGCCGGTTCCCCCGTCACCCGGGGAGAGGCCGCCTGGTCCTCGGCGCTGAGGGGGCGGGGTCGGTCCGGTGGGTGGGTCGGGGCCGTGCCGGTGCATCAGGCCGTCGCCGTTGGATGAGGCGTGACCGTCGGTGGCGACGGCCATCGATGTACCG
>NZ_JBHXDQ010000110.1:0-19526 GCF_042725875.1 Streptomyces sp. NPDC127038 | reverse complement strand
AGCCACCACCTCACCTGCCCGTCCCGTCAAGGGTGCGCCGCCCCCGGACCCCCGCTCCTCAATCGCCGGAGGGGCTGAATTTTCCTCGCCGGAGAGTTCCAGCCCGTCCGGCGATCGAGGACGAGGACCGGCTGTGCTCGGGGCCACCCGGTGGGTGGGGGACGTGTCACAGGGAGAGGCGGTTCCCCCGGCCGGGGGCGCGGCCTATCGTCAGGGACATGTTCGCTGCCTACGCCGCCCGAATCGACCGTGACCAGCCGCTGAACGGCCTGGAGTTGGGGGAGCGCCCGGCCCCCGCGCAGAGGCCGGGCTGGACGACCGTGAACGTACGGGCCGCCTCCCTCAACCACCACGACCTCTGGTCGCTGCGCGGGGTCGGTCTCGCCGAGGACAAGCTGCCGATGATCCTCGGCTGCGACGCCGCCGGAACCGACGAGCACGGCAACGAGGTCGTCCTGCACTCCGTGATCGGCCAGAGCGGACACGGGGTCGGCCCCGACGAGCCCCGGTCCATCCTCACCGAGCGCTACCAGGGCACCTTCGCCGAGCAGGTCTCCGTACCCTCGTGGAACGTCCTGCCGAAGCCCAAGGAGCTGTCCTTCGCGGAGGCCGCCTGTCTGCCGACCGCCTGGCTGACCGCGTACCGCATGCTCTTCACCAACGCCGGGGTGCGGCCCGGTGACTCCGTGCTCGTCCAGGGCGCGGGCGGGGGCGTGGCCACCGCCGCGATCGTGCTCGGCCGGGCCGCCGGGCTGCGGGTCTTCGCCACCAGCCGGGACGAGGCCAAGCGGAAGCGGGCGCTCGAACTCGGTGCCGTCGAGGCGCTGGAGCCCGGGGCGCGGCTGCCGCAGCGGGTGGACGCGGTCATCGAGACGGTCGGTGCCGCGACCTGGTCGCACTCGGTCAAGTCGCTGCGTCCCGGCGGGACCGTCGTCATCTCGGGCGCCACCAGCGGCGACCGGCCCTCGCACGCGGAGCTGACGCGGATCTTCTTCCTCGAACTCAAGGTGGTCGGCTCCACGATGGGGACGAAGGACGAGCTGGAGGACCTGCTGGCCTTCTGCGCGGCCACCGGTGTACGGCCCGTCATCGACGAGGTGCTGCCGCTCGACCGGGCCCGCGAGGGGTTCGAACGGCTGGAGTCGGGCGACCTGTTCGGCAAGATCGTGCTGACGTCGGGCTGACGGCCCGGGGGAGGACGAAGCGGTGAAGGCGGGTCCGGGTGCACCGGGCCCGCCTTCTGCTTGCCCGCATCCCGCCCGCCCGGACCGGGTGTCAATGTTGGTTGACATGCCGGAGTCGTCAACGTAGGTTGACGTCATGACCGAAGCAACGGATCTCGCCGAGCGCGCGGGCGACCGCGATCCGCGGATCGGGCTGCGGGCGGTCTCCGCGCTGCGGAGGCTGCTGGAGCAGCTGGAGGCGGTACAGGTGCGCAGTGCGCGCAATCAGGGCTGGTCGTGGCAGGAGATCGCCGCGGAACTCGGAGTGAGCAGGCAGGCCGTGCACAAGAAGTACGGGAGGCAGTGATGTTCGAACGATTCACGAAGGACGCGCGAGCCGTGGTCGAGGGCGCGGTGTCGCACTCCGGGCGGGTGGGGGGCGAGAGCGTCGACGAGGAGCACATGCTGCTGGCCCTCCTCGACCGGGAGGGCAGCCGGGGTTCGTTCGCCCTGACGTCGCTGGGGGCGACCGGCTTCCGGGAGTCGCTGGAGCGGGACCTCGCCGAGGCGCGGCGCAGGGGCGGGCTCTCGCGCGCCGACGCGGACGCCCTGTCCGGGCTCGGCATCGATCTGGGCGAGATCGTCGCCCGGATCGAGGAGACCCACGGGGAGGGGGCGCTGGAATCGGGCGGGCGGAGCGGTGACGGCAGGCGGGTGCGGCGCAGGCCCTTCGGACAGGAGGCGAAGGACGTGCTGGTACGGGCCCTGCGGATCGCCGCCGCCCGGCGCGACCGTCACATCGGCGACGAGCACCTGCTGCTGGCGATCACCCTGCGGGGCGGGGTGGCCGCCGAGGTGCTGGCCGACCACGGTGTCACCTACGAGTCGGTGACGCGCGTGCTGTACGGCGAGACCGGAACGGCGAAGGCGAGCTGAGCCGCCTCCCGCGACCGGCCGTCCCTCCGCCGGCCGGGGGAGGGACGGAACCCGCCGGACACCGGGCGGCCGGAACCGGACCCACGGCTCCGCCCGCCTCCCGGGATCGCCCCGGGGTGTTACGGGTGCCGGGCTTGCAGGGTTGCCGCGATGTGGGCCGCTGCCGTCGACAAGTGGCGGCGGATGTCGCGGAGTTGGTCCTCGTCGACGCCGTGGTCGCGGGACGCGTCGCGGATGTCGTCGCGGAAGCGGTCCAGCAGCCGGTCCAGGTCCCGGGCGGGGTTGCCCGTGGAGTCCTCGTGGGCCCAGGACGGTTCGTACTCGGCGGGGAAGTCCTCCGGGGTGGCCGAGTACTCCGGCTCCCCGGGCGCTCCGGACGGGGTGCGGCCGAAGCCGAACTCCTTGCCGAGGTCCTTCCCCAGGTCCTTGCCGAAGTTCTTCCCGAAGTCGCCGAACTCCTTGGCCAGTTCGGTCAGCCCCTCGCGCACGCCCGTCGGCCAGTCCCCGCGCGCGAAGTGGTCCTGGACCTGGTCCTGGACCCGCTTGGCCATGCGCTGCATCTCCTCCTGGGCCTGGGCGCGGGCCTTCTCCTGCGCCTCCTTGGCCTGGCGGCGGGCACGCTGCGCCTCGTCGCGGGCGCGACGGCTCTCGTCCTTCGCGCGGCGGGCCTGTTCCTTCCATTCGTGGCGGACGCGCCGCATCTCCTCCTTGGCCGCCCGCCACGACTCCCTGTCCTGGAGGTCGTCGAGGCCGGGGCCGCCCGCCGGATCGGCGTGCTGCTTGGGCCGGGTGCCCCCCGAGGTGCCGTGGCGCGCCTCCGTGGCCGCCGCCAGCATCTCGCGGCGCAGATCACCGGCCGCGCCCCGGACGTCCGCCCGGATCTCCGCGGCGAGTTCGGCCACCGACTCGCGGATCTCCAGCTCCAGATCGGCCAGTTCGCCGCTGCGGTCGGCCAGTTCGGCGCGGCCCGCGTCGGTGATCGCGTACACCTTGCGGCCGCCCTCGGAGGTGTGCGTGACCAGCCCCTCGGCCTCCAGCTTGGCCAGCCGGGGGTAGACGGTGCCCGCCGAGGGCGCGTACAGGCCCTGGAAGCGTTCCTCCAGGAGGCGGATCACCTCGTAGCCGTGGCGCGGGGCCTCGTCCAGCAGCTTGAGCAGATACAGGCGCAGTCGGCCGTGGGCGAAGACGGGGGCCATGTCAGAGCACCTTCCCGTCGGTCGCGGAGCCGGCGGGCCGGTCCTTGGCAGTGTCCTCGGCGGTGCCCTCGGCCGTGTCCGGGGCGGCGGGCGGGGTCGGCGGGGCCGTGTCGCGGGGGCCGGGGGTCTCCTCGTACGGCTCGTCCTCCGTCGGGGGCCTGCGCAGCAGGGCGATGGAGCCCGAGACGGTCATCGCCTTCAGCCTGCCGTTGCCCGCGCCGAGGCGGCCGGTGATCTTCTTGGCGCCCCACTGGCCGTTGACCCGCAGGTCCTCGAAGGCGCTGGAGACGCTGCCGCTCGCGGTGTTGGCCTCCACCTCGGCGTCCGCGGGGTGCGGGAGCCGGATGGCGATCTCGCCCGAGACGTTCGACAGCCGGACGTCGGTGGGCGCGCCCGTGGTGTCGAGGTCCACGATCATCGAGCCGCTCACCGACTCGGCCCGCACGGAGGAGCCGGACCCCTCGACGACGGTCAGGTCGCCGGAGACCGAGTTGAAGTGGAGGTCGCCCGTGACCGCCTGGGCCTCCAGGTTCCCCGAGACGGTCTCCACCCGCACGGGGCCGGAGACGCGGACGAGGGTGGTGTCGCCGTTGACGCCCTTCACCTGGACCCGGCCGTCCGTCCCCGAGACCACGGCGGCGGCGCCGACCACGCCCACCTCGACATGCGTGCCGGCCGGGACGGCCAGGGACACGACGGCCGTGCGGCGCCAGCCCTTGCGGTCGAGCCACTTGAGGAAGCCCTTCCAGGGAAGGTCCTCATAGGCCACCGTCAGCGTCGCCCCTTCCTGTTTCACCAGGAGCGGGGGGCCGTCCAGTTCGGACACCTCCAGCCGGGCGGAACCCTCGTCGGTCCCCACGACGTTCACTGTTCCGTTGACGATGCGCACGTGCAGTGTCTGCACTGGGCCGTCGAAGGCGAGCTTCTTCGGCTCTGTCACGGACCACTCGGACATGGTGCAGACCTCCTCGACCGGACCGGACCCTCGCGGAGCCCGAACTCGACGCGCCATATCGCGTCTCACGTATTCACGATATATCGCGGATACGGAAAGTCAAGACACCCGTTCTGGGGATCACGGCTGCGTTGAAGTGGGCAATTCGCCCTAAAGTGGGGCTATGTCGACTGCCTCCGGCGCGTCCCGGGACGACCGTCCGGCCCCCGGTGCCCTGCTGCTGTGCCGGGCCCGTCCCGAGTCGGCCGGCCCCGCCGCCCAGCTGTTGCGCGAGCGGATGCTGCTCGCCGGGGCGGGACCCGAGTGGAGCGTGCTGGTCCCCGAGGGCAAGCCCTGGCAGCACGGCGCGGAACCCGTCGACCGCGTGCTCACCGGCTGGGCCGCGGCGCTCGCCGTCGGCGCGCCCTGGCCCGTCCTCGCGCTCTGGTGGGACACCGACCGCAGCGGCTTCACCCTGGCCTCGGGCTTCCGCCGCACCGTGGGCTACGAATGGCTGGCGAACGGCACGCCGGTCGGCGAGGACGAGGCGATGCGCACCTTCGCCTCCCGGCTGGGGCTCGACCCGGTGCTGGACATCCAGGCGCTGGAACCGCTGACGCGGCCCGACCCGGCGTCCGACGCGCACGCGCGCGTGAGCGGGCTGTTCGCCGTCCTCACGCGCGCGGGGGTGATCCTCCCGGCCGGGATCGAACCCGGTGAACCCGCGGACCGGCTCCTGGACGTGGTCCGGATCCGGCCGGACGCCGAGCAGATCGAGTGGACCGGCTGGCGGGCCGCCGTCGGCGCCGAGCTCGACGTCGTGGAGAGCGGCGGTCTCGGGCCCTGGCTGCGCGGTCCGCGGGCCCGCACCCTCGCTGTGGCCCAGCTGGTCGTCGGGCTTCCGCTCGCCGCCTGGGGGATCCGGCGCCACAGCGGCGGCTGGACCGTGGCCGGAGCGGTCCTGATGCTCAGAGGCGCCCTGGGCCTGGCCTACGACCAGCTGCGGGCCTACGACTGAGCGGCGCGGTCGAAGCAGGCCCGCCCCAGGACTTCCGCCCTGCTCGTCCTGCCCGTGCCGTCCGTCCTACTCGTCGTCCTCGTCCTCGTCGTCCAGCCGGGCCAGCCAGGTCGCCAGCCGCTCCACCGGCACCTCGAAGTCCGGGTTGAGGTCGACGAACGTACGCAGCTGCTCGGCGAGCCACTCGAAGGTGACCTCTTCCTCGCCGCGCCGCTTCTCAAGTTCCTCGATGCCGCGGTCGGTGAAGTACATGGATGGTGCTCCGTGGGTGAAAGGGAAGTGGAACGCTGGGAAAAGGATAGGCGGGGGCGTGGGGCCCATGAAGGGCCTCTGTCGTGCGCGGGCCCCCGCGGCTAGCCTGCAAGGTCGGCTCGGACCACGGGGGCGTGGGGGAACGGGGGATGCCATGAGTGACGCGGTGACGCGCATCGCACGGATCGAGATGCCCGACGGAACACCGGTGTGGGCCCGGATCTCGGGCGCGGACGAACTGGAGGATCCCGGCGGCGAGCTGTCCCTGACGGACGTCGGCTTCGCGGAGCGCGTCGAGGCGCAGGTCGAGAGCCTCCAGTCCCTGATCACCGGTGTCGCCCGCTCGCTCGCGGCCCCGCTGCGCGCGGTGAAGCCCGACGAGGTCGGGGTCGAGTTCGGCATCGAGCTCACGGCGAAGGCCGGCAAGGTGGTCGGTCTGCTCGCGGACGGCGAGGCCAAGGCGGCCATCACGGTCACGCTCACCTGGAAGGGCGGCCCCCCGGACCTGACCCCGGACACCCCACCCACGACCCCCTCCCCACCCACGACCCCACCCCCGACCGGGAACCCCACCCCGAGCACGGGTCCCGCCCCGACGGCGGACCCGTCCCCCTCCGCCGGTTCCGCCCCGCAGGGGCCCGGCCCGTACGCGGGCGCGTCTCCCGGCGCCCCGGCGCATGGGGGTGGCCGGGGGGTCTCCGGTGGGGGCGGGGCATGACGGACGGGCACGCCCCGGGCGCACCGGGCGGTCCCGGGAACGCTCACCGTGCGCTGCGTGATCTCGTCATGGCCGCCACCGTGCGCATCCATCGCGCGGGCCCCGGGTATGCCCTCGACGAACCCGGCACGTTCCTCGGGAGCGGCTTCTTCATCGCTCCGAACTGGGTTCTGACCTGCGCACACGTGGTCCGGAGCGGGGAGGGGGACGAGGTGAGGGTGGTGTACGAGAGAGGGCCGGGCCGCGGCACGTCCGCCGTCACCGGCGAAGTCGCGACCGTCGTCCCGGACCGCGCCGGGATCCCGGTGCGCGGCACCTGGCCGTCCCCGGACCTCGCCCTCGTACGGCTGCGCGAGCCGGTGGACCACGACTGCGCCTACGTCACCGAACGCCCGGCCGCCTACTACGAGGAGTCGGTCGTCCTCTACTCCGGCTGGTCCGTGGTCGGCGGCGAGCTGCGCCGGCTCAGCGGCACCTGCACGGTCCAGGGCACGCTCGGCGGCTGGTCCGACGACGAGCAGATCCGCCTCGGCGGCGACGTGCTGCCGCCCGGCGTCTCGGGCGGCCCGGTCGTCGACCCCGTACGCGGCGAGGTCGTCGGTGTCCTGAAGTCCCGCACGGACCGGGGGCTCGGCGGCACCTGCACCGGCGTGGAGCAGTTACGGTCCCTGCCGGTGCCGGCCGGGGAACCGGCCGCCGAGCACGACGACCCGTACCAGGCCGTCTTCCACGCCCACGACCGCTACCACCGGGACCGGCAGCGCCACCCGGACACCGACCGCGGCACCTGGGCCGACGTCCAGAACCAGCTCGGCGCCCGGCCCGGCCGGGCACTCAGCCCCGAGGAGCGGACCCAGCTGCTCGGCCGGCTCGCCGACCTGCCGCCGCCGGTCAGCACCCGCGCCCTGCTCGGCGTGCTCGAATCCCTGCTCGGCGACCAGGCGGCGATCCCGCATCCGGCCCCGCGCGGCTGGCGCGACGGACTCGGCGCCCTGTACGAGAGCCCGCGTCAGGACGCGGCCCTCGATCTCGTCCTCGACTACGCCATGCGGGCCATGGCCGCCGAACGGCCCTTCGTCACCCCGGGCACCCGGGCCGCCGAACGGGCGCTGTGGGAGTGGGTGCGGCAGACCGCCGAAGGCCGCCCCGGACCCGCGTACCGGCGTCGCCTCGGCCAACAGTGGATCGAGCGGCTCCAGTTGACACCCCGCGGCCCCTCGGCGGCGGAAGCAGAGACGGCGCACGCGGCCGCACGCAGCGCCGACCGTGCGCCCCGCCTGTTCGTCCTGCTCGAACTGGAGCAGCTCGGCTGGGAGCCCGGCCGCTGCGACTGGCACGTCTCGGTGGGCCGGCCGGCCGGGGAGGTGGTCCGGCTGCGCGACGGTGAGCGCACCCCGCTTGAGGAGCTGCCGGCCGTGCTCGGGCCGCATCTGACGGAGGCGTTCCGCCAGTGCGACGAACCCGGGCGGCCCGCCGACCTCCAGGTGGCCCTGCCCCATCTGCTGCTCGGACTCGACGTCGACGCCTGGCGGCCGGGGCCCGGCGAGGCACCGCTGGGCGCCCAACGGCCCGTCGTCGTGCGCTGCGCCGACCGGGAACGGCTGCCCGAACCGGACGGCACGCCCCTCCCGGCCGCCGAACCGCTCCCCGCGGACGAGGAACAGCGTGAGCGCGAGGCCCGCTGGCGGTGGATCCACGCGCACGGCGCGCAGGCCGAAGTCCTCGACTGCGAGGACGGGTTGCGGGTACCGGTACCGGCGGCGGAGTCCCTGCGCGGACTGCCGCACAAGACGGTCCCGGTCCTCTGCCGCTACGGCGACCACCGCTTCGAGGACGACCCGGTCGCCATCGTCCGGATCGTGCACGGCGGATACGGCGTCGCGCTGTGGCGGCGCTGGCGCGGTCAGTCCGACGCGGTCTGCGGGGAGTTCCACCGCAGAGCGGGCGACACCGTGGCGGGCGCGGGCGGCGCGGACCGGCTGCCCGCCCTGGTGCACGCCCTGCGGGCCGGGCTCCACGAGGGCCGGCCCGAGACGTACTGGGCCCACGGGATCGCCCTGTTCTACGACGATCCGCGCCGGCCCCTTCCGGGGGCCGGAGACCTGCTGGAGGCGCCATGACCACGACGGCGGACCCACGGTCGCGCACGGCCCGAAACGGGCCCAAGTGGGCCGCTGCGAGCCCCTCTTGGGACCTTACGGGGTCCATCGTGGATCGATACGGTGAGGCGACGATCGACGGCCGCCGGTGTGGACGAGTGACGACGAGGACTGGGCAATGACCGATTCCAGCGAGTGGCTCATCTACCGGGGCGCGGGCGAACCCCACGACGGCCTCGACCGGCTCCCGGCCCCGCCGCCGTGGCGCGACTTCGCGAGCCGGCACGCCGCCGGCACCGACGGCGAAGGCACCGACGGCGACGGCTCCGAGGACCGCAGGCTCGGCGCGCACCGGCATCTGGCCGAACTGCACCGGCCAGGCGCCGAGGAACTCGAAATGATCAACGCGGCGCTCTATCTGCGCCGGCCCCTGCTGGTCACCGGCAGCCCCGGCGCGGGCAAGAGCACGCTCGCGCACTCGGTGGCGTACGAACTCGGCCTCGGCAACGTCCTGCGCTGGCCGATCGTCAGCCGCTCCACGCTCCAGGACGGGCTCTACCACTACGACGCGATCGCCCGGCTCCAGGACGTGCAGCTCGCCGCCCCGCACGGAAGCGACCCGGCCGCACCCGGCGCCCCCGGTTCCGTCGAGGGCATCGGCAGCTACATCCGGCTCGGCCCGCTCGGCACCGCGCTGCTGCCCTCCGAGACCCCGCGGGTACTGCTCATCGACGAGCTGGACAAGAGCGACATCGACCTGCCCAACGACCTGCTGAACGTCCTGGAGGAGGGCGAGTTCGCGATCCCCGAGCTGGAGCGCGTCGCCGACCGGCTGCCCGGCGGCGAGGCCGCGGTGCTCACCGCCGACGGCACCAAGGCACTGGTGCGCGACGGCCGGGTGCGCTGCCACGCCTTCCCCTTCGTGGTGCTCACCAGCAACGGCGAACGCGACTTCCCCGCCCCGCTGATGCGCCGCTGCATCCACCTCGAACTGGGCCGCCCGGACCACAAGCGGCTCGCCACCTTCGTACGCGCCCACCTGGGCGACGAGGCCGCGCGCGCCGGGGACGACTTGATCACCCACTTCCTGGAGCGCTCGCGCAGCGAACTCGTCGCCGCCGACCAGCTGCTGAACGCCATCTACCTCACCGACGCCGCGGCCCCGCCCAGCCGCGACCGGCTCGCCGACCTGCTCATCCAGCGACTCGACCGTCCGAGGTGACGCGCTGATGCCCGGCGGCGACCCGATCGCCGAACTCATCGCCCGGATACGGCAGACCGGGCTCGACCCCGACGCCCGGCAACTGGCCGACGCGCTGTGGCTGGCACGCTGGTCGCGCCCGACGGACGCGGCCGGGGGCGAACCGGGCGGCGGCCGTCCGCCCGCCCGCGGGACCGCCGCCGAGGACCCAGCCGTCGTACGCCCGGACGCGCGCGCCGGCGAACGGCCGCCGCCCGGCGACGGACCCGGACCGGCCCGGCGGGACCCGGAGGCCGAACGGCGCGTCGCGCTGTACCCGGTACCGCGCGACGGCGCGCCCCGCGGCTACGGACAGGGCCGCTCGGCGGTGCTGCCGGTCGGCGTGCCGGCCGCGCCCGCGTTCCCCTCTCCCCTCGAACTCCATCGCGCACTGCGCCCGTTGCAGGGCTACCGCACCGCCGCGCCACCCCTGCGCACCGTCCTCGACGAGACCGGCACCGCCGAACGCACCGCCCGCGCGGGCGGACTGGTCCTGCCGGTGTTCCGCGGGGTGACCCGCGCCGACGCCACCCTCCAACTGGTCCTGGACGCCTCCTCGTCCATGCGCGTGTGGGACCGGATGTTCGCCGAGCTGGAGCAGGTCTTCGGCCGTCTCGGCGCCTTCCGGGACATCCAGGTCAGCCATCTCCACCAGGGCCCCGACCAGGAGCCCGCCGTCAGCCGCAGCCCCGAGCCCGGAGCGGCCCCCCTGCACTCCGCCGACCGGCTGAGCGACCCCACGGGCCGGCGTGTCACCCTCCTCGTCAGCGACTGCGCCGGCCCGCTGTGGCACAGCGGCCACGCCCACCGGCTGCTGCACCACCTGTCCCGGCTCGGCCCCGCCGCCGTGCTCCAGCCGCTGCCGCAGCGCATGTGGAACCGCACCCGGCTCCCCGTGTCGTACGGCGAACTGACCCGCGGCGAGGCCCTCGCGGGCGCCGCCACCCTGAAGGTCCGGCTGCCCGCGGGCACCCCGCCGGAGGCACGCGGCGGCGCGCTCCCGGTCCCCGTCCTGCCACCCGAGCCCACCGCGCTCGGCGCCTGGGCCCGGCTGCTGTCCGGAGCAGGCGCGGGACCCGTGGCCGGCGCCGTCGGCTGGGTGCGCGGACACCACGAGCCCGCCCGGAGCGTCCCGCCCGGACGCCGCATGTCCGGGCTCGAACTGGTCAGCCGGTTCCGCTCCAACGCCTCCAAGACCGCGGGCCGGCTCGCCGGTTATCTCGCCGCGGCCCCGCTCAGCCTCCCCGTGATGCAGCTCGTCCAGCGCACCATGCTCCCCGACTCCGGACCCTCCGAACTGGCCGAAGTCCTCCTCAGCGGCCTCCTCTCACGCGCCAGGACCGAGGAGTACGGCGCCGACGGCACCCAGTGGTACGAGTTCGCGCCCGGAGCGCAGGAAGCCCTGCTGTCCCCGCTGGGACTCGACGAGGCCATGCTGGTCCTCAAGCACTGCTCCGCCTACATCGAGCACCGCTTCGGCAAGGGCGGCCCCAACTTCCCCGCCCTGGCCCTCGCACAGCTCGGCGAGGGCGGCTCCGGACCGCCGTTCTCGCCCGGCGCCGGATACCCGGGCGAGAACGGGGACAACGGCGGCGCCACCCTCGTGCCCCAGCCCTTCGCCGAGGTCGCCGCCCGCGTCCTGGAGCGGTTCATGCCCCTGCCGGAACACTTCGCCGGCTACGCGCCGGCCCGCGGACCCGACGACCCGCCCGGCCGGCGGCCCACCCACCCCGCGGTGCTCAGGGCCCGCTCGCTGGCCGGGCAGTTCGGCAGCGACCGCATGGTGCAGGACCTCATCGACGCCGTACAGCTGCTGCGCGGCGCGACCGAGCACGAGGCGCTCCCCGGCGCCGACCCGGAACTGTGGGCCGAGTACGCCAACTGCGTCCTGCTGCTGTGGGAGGTGCAGGGCGGCGCCGACCTGCTGCGCGAGGCGGAGGCCGCGGCCGAACGCGCCGTCGCGCACCCGCGGGCCCTGCGCGAGAGAGCCGTCCTGGCCCGGGTCCTGCACGCGGCCGCCACCGACCGCAGACGGCGCGGCGACCGGCGCGGCGCACTCGACCTGCTGCAACGCGCCGACCGCGAGTACGCGGTGGCCTGCGCCGCGCCCGACCTGGACGCCGGCGAGGCCCTGCGGCTCACCCTGGAACGCGTACGGGCACTGGAGGCACAGTGGCGGCTGGGCGGCGACAGCGCGCTGCTCCAGGGCGCGGTCGGCATGCTGGAGGCGTTCGCCGACGCCTGGCCCGACCGGCGGAGCCGCCCCTTTGGACTCCCGCTCGCCCACGGCCGCGTCCTGCTGCGGCTGTCGGGCGCCACGGCCGACCAGGAACAGGCCAGGCTGTATGCGGAACAGGGCGCCCGTTCCCTCCGCGCCGCCCTGGAGACCGGCCCGGAGGACGCGACCGCCCCTTCCGACGCGTCCTCGCGCGTCCGCGTCCTCCTCGACCTCGTCGACGCGCTCCTGCGGGCGGGCGGCGCGCTCGACGACGCCCAGGCCCATGTCGACGAGGCGCTCGGTCTGACCCGCGAACAGGGCGTGCGCTCCGCCCTGTTGGTCCGCGCCGGACGCATCCGCCTCGCCCGGTACGCCGATTCGGGCGACCCGCGTGAACTCCAGGACGCCGCCGCGCGGTTCGAACAGGCCTCCCGCGGAGTGCCCCGGGACGCCCCCGCGCACGCGGACGTCCTCGCCGAATGGGGCGAGACCCTGCTGCGGCACGCCGTCCTCGACGCCGGACGCGCCCCGGGTGAACCGCTGTACCGGGCCATCCGGGTCCTCCGGGACTGCCGTACGGAGACGCCCGCCGGCAGCGCCGAACTCGCGCACCGCCTGCTGCTGCTCGGCCGCGCCCTGATGCTGCGCTACCGCGCCCGCGGCGACCGGGTCGACCTGCGCGAGGCCGAGCACCTCTTCGGCCTCGCGGCCCTGGAGGACGGCCCGCCGCTCACCACCGCCCGCTGCTGGCTGGAGCTCGGACAGGCGCAGTTCGAGGCGTACCAGAGCCTCGGCCGCAAGGCACGGCTCGACGAGGCCATCGACGCCTTCCGGGCCGCCGCCGAGGCGGCGCGCGAGGCCGAGGAGGACGCGGAGACGGAGCGCACGCGCCAGGAGGCCGTGGAACTGGCCGCTCGGGCACAGCACTGGCGGGGTATGTCCTACGAAGCGGCGGCGCGCCCGCGTGCCGCGCGCGAGGCCTACCGGGCGGCACGGACCGAGTGGTCACGGCTGCCGGACGGTGTCGCGAGCACGGGCGAGCCCACGGCCCGGCAGACGGCGCAGCGGCTGGCCGAGCTGGAGTGAGAACGCCCGCGGGCGGCCGCCCGGGCGGAGTCGGCAAGGCCGAGGGAGACGACATGGGCGCACACGACGACGTACGGAACGGGGCAGGGGACCGGGACCCGGCGGCGAGCACGCCGGACCCGGCGGACCTTCCCGTCCCCGACCCGCTGGAGCTGGACCTCGCGGAGCTGCGGACGGTACGGCACCCGGTCCTGGAAGAGGTCCTGGCCGACCTGCGGACACGCGCCGGTGAACCGGGCGAGATCCTCTGGGGGTTCAACAACGCCTTCTGACGACCGATCCGGCCCGCCGTGCGGTTGAACCGGACAACTTCGCACGACCGGTGTTTGTCGCCGGGGCGGGGCCGGGAATGCCGTCCGGTACGGGCAGGGGGCCGTGGCGCGGTGCGTGGTGGGACCGTGCGGGCGTACACCATGGGGGTGCCGGAGTGTCTGAACGGGCGACCTCCGCGGCACCGACACCCGCTCCCACGACCGCACCGGCACCGGCATCGACGCTGGCCACAGCGACCGCACGGGCACCCGGCACGGCGACTGCGCCACCGGCATCGACACCCAGCACGGCGACTGCACCACCGGCACCGGCACCGGCACCGGCACCGGCACCGGCATCGACACCCGGCACGGCGGCCGTACCGGCGTGGGCGCTCGCCCCCGCGGCCGCCCCGACGCGCCCGGTGTATCCGGTGCGCCCCTCGCGAGACCGCCCCGCGGCCGAACCGCCCTTTCCCTTCCGGCAGTTCATCGTCAAGATGCACGGCCGCTGCAACCTCGCCTGCCGCTACTGCTACCTCTACGAAGGCCCCGACCACACCTGGCGCACCCGTCCCGCCGCGACCCCCGCAGACGTCCTGGAGCGCACCGCCGCACGCATCGGCGAACACGCCCGCGCGCACGGCACCGCCGCCGTGTCCCTGGTCCTGCACGGCGGCGAACCCCTGCTCGCCGGCGTGGACGCCCTCGTCCGGTTCACCGGCCTCGTACGCGACCGGGTCCCGGACGGCTGCGCCGTGCACGCCACCGTCCAGACCAACGCCACCCTGCTCACAGCGCGCCGGCTCGACGTCCTCGCCCGGCACTCCGTCCGCGTCGGCATCAGCCTCGACGGCGGGCTGCCCGAGCACAACGCCTCGCGCACCGACCACGCCGGACGCCCGTCCTGGCCCGCCGCCGCGCGCGGCGCCCGGCTGATCGCCGCACGCCGGCCGGAGGCGTACGCCGGGATCCTCACCGTCGTCGACCCGACGACCGACCCCGTCGAGCTGTACGAGTCGCTGCTCGCGCTGCGGCCACCGGCCCTCGACCTGCTCCTCCCGCACGGCAACTGGTCCACGCCCCCACCGCACCGGCAGGGACCGGGAACGCCCTACGGCGACTGGCTGTGCGCCGTCTTCGACCGCTGGTGGCGGGCCGGGCGGCGCGAGACACGGATACGGCTCTTCGAGGAGTGCCTCGCCCTGCTCCTCGGGCTGCCCGCCGCCACCGAGTCGCTCGGCCTCGCGCCCTTCGACGCCGTCGTCGTGGAGACCGACGGCTCCATCGAACAGGTCGACTCCCTCAAGTCCTGCTACGAGGGAGCGGCCCGCACCGGCCTCGACGTCTTCCGGAACAGTTTCGACCAGGCGCTGCGCCACCCCGGCGTCGCGGCCCGGCAGACCGGCGCCGCGGCGCTGGCCGCGCGCTGCCGGGCCTGCCCCCTGCTCTCCGTCTGCGGCGGCGGACACTACGCGCATCGATACCGCGCCGGACACGGCTTCGCCAACCCGTCCGTCTACTGCGCCGACCTCCAGACCTTCATCCGCCACGTCGCACGAAGCCTGAGGGCGGCGGGCACCCACGCCGTGCAGGTCGCCGCACCCGCACCCGCACCCGCCGCGTCCGCCGTCCCCGCCGCGCCCGCCGTCCCCGCCGTCCCCGAAGGAGATGCCCCGTGATCCTGCCCGCGGTCCCGGCGCGGGCCGTGGACGAACTCGGCCGCACCGAAGGCGGCCCCGAGACCCTCGGGCTCCTCGTCCGCGACCAGCACACCCGACGGCTGCTCCTGCTCCGCGCGGTGCTCGACGCCGCGGAGTCGGCCGCCCCCGACGTCTGTCCCGCCCCCGCGCCGGCCCGGCTGCGGGAGGACTGGGCCCTGCTGGAGGAGGCCGAACGGCTGGAGCCGTACCGCCCCGCCGGCCTCCCGCCCGGACCCGAGGCGGACGCGGCCCGCGGGAACCGGCCCCCGACCTCCCACTCCCACGTACGGGCCCTGCTCCTCCACCCGTTCACCGGCCCCTGGGCCCGTGAGGCCCTGCGCCTGCTCGGGCCGGAAACGGGCCCGCTCCCAGCCCGGGACCGCCGTGAACAGGCCCGCGCCCTGGCGTACTTCGGGGCACTCGCGGCCGTCGCCGCCGCCCGCGCCGGAGTGCCCTACACGGTACGGCTGACGGCCCACGACGGCGTGCTGGCGCTGCCCTCGCTCGGCGCGCTGCGCACCGGCGGCCCCGGCCGGAGGGACCCGGAGGTGACCGTCGTGCACCGGCACGGGCGACTGACGCTCCGCAGGCCCGGCGAGGCCGACGTGACCGTCCGCCTCCAGAACGGCCCCGGCGCCTGGTCCGAGGCGGCGGCCTGGACGCCCGCGTACACGCTGCCCGGCCTGGTGCCGGGCTCCGCCCCCGTACCGCTGGACGACCTCGACCCGTACCGCACGGCCCGCGGCGGACCCCGCCCGGACACCCTCAGCGGCCCGGCCGAACTCGACGAAGCCGGCCGCAAGCACTGGCTGCACACCTGGTCGGGCACCGCCGCGGCGCTCACGGCCGGCGGCGCGGGCCGGCTCACGGAATCGGCGGCCCTGCTGAGCTGCCTGGTCCCGCTGGCCGCCCCGCCGGGATCGGGCCACGGCGGCAGTTGCAGCGGCACCCGGCGCGAGGCCTTCGGCGCGGTGCTCAGCAGCGCGCCCGCGACGGCGACCGGGTTCGCCGCCACCCTCGTCCACGAGATCCAGCACGCCAAACTCGCCGCGCTCGGCGACATGACGACGCTCCACCACGCGAGCCCGGCGGCCCGCCACTTCGCGCCCTGGCGCCCCGATCCCCGCCCGTACGACGGCCTGTTGCAGGGCGCCTACTCCCATCTCGCGCTGGCCGACTTCTTCCAGCGCAGCGCGCTCACCGCCACGCTCCCCGCCCGCCGGGACGCCGCCTGGGAGCGGCACGCGCGGTACCAGGCACAGGTCGGTGCCGTCCTGCCCGCGCTCGTCGGATCCGGTGACCTCACCGTGCCCGGACGCCGGTTCGTCGACCGCATGGTCGAGGTGTACGAACGCCTCGCCGAACAGCCGCCCCCGCGCGGCCACGCGGCACGCGCCACCGCGTACGTACAGGCCGCGAGAACCCTGTGGAACCGGCGCCACGCGTCCGGCGAATGAACCGCGTACCACGGGGACCCCACCCGATTGAGCCATCCTCGCCGAAAGCCGCGGGTTCCCGGACACGGGCCGGACCGTGCGCCAAGATCGGCGCTGAACACCTTGGAGAAGGAACCGTGGAGCAAGCGACTGGTGTGCGTCGGCGCCCTATCGCCGACCCTCGCGGCGGTTCTAAAATCACGCGCGGGGAGGCCGCTGCATGTCTGGAGCTCGTACGCCGGTCGGGCCAGCCGAGAGGGGGCCCGCGAAGCAGACCGTCACCATCAGCTTCGCCGGTTTCAACCGGGCCTGGGCGGCCTGGATCGGGGACCGTCTGGAGCGCCGGGGACACCGGGTGGTGTACCAGCGCTGGGACTCCCCGGCCGAAGTGCCCCTCGTCGACCTGCTGCGCGACCTGACCCTGGCCAAGGGCCGCATCCTGATCGTCGTCAGCGAGTGGTACTTCCAGCTCGGCCCGCGCACCCACGAGGAGTGGAACGCCGCGCTGCGCGAGGTCGTCGCACCCGACCCGTCCCGCTTCGCCGCCGTCTCCGTCACCAACAGCACGGTGCCCACGGCCACCACCGTGCTCGGCGCGGTCGACCTGAACAACATGGGCGCCGACGAGGCCGAACGCCGGGTCCTGGAACGCCTGGACCTGTCCTCCGAACCCCTCCCGGAATCCGTCGAGGGCGCACGGCGCGGCCCCCGGTTCCCGGCCGCGATGCCCGAGGTGTGGGGCGGCGTACCGCGCCGCAACACCCGCTTCACCGGCCGCGAGCCGCTCCTCAACGACGCCTACCACCTGCTCCAGGGCGCCGAGGCCGGCGCGGGCGTCGTCACCCTGCACGGCATGTCGGGCGTCGGCAAGACCCAGCTCGCCGCCGAGTACGTCTACCGGTTCGGCTCCGAGTACGACGTGGTGTGGTGGGTCAACGCCGAGAAGCGGGTCACCTACCGGCGCCGACTGGCCGAACTGGCACCGCAGTTGGGGCTGTCGACCGGGGCCGAGTACGGCGAACGGCTGCGCGCCGTGCGCGACGCGCTGCGCCGAGGCGACCCGTACTCCCGCTGGCTGCTGATCCTGGACGGCGCGGACGAGCCCGACCAGATCTACGACCTCGTCCCCACCGGACCCGGCCACGTCCTGATCACCTCGCGCAACCCCGAGTGGAGCGAGCACAACAGCAGACTGCTCGAGGTGCCGGTCTACGCCCGCGACGAGTCCGTCGCCTTCATCCGCCGCCGCGCGCCCCGGCTCACCGAACCCGAGGCCGACCAGCTCGCCGACGCGCTGGAGGACCTGCCGCTGCTGCTCGACCAGACGGCCGGCTGGCTCAACGACTCGGACCTGTCCGTCCAGGAGTACATCGCCCTCCTCGACGGAGGCATCGACAGCGACGTCGTCAAGGTCTCCGCCGACTTCCCGGTCGCCTTCCAGACCGCCTGGTCGATACTGCTGAACAAGCTCCGCGACACCGTCCCGGAGTCCGTCGACCTGCTCCGCCTGTGCACCTTCTTCGCCCCGGGCTTCATCCCCGTACGCCTCCTCAAGGAGATGCCGCACGACCAGCTGCCCGAACAGATCGCGGGCCTGCTCAACGACCCGCTGCTGTGGAACAGGGCGATCAACCAGCTCCGCCAGTACTCCGTCGTCCGGCTGGAGTCCCACGAGGCGGCCGGCGACGAGGCAGCGTCCTCCGGCGAGTCCCTGTATCTCCACCGCATGGTCCACCAGATCGTCCACAAGGACATGCCCGACGCGGACCGCCGCGAGTTCATCGACGTGGTCCGCCGCGCCCTGGCCGCGGCCGACCCCCGCCGGCCCACGGACACCCGGCTGTGGCCCGGCTACGCGGAGATCGTCCCGCACCTGAAGTACGCGGACGTCCTGCAGAGCAAGGACACCGCGGTACAGATGCTGGTCTTCAACTGCCTCCGCTACATGTACATCTCGGGCGAGTACCAGTCGGGCATCCGGCTCGGGGAACGCGCCATGGAGGCCTGGCGCCCCCTGCTGGGCGAGAACCACCCGCGCGTCTGGGAGCTGACACACCACTACGCCAACCTGCTGCGGGCCGTCGGCGACTACCAGCACACCGAGGCCATCGAACGCGCCGCCGTCGAGCACCTGCGCGAGGAACGCGGCCCCCAGGACCTGGAACACCTCCGCGCCGCCACCGGCCTCGCCGCCGACCTGCGCGGCCTCGCCCGCTACGACGAGGCCCTGGAACTCTCCCAGTGGATCTTCACCGCCTACAGCGACCTCCTGGGCGACGCCGACTCCCGCACCCTGGGCGCCCAGAACAACCTGGCGGTGTCCCTGCGGCTGCTCGGCCGCTTCGAGGAGGCCCTGGAGATCGACCGGCGCACCATGGAGTCACGCAGGCTGCTGCTGCGCGGCCGGCACCCCTGGACCCTCTCCTCCCAGATCCACTACGCCGCCGACCTGCGCTACCTCGGACGCTACCCCGAGGCCGAGTCCGTCCAGACGGAGAGCGTGCGCGAACACCGCATCGTCATGGGGGCCGACAACCCGCAGACCCTGGACGCCGAACACAACCTGGCCCTGTGCCAGTACCGCGGCGGCGACCGCCGGTCCGCGGGCGCCCTGTTCGCCCGCGTCCTGGAACGCTGCGAACGCGTCCTGGGCGAGACCCATCCGCAGACCCTGCGGTTCGCCGCCAGCACGAGCTGCTTCGTGCGCGAGCACGGCGACATCGACCAGGCGCGGGAGATCGGCGAGTCCGTCGTCGCCCGCTACGAGGTGATGCTCGCCGAGGGCCACCCCTACATCGCCGGGGTACGCGCCAACCACGCCCTGGTCCTGCGGAGCGTCGGCGAGCGCGATCACGCCCACGCCGCCATCGACGAGGCACTCGCCGACATGACCGCGGCGGTCGGCGAGAACCATCCCTGGACACTCGGCTGCGCCATCAACGCCTCCGCCCTGCGCAACCTCATCGGCGACCCCGAGTCGGCCGCGGCGCTCACCCAGGACACGGTGGTCCGTGCCACCGAGGCCCTCGGCCGCACCCACCCGCTGACCCTCTCGGCCCGGATCGCCCTCGCGGCCGATCTGCGCGGTCTGCGGGACCGCCAGCAGGCGGAGAAGGTCGAACAGGCCGCCCTGGACGACCTGGCCGCCACCCTCGGCCCGCAGCACGTCCACACCATCTCGGCCCGCTCCCGCAACCGGCCCTTCTGGGACTTCGAACCGCAGGAGACGTGACGGGGAACCGGAACGGGGAAAGGGCCCGGCCCCGAGTCCACTGG
>NZ_JBHXDQ010000109.1:0-19998 GCF_042725875.1 Streptomyces sp. NPDC127038 | reverse complement strand
CGGTTACATTCCGAACCCGGAAGCTAAGCCTCACAGCGCCGATGGTACTGCAGGGGGGACCCTGTGGGAGAGTAGGACGCCGCCGAACAAATTTTGTGAAAACCCCCGTACCGGGGATACCGGTACGGGGGTTTTCTGTGTTCAGGGGTCATTTCCCGGCCGACGACGTCTCCGGTTTCCGGCCCCTTTCCGCTGCTACAGCCGGCCCGCGGATTTCAGGGCCAGATAGGCGTCGGCGAGGGCCGGCGCGAGGTCGTCCGGAGCCGCGTCGACGACGGTGACCCCACGCCGGCGCAACGTCTCGGCCGTACGCCTCCGTTCGGCGTCCGCCTGAGCCGCCGACGCCGCCTCGTACACCGCGTCGATGTCCCCCCGGGCCTTCGCCATCCGCGCCACCTGCGGATCCGCGACCGATGCCAGCAGCACCGTGTGCCGCTGCGTAAGGCCGGACAGCACGGGCAGCAGCCCCTCCTCGACAGGGGCCGCGTCGAGAGCCGTCAGCAGCACGATCAGGGAGCGGCGCGGAGTCGTCCGCAGGGCCGTCGCGGTCAGACCGCGGGCGTCCGTCTCGACGAGCTCCGGTTCGAGCCCGGCCATCGCGTCGACCAGGGACGGAAGGACGTCACCCGACGGCCGGCCCTGGACGAGGGCGCGTACCCGGCGGTCGTAGGCGAGAAGGTCCACGCGGTCGCCGGCGCGGGAGGCCAGGGCGGCGAGGAGCAGGGCCGCGTCCATGGAGGCGTCGAGGCGCGGCGCGTCGCCGACACGACCGGCGGAGGTGCGGCCGGTGTCGAGGACGAGCAGGATGTGCCGGTCGCGCTCGGGACGCCAGGTGCGTACGGCCACCGTCGACCTGCGGGCCGTGGCGCGCCAGTCGATGGAACGGGTGTCGTCACCGGGAACGTACTCGCGCAGGCTGTCGAACTCCGTTCCCTCACCACGCGTCAGCACACTGGTGCGGCCGTCGAGTTCACGCAGCCGGGCCAGCTTGGACGGGAGGTGCTTCCGGCTGGTGAAGGGGGGCAGGACCCGTACGGCCCAGGGGACTTCGTGGCCGCCCTGACGGGAGAACAGGCCGAGCGGGCCGAACGAGCGGATCGTGACCCGGTCGGCCCGGCGGTCGCCGCGGCGGGTGGGGCGCAGACGGGTCGTCACACGGCGGCGCTCGCCCGCGGGGACCGTCAGCCGGTGACGGGAGGCCTCGACCTCGGTGCCGGGTTCCCAACTGCTCGGCGGCCAGGCGTCCCTGAGGTGTGCGCGCAGCGGACGGCCGGAGGGATTGGTGACCGTGAGGGTGACGTCGGCCGACTCCCCCAGGCGCACCGAGGTGTCACCGGAACGGGTGAGACCGAGACGTCGTACGGGAGCCGCGAGGGCGGCGTCGCAGGCGCAGGCCAGGGCCAGGGGGACGTTCACTGCGAGGATGCCTGTCCAGCTGGGCCCCCAGATGCCGACGGGGACGGCGCCGAGGGCCGCCAGGAGAGCGGCGCGTCCGGTGAGTGCCATCAGCGGGGGACGGGGACGTGGGCGAGGATCGCGTTGATGACGGAGTCCGCCGTCACGCCCTCCATCTCGGCCTCGGGGCGGAGTTGGACACGGTGACGGAGCGTCGGCAGGGCCAGCGCCTTCACGTCGTCGGGGATGACGTAGTCGCGGCCGGTCAGCCAGGCCCACGCGCGCGCGGTGGCGAGCAGGGCGGTCGCGCCGCGCGGGGAGACCCCGAGGGTGAGCGACGGCGACTGGCGGGTCGCGCGGCACAGGTCGACGACGTAACCGGTGATCTCGGGAGAGACGGCCGTCTTGGCGACCGCGGCACGGGCGGCTTCGAGATCCGCGGCACCGGCGACGGGACGAAGTCCGGCGGCGCGCAGATCGCGCGGGTTGAAGCCCTCGGAGTGGCGGGTGAGGACGTCGATCTCGTCCTGGCGGGAGGGCAGCGGGATCGTCAGTTTGAGCAGGAAGCGGTCCAGTTGGGCCTCGGGGAGCGGATACGTTCCCTCGTACTCGACCGGGTTCTGGGTCGCCGCGACCAGGAAGGGCTCGGGGAGGGGCCGGGGGGTGCCGTCGACGGTGACCTGGCGTTCCTCCATCGCCTCAAGCAGCGACGCCTGGGTCTTGGGAGGAGTGCGGTTGATCTCGTCGGCGAGCAGGAGATTGGTGAAGACCGGGCCGGGCTGGAAGGAGAACTCGGCGGTGCGGGCGTCGTAGACGAGGGAGCCGGTGACGTCGCTCGGCATCAGGTCGGGGGTGAACTGGACGCGCTTGGTGTCGAGTTCCAGCGCGGACGCGAGTGCGCGGACGAGGAGTGTCTTGGCCACTCCGGGGACCCCTTCGAGGAGGACGTGTCCGCGGCACAGGAGGGCGACGACGAGTCCGGTCACGGCGGGGTCCTGGCCGACCACGGCTTTGGCGATCTCGGTGCGCAGGGCCTCAAGGGACGAGCGGGCGGCGCCCGCGTCCCCGGAGTACCCGGTGTAACCGGCGTTGTCAGTGGTCGGGTCCATCATGAAATGCGTACCTCTCTTTCGAGGGCGTCGAGTTGGTCGGCGAGGGAGACGAGGGCCGCGTCGTCGCTTGGCGGCGGCCCGAACAGGAGCGGGAGCAGGGCCTGTGTGTCGCCGTCGAAGTGGGCGGCCAGAGCGGGGAGAAGGGTCTCGGGCGCGTGTGCCTGGGCCGGGGAGACACCGACGAGGGGGGCGAGGCGGATGCGGGTGGCGGAGCGCAGAGCGGTGGCCGCGCGGTCCCGGGCCGACGCCTTGCGGTAGAGGCGGGCGCGGCCCTCGGCGGTCTCGGAGGCGCGGATCGCGACGGGGAGCCGTTCGGGTACGAGGGGACCCATGCGGCGTGCCCTCCACAGGGCTGCCAGGACGGCGGCGATGAACAGCTGGAGCGTGCCCCAGAGCCAGCCCGAGGGGAGCAGGTCGAAGAAGCTCCGGCGGCCGGTGCCGGTGGCCGAGTCGTCGGAGAGCGAGGGGAGGTACCAGACCAGATGCGCGCGGGAGCCGAGGAGTTGGAGCGCGAGCGAGGCGTTGCCCTGCTCGTCGAGCCGGTCGTTGTAGAGGATGTCGGGTGCTCCGAGGACGACGGTGTCGCCGTTCCCGGAGCGGGCCGGCACGCGCAGGAGCGTCGGCAGTCCGTCGCTCGGGTAGCAGGTGTCGGCGTCGGGTTCCGTGGTGGTGTAGCGGATGCCGCCCGTGTCGGCGCCGCCCGCGCGGAGGGCGGCGGGCAGGGCGCAGCGGGGGGCGAGCGTCGAGTCGAAGCTGGCCGCGGGGTCGGCGGTGACGCCGGGGGCGAGGGTGCCGACGGAGGGCGCTCCGGGGGCGACCAGGACCGTACGGCCGCCGGAGCGTTCCGTCGCCGAGTGCAGAAGGTCCTGTTGATGCTTGGTCAGCAGGTCGGGGGCCGCGATCAGCAGGGTGGTGCCGGGGCCGGCCGCGGAGCGGGCCTCGTCGAGGGTGGTGACGACACGGGTGGAGACTCCCCGTTCCGCGAGGAGCCGGGCGAGCGCGTGGCTGCCGGAGGGGTCGGCGGAGCGCGGGTCGAGGCGTCCGTGCCGGGCGTCCGAGCGGACCGCGGCCATCACGACGGCGGCCACCAGCAGGAGGACGAGGGCGAGGACGATTCCGCGCGAGCGGGTCCACAGCCGTCGGGCCGTCGGCGAGGTCGAGGTCGGGGCGGGCGCGAGGGCGGCCTCGGTCATGAGGCGGCCCCGCGGCGGCTGTCGTGGGCCGTGTTCGGGTCAGTGCCGTGGTGGCTGCCGTGGCTGCTGTCCGTGAGTACGGGCCTGGTGCGCTCCAGGTCGCGGTCGAGCTCGGTGAGCCGCTCGTACGCGCGCGGGTCGCCGGTGCGGCCGCCGTACGTGATGTCGTCGAAGTCGCGTGCCGAGGCGCGCAGCCGGTCGGCGTGGGAGGGCAGGGGGCGGCCGGCCTCCGCCGCCGCCTCGTCCGCGGTGCGGCCGGGGCGCGGATCGAGGAGGGCGCGTTCTTCCAAGGACCGTACGACGGCGCGCATGCGTTCCTGGACGGCCTGGTTCCAGTGGCCCTGGGCGGCGTGCGCCTCCGCGGTGGCGCGGTGCTCGGCGGCGCTCCTGGGGCGGTCGTCGAAGAGGGTGGCGGACGCTGCGGGGGTGCGGTGCGGGGTGCCCAGGCGCCACCACAGGGCCGCCACGACGGCCGCCACGGCGAGCGCGATGACGACGAGTCCGAGGGTGCCGCCGGGTGTCGCGGCCGAGGCGGCGCCGAACAGCCGGTCGACCCAGTCCCAGAAGGCGTTGAGGGCGCGCTGGACGAGGCCGGGGTCGTTCTCGTGGTACATCCGCTTGGACAGTTCGCGTCTGGCCGCCTCGCGGGCGGCCTCGCGCGGTGTGGTCACCGGTGGTGTGCCGCCCCGCGACAGCGCGAGGACGGCTGTCGCACCGGCGCGCGGTCCCGACAGGACCGCTGTCACACCGCCGTGCGGCCCTGTGAGGACCGCTGCCATGCCCCTGTGCGGCCCCGCGAAGACCGCCGTGAGAACTCCCCCCGCCCCGTTCACCGCATCAGCTCCCCGGTGTGGTGCCGGAGGCCTCGGTGCCGTAGTCCTGGAGGCCGGCGGCCCGGGCGAGGTCGAGGTCGAGGGCCTCGCGGCGGATGCGCCGGTCGATGTACAGGAGCACCGTGACGCCCGCGGTGATCGGGAAGGTGATCATGGATCCGATCACCGAGCCGATGCCGCTGACGATGAGGAAGGTCCAGCCGAGGTCGCCGCCGGAGCTGTCCAGGAAGCCGGCGAAACCGTCGCCGCTCAGGGCGGCGGCGAGGACGGCGAAGGGGATCACGATGATCGACGCCACGATGTTGGCGATGACCGTGGCGAGCAGCTGGATGCCGAACACCCGCCACCAGGAGCCGCGGACGAGCTTCGCGGAGCGGCGCATCGACTTCACGATGCCCTGCTTCTCCAGCATCAGGGCGGGAGAGGCGAGCGAGAAGCGGATCATCAGCCAGAGGGCGACGAAGCCCGCGGCGAAGGCGCCGAGGATCGCGAGCGCGATACCGCCGTCGTGCGAGCCCGCCGCCACCGCGAGCAGTCCCGGCACCGCGCCGACGGCCATGATCGCGAGGGCGATGAGCGGGAGCAGCAGCGTCAGGCCGAACAGCTTGGCCAGCTGGGGGCGGGCGTCCTGCCAGGCCTCGCCCGTGGTCACCGGCTTGCCGATCACGGCGCGGCTGGTCACCGAGGTGAGCAGGGCGGTGGCGACGATGGTGCCGAGCAGGGTGACGAGCAGGACGAGACCGGAGCTGAGCAGCGTGCTGCCCATGGCCCGGGCCAGCTCGCCGACGGTGGCGCTCGGATCGTCGAGGGCCGACGTGTCGGCGTTGTCGTTCAGGACGAGGCCCTGGAGCAGGATCACGGCGATCTGCGTGACGACGGCGACGGTCAGGGAGATGCCGAGGACCGTGCGCCAGTAGCTGCGCATGGTCGAGACGGCGCCGTCCAGGATCTCGCCGACGCCGAGCGGGCGCAGCGGGATCACGCCGGGACGGGCGGCCGCCGGCTGGTGGCCCCAGTTGCCGCCCCAGCCCGCGGGCCCGCCGGGTCCCGGGCCCGACCAGCGGCCGTGCCCGCCGCCCGGGCCGCCCGGGCCGGCGGGGGGCCGGGCGCCCCAGCCGGCGCCGGGTGCGGTGGTCGGCGGGGTCTGCGCGGGAGCGTGCGCACCAGGCGCGGACCACTGGCCGGGCGGAGGCTGTTCCTTGGACCACTTCGAGGGCTGCTCGGGCGGGTTCGCTCCGTCCTGGTCCGCGGGGCCCGGAGTGCCGGAGTCCCGGTCCGTGGGCCCCGGGGTGCCGGACGTGTCCGGCTCCTTCGCGCCGGAGGGGGCGGATCCGGGCGACGCCCAGCCCGGAGTGTCGTTCATCGTCGCTCCTTCACGGTGCCCGTCCCGCGGTCGCGGCGGCAGGTTGACAGCCATCGTGTCACGGCGTGCCCGCCGGGGGACGGGCCCCGTATGGGCTGCACACCTTCAATTGTCCGCCGGATACGGGGCAGACTGAGTGGATGGCCGATCACTACGCGCAACCCCGCGAGGACAGCGGGCCGACGGAGATACCCGCGATCCGCTGGCACGAGCCGCCAGAAGGTCCCGTGGTGGTCCTTCTCGACCAGACGAGACTTCCCGCGGAGGAGGTCGAGCTCGTGTGCACGGACGCTCCCGCGCTGGTGGAGGCGATCCGTACGCTCGCCGTGCGCGGGGCGCCGCTGCTCGGGATCGCCGGGGCGTACGGCGTCGCGCTCGCCGCCGTACGCGGCTTCGACGTGGAGGAGGCCGCCCACGCGCTGGCCGCCGCCCGGCCGACCGCCGTGAACCTCGCGGTCGGGGTGCGCAGGGCGCAGGCGGCCCACCGTGCCGCGCTGTCCGCGGGCGGGGACCAGGCGGCTGCCGCGGCTGCGGCGCTCAACGCGGCCCGGGTGCTGCACCGCCAGGACGCCGAGGCGAGCTCCCGCATGGCCCGGCACGGGCTGGCGCTGCTCGACGAACTGATGCCGGGCGGCGGCCACCGGGTGCTCACGCACTGCAACACCGGCGCGCTGGTCTCCGGAGGCGAGGGCACCGCGTTCGCCGTGGCGCTCGCCGCGCACCGGGCGGGGCGGCTGCGTCGGCTCTGGGTGGACGAGACGCGGCCCCTGCTCCAGGGCGCCCGGCTGACGGCCTACGAGGCGGCGCGCTCCGGGATGGCGTACACGCTGCTCACGGACAACGCGGCGGGCTCACTGTTCGCGGCCGGTGAGGTGGACGCGGTGCTCATCGGCGCCGACCGCATCGCCGCCGACGGTTCCGTGGCCAACAAGGTGGGGAGCTATCCGCTCGCGGTGCTCGCCAGGTACCACCACGTGCCGTTCATCGTGGTTGCGCCGGTGACGACGATCGACCCGGACACGCCCGACGGCGGATCCATCGAGGTCGAGCAGCGCGCGGGTCATGAAGTGACGGAGATCGCGGCTCCGCAGGTGCCGGTGGCGGGGGCCGAACCGGGAGGGGGTATACCTGTGGCACCCCTGGGGACCCAGGCGTACAACCCGGCGTTCGACGTGACGCCGCCGGAGTTGATCACGGCGATCGTCACCGAAGAGGGCGTAGTTTCGCCCGTGACGGCTGAGGCGCTCGCCGAGCTGTGTGACTTGTCACGCCAGGTAACGATTTAGTTAATGGGATGATGTCGTTTATGAAGGGACGAGTCCTTGTCGTCGATGACGACACCGCACTGGCCGAGATGCTCGGCATTGTGTTGCGTGGTGAAGGTTTTGAGCCGTCTTTCGTAGCCGACGGCGACAAGGCGCTGGCCGCTTTCCGCGATGCCAAGCCCGACCTGGTGCTCCTGGACCTCATGCTGCCCGGACGGGACGGCATCGAGGTGTGCCGCCTGATCAGGGCGGAGTCCGGGGTGCCGATCGTGATGCTCACGGCGAAGAGCGACACCGTCGATGTCGTGGTCGGCCTCGAATCGGGCGCCGACGACTACATCGTGAAGCCGTTCAAGCCAAAAGAGCTGGTGGCCCGGATCAGGGCGCGGCTGCGCCGGTCGGAGGAGCCTGCCCCCGAGCAGCTGTCGATCGGCGATCTCGTGATCGACGTGGCCGGTCACTCTGTGAAGCGGGAAGGCATGTCGATCGCGCTGACGCCGCTGGAGTTCGACCTCCTGGTCGCCCTGGCGCGCAAGCCGTGGCAGGTCTTCACGCGTGAGGTCCTGCTGGAGCAGGTGTGGGGCTACCGGCACGCGGCGGACACCCGTCTGGTCAACGTGCACGTCCAGCGACTGCGCTCCAAGGTCGAGAAGGACCCGGAGCGCCCGGAGATCGTGGTGACCGTCCGAGGCGTCGGATACAAGGCAGGACCGAGCTGACATGTCATTCGACAGTGCCGCTTCGGCGTCCGCTGAGCAGGGGGATCGTTCGGGGCGGCCTGTCGGCCGGAAGATGAAGGGCTCCCGCTGGGAGCGGTTCTTCGAGGGAGGGCTGTTCCAGGGAGGGGTCCAGGGCAGCCCGGTCCTCCGGCTGCTCATACGCTGGGTGCGCCGTCCGCTGCTGCCCGTGATGCGGCTGTGGCGGCGCAACATCCAGCTCAAGATCGTCGCGACGACGCTGCTGATGTCCATGGGCGTCGTCCTGCTCCTCGGCCTCGTGGTGATCGGGCAGGTGCGCAACGGTCTGCTGGACGCCAAGGTGCGGGCGTCGCAGAGCCAGGCCACCGGCGGTTTCTCGGTGGCCAAGCAGAAGGCGGACTCCGCGGCGACGGCGAACGGCGACGACGGTTCGGCCGGGGACGGCCGGTCGAAGAACGTCAGCCAGTGGATGACCGACCTCGTCGTGTCCCTGTCCAGTGGAGGACAGGGCGCGTTCGACGTGGTCACGCTCAACTCCACCGTCTCGGGCGACGGCACCGGCGGTCTCGCACCGCGGTACTCGGGCCAGGTCGACCCGACCGTGAGCGTTCCCGAGAACCTGCGTGCCCGGGTCGACAGGAGCACCGCGGCGGCGCAGAGCTACACCCGTGTCGTCTACAAGGACGGCAAGGAGTCCCAGCCGGCGCTGGTCATCGGCAAGCAGGTCAGCGACCCCAACGGGGACGCGTACCAGCTCTACTACCTCTTCCCGCTCACGCAGGAGGAGAAGTCGCTGAGCCTGGTCAAGGGCACGCTCGCGACGGCCGGACTCTTCGTGGTGGTGCTCCTCGGGGCCATCGCCTGGCTCGTGGTCCGCCAGGTCGTCACCCCGGTGCGGATGGCGGCCGGGATCGCCGAACGGCTCTCCGCCGGGCGCCTCCAGGAACGTATGAAGGTCACCGGCGAGGACGACATCGCGCGCCTCGGCGAGGCCTTCAACAAGATGGCCCAGAACCTCCAGCTCAAGATCCAGCAGCTGGAGGACCTGTCGCGGATGCAGCGGCGGTTCGTCTCCGACGTGTCGCACGAGCTGCGCACCCCGCTGACCACCGTGCGGATGGCCGCAGACGTCATCCACGACGCCCGCGTGGACTTCGACCCGGTGACAGCGCGGTCGGCCGAACTCCTCGCCGACCAGCTCGACCGCTTCGAGACGCTCCTCGCCGACCTGCTGGAGATCAGCCGGTTCGACGCGGGCGCGGCGGCCCTCGAAGCCGACGCCATCGACCTCAGGGAGGTCGTGCGACGGGTGGTCGGCGGCGCCGAGCCGCTCGCCGAACGCAAGGGCACCCTCATACGTGTCGTCGGCGACCAGCAGCCGCTGATCGCCGAGGCGGACGCGCGGCGCGTCGAGCGCGTGCTGCGCAATCTCGTCGTCAACGCCGTGGAGCACGGCGAGGGCAAGGACGTCGTCGTCAAGCTCGCCGCGGCGGGCGGAGCGGTCGCGATCGCGGTCCGCGACTACGGCGTCGGGCTCAAGCCCGGCGAGGCGACCCGGGTGTTCAGCCGCTTCTGGCGGGCCGACCCGGCACGCGCGCGTACCACCGGCGGAACGGGCCTGGGCCTGTCCATCGCCCTGGAGGACGCGCGGCTGCACGGCGGCTGGCTCCAGGCCTGGGGCGAGCCGGGCGGCGGCTCGCAGTTCCGGCTGACCCTGCCGAGGACGGCGGACGAGCCGCTCAGGGGATCACCGATACCGCTGGAACCCAAGGACTCGCGGCGCAACCGCGGACTCGACGACGCCGGGCTGCCGCACGGCGGCACCACGAAGCGCGCCACGGTCCCCGTGCAGCAGGCCGGGTCCTCGGCGGATCCGATGGCGCAGCGCGGGGCCATGGCCCCCCGGCTGGCCGGGGTCCCGCCCACGGCCGATCCGACGGCGCTGCCGGGCAGCGGAGCCCGTGTGGTGCCCCGGCCCACCGGGGCGCTGCCCCGCCAGCAGGAGACATCCGGCACCGGCCGGGAACGGACCGCGCAGGAGCGGGGGCGGGACGGCGACACGCCGGAGGAGCTCGGACATGGGGAGGCATTTCGTGGGCGCTGACCGACGGGGGAGCGGTGTCCGCGGACACCGTGCGGTACGCGTCCTGGTGTACGCGGGTTGTGGCGCCCTGCTGCTGGCGGGCTGCGCCTCGATGCCGGACAGCGGGGATCTGCGCGGGGTGGAGTCCACCCCGCGCCAGGACCCGCAGGTCCGCGTCTACGCCGTGCCGCCGCATCCCGGCGCCTCGGCCGCGGAGATCGTGCAGGGCTTCCTGGAGGCGCTGACCAGCGACGACGCCAAGTACGAGACGGCCGGCAAGTACCTCACCGACAGCGCGCGCAAGACCTGGGACCCCTACCGTTCGACGACGGTCCTCGCGGACGCGCCGGAGCCCGTGGGAGCGCCCTCGGGGACCAAGGACGGCAGCCATGACGTCCTGTTCCGGCTGAACGGCAGCAAGGTCGCCACGGTGGACAGCCGGCACGCGTACGGGCCGGACTCCGGTCAGTACAGCGGTTCGGTGCATCTGACCAAGCTGAAGAGCAACAAGCAGTGGCGCATCGACGGACTGCCGCAGGGCGTGGTCATGGGCACGTCCGACTTCCAGCGGAACTACGTGTCCGTGAACAAGTACTACTACGCCTCGAACGGGCCCTCCGGGACGGGCGGCCCCCTGGGGACCGTCGCCGACCCGGTCTACGTGCGCGCTCAGGTGGACCCGATGACGCAGATCGTGCGCGCGCTGCTGAAGGGCCCCACGAGCTGGCTGGACCCGGTGGTCAGGTCGAGCTTCCCCACGGGCACGGAGCTGAAAAACGGTGACGTGTCGCTGTCCCCCGACGACCAGAACAGCGTCACGGTGCCGCTGAACGCGCGGGCCGACCGGGTGGGAGGTACCCAGTGCCGGCAGATGGCGGCCCAGATCCTGCTCACCCTCCGGGACCTGACGCCCACCGGCGTCGACGAGGTGGAGCTCCAGCGGTCGAACGGCTCGCAGCTGTGCGTGCTGACCAAGGCGAGGGCCGAGAGCGTCGCCTCGCACGGCACGGGCGAGCACCCGGAGTACCAGTACTTCATCGATCACGACCAGCGGCTCGTACGGATGCCGGGCGGCAACCGTGACAAGGAGCCCGAGGCGGTGCCCGGCGCGCTGGGCGAGGGCGGCAAGAAGCTGCGGGCGGCCGCGGTCTCGCGTGACGAGGACACGGCGGCCGGAGTGTCCGCCGACGGCCGCAGCCTGTACGTCGGGTCGCTGGTGTCGGGCGGTTCGCTCGCCGAGCCCGTGGTCCGCAGCCAGGGCGCCACGGTCGACGACCGGCTGACGACGCCGAGCTGGGACGCGCGGGGCGACCTGTGGGTGGCCGACCGCGACCCGAAGAACCCCAGGCTGCTCCTGTTGCAGAAGGGCGCGGGCCAGCCCGTCGTCGTGCAGGCGCCGGAGCTCGACGGGCGCATCCAGGCGGTACGGGTGGCGGCCGACGGCGTGCGCATCGCGCTGATCGTCGAGAAGAACGGCACGAGCTCGCTCCAGATCGGACGCATCGAGCGGTCCAAGCCGGACGAGCCCGCCGGGGCCTACATCTTCGAGCCGCGTTCCATCGCGCCGCAGCTGGAGGAGGTCACGGCCATGTCCTGGGCCGGGGACAGCCGCCTCGTGGTGGTCGGCAGCGAGAAGGGCGGGGTGCAGCAGATGCAGTACGTCCAGGTCGACGGCTCCACGCCGCTGGGCACCTCGCCCTCGGCGCTGGCCAACGTCAAGGAGATCGCCGCGTCGGAGGACGAGCAGCTGCCTCTGGTGGCGCACTCGGAGACGGACGGCATCGTGCGCCTGTCGGCGGGCGAGCAGTGGCAGAAGGTGGTCAAGGACGGGACGGCGCCGGTCTATCCCGGCTGACGCAGTAGGCGTTCGCGGTGCGCGTTCGCGGTGGGCTCGTCCGGTCTCCGGGCGGGCCCACCGCCGTTTCGGGCGGTCGGTGCGGACCTGCTCCCGGCGGTTGTCCACAGACGGTTCCGCCGGGTTTTCCACAGGGGTGGCCGGGCGGGCCGGGCGTTGGCACAGTGGTGGCCATGCGGGGGTGGTGGCGGGATCTCACGGATCTGGTGCTGCCGGCCGAGTGCGGAGGCTGCGGCAGGCCTCGCACGGTGCTCTGTCCCGAGTGCCGTGCCGCCCTGACAGGGGCCGCTCCGTGCCGGGTGCGACCGGTGCCCGAGCCGGCGGGGCTGCCCGTGGTGCACGCGGCGGCTCCCTACGGGGACGAGGTGCGCGCCATGCTCCTCGCCCACAAGGAACGGGGTGCGCTGGCGCTGGCGGCACCCCTGGGCGCGGCCCTGGCGGGGGCCGTGCGGGCGGCTCTGGGGCCACGGGGGCACCCGGACCCTCCGGGGCGGCCCACGGCCCCGCAGGTACGGCCGGGGCCCGGGAAGGGGGCCGTACGGCGGCCCGTGCTGCTCGTGCCCGTGCCGTCGGCGCGGCGGGCGGTCCGGGCGCGGGGACACGATCCCGCGCGTCGGATCGCGCTCGCGGCGGCCGCGGAGCTGCGGCGCACGGGGACACCGGCCCGGGTGCTCGGTGTGCTGCGGCAGCGGCGGCCCGTGGCCGATCAGTCGGGACTGAACTCCCGCCAGCGGGCGGCGAATCTGGCGGGCGCCCTGGAGACCGTCGCCGGGGGCGGCCGGCTGCTGGCCGGGGGCAGCAGGGTCGTGCTGGTGGACGACCTGATGACGACCGGGGCGTCGCTGGCGGAGGCGGCGCGCGCGGTGCGGGCCGCGCAGTCGGGTGCGCGGGCGCTGCGATGGACGGGTGAGAGGAAGGAGTCGATGGAGGTGTACGGGCGAATCGCGGGTAGGGAGCAGGCCGGAGGCAGGAGCGGGGACACCGTCGGATCGGCGGTGATCGCGGCGCCGCCGGACGCCTTCGAAATAAACCGGAACTGACCGTGAACTTGCATCGTTGCAGGTAACGAGAGGGTCAATTCACCTGAACGGAGGTACGTATCAGTAGAGGGTGACGACATCCGTCCGGGCGAGATATGTTCGGTTGTGAGGCAATGGCGCAGGCCGTACCTCGCGCATCCGAGTGCCGAAGCGTGACTTTCCGGCAATCACCCGCATCGGTGGGGTGGAGATCTTGTCCTTGGGGGAGGAGGAGGTGAAAGTCACCGAGTCCGAGGTTCCGGGGCTCACCGGAGCCTGGTGCAAAAGGGAGATGCTCCGCCTGTGGAGCGGGGCTATCCGGGAACGGAGTTCTGCGTGGACATCGTCGTCAAGGGCCGCAAGACCGAGGTGCCCGAGCGGTTCCGCAAGCACGTGGCCGAGAAGCTGAAGCTGGAGAAGATCCAGAAGCTCGATGGCAAGGTGATCAGCCTCGACGTCGAGGTGTCCAAGGAGCCCAACCCCCGACAGGCCGACCGCAGTGACCGGGTGGAGATCACGCTCCACTCCCGCGGGCCGGTGATCCGGGCGGAGGCAGCGGCAAGCGACGCGTATGCAGCACTCGACCTGGCCGCGGACAAGCTCGAGGCCCGGCTGCGCAAGCAGCACGACAAGCGCTACACCCGTCGTGGGAACGGCAGGCTCTCGGCGGCCGAGGTCGCCGATGTCGTCCCGGGTGCCGCGACCCTGAACGGCAGCGGTGACGTCGTCCGTGACGAGGAGCCGGACGCCGTGCCCACCAAGAAGATCGGTTCTCTGGAGATCATGGGCGAGGGCCCCTGCATCGTCCGCGAGAAGACCCACGTGGCCGCACCGATGACGCTCGACCAGGCGCTCTACGAGATGGAGCTGGTCGGGCACGACTTCTACCTCTTCGTCGACTCCGAGACGAAGGAGCCCAGCGTCGTCTACCGGCGCCACGCGTACGACTACGGTGTCATCCACCTCAGCACGGACCCGATGGTCACCCAGGGCGGGGCCGACGCGCCGGGCGGCGCTCTCGGCGGCTGACCGTCACCTGTGACGGCTGAGCCGGTGCCCCTGGAGCGCGAGTGCGCCCCCAGGGGCACCGGTGTGCGACCACTTCACGTCCCGCTCCGTCACCCCGCCGCCGCCCGGACATGGAATCATGGCCGCACCGGCCCAACCGGTGGGTCGTTGCCTTGGGTTGGCGATGCCACGGAAACACAGGCCACGGCCTTCAGGGGGAGGAACGATGGCGGACAGCTTCGGACCGATGCGTGCCGGCGATGCCGACGACCGGGTCGTCGCCTCCGGCCAGGGCGGGGAGTCCTCTCGCAAGGAGCCCATCAGGGTCCTGGTCGTGGACGACCACGCTCTCTTCCGCCGCGGACTGGAGATCGTGCTCGCGGCCGAGGAGGACATCCAGGTCGTCGGTGAGGCGGGGGACGGGGCGGAGGCGGTCGACAAGGCCGCCGACCTGCTGCCCGACATCGTGCTGATGGACGTCCGGATGCCCAAGCGCGGCGGTATCGAGGCGTGCACCTCCATCAAGGAGGTGGCCCCCAGCGCGAAGATCATCATGCTGACGATCAGCGACGAGGAGGCCGACCTCTACGACGCCATCAAGGCGGGGGCGACCGGGTACCTCCTCAAGGAGATCTCCACCGACGAGGTGGCCACGGCCATCCGCGCGGTCGCCGACGGGCAGTCGCAGATCAGCCCGTCGATGGCCTCGAAACTCCTCACCGAGTTCAAGTCGATGATCCAGCGCACGGACGAGCGCAGGCTGGTGCCCGCGCCGCGGCTCACCGACCGCGAGCTGGAGGTCCTGAAGCTGGTGGCGACGGGGATGAACAACCGCGACATCGCCAAGGAGCTGTTCATCTCCGAGAACACCGTGAAGAACCATGTCCGCAACATCCTGGAGAAGCTCCAGCTGCACTCCAGGATGGAGGCCGTGGTGTACGCGATGCGGGAGAAGATCCTGGAGATCCGCTAGCCGCGCGCCGGGCGTCGCTCGGGGCGCCGCCCGGAGCGATGTCACCCCAGGACGCGGGCCAGCTCCGCGGCCAGGGGCTCGCGCAGGCCGGGGGAGTCCACCCGCTCGACCCGTACGTCCGTGCAGTCCACCCAGTCCGCCGCCTCGGCCAGGGCCTGGGCCACCGCCGGGACCGCCTTCGCGCCGTCCAGCGTGACCTGCCTCGCGACCAGCGTGCGGCCCTCCCGGGCGGGGTCGACCCGGCCGACGAGCCGGCCGCCGGCCAGGACCGGCATCGCGAAGTAGCCGTGGACCCGCTTCGGCTTGGGGGTGTACGCCTCCAGGCGGTGCGTGAAGTCGAAGATCCGCTCCGTGCGCGCCCGCTCCCAGATCAGGGAGTCGAAGGGCGACAGCAGGGTCGTACGGTGACGGCCGCGCGGGACCGTCTCCAGTGCCGCCGGATCCGCCCACGCGTCCCCGGCCGGTCTCGCGGCGCCGGCCTTCCCCGCCGCCGTCCTGCCCCAGCCCTCCACCGTCACGGGGACCAGGCCCGAGTCCGCGATCACCGCGTCGACCTGCTCCAGCCTCAGACGGTGGTAGTCGGCGATGTCCGCGCGGGTGCCGACGCCGAGGGACTGACCCGCCAGGCCGACCAGACGGCGCACGCACTCCCGGTCGTCCAGCTCGTCGTGCAGCAGCGCCTTCGGGATCGCGCGTTCGGCGAGGTCGTAGACGCGCTTCCAGCCGCGCCGCTCCACGCACACCACCTCGCCGTACATCAGCGCGCGTTCGACGGCGACCTTCGTGCCCGACCAGTCCCACCACTCGCTGGTCTTCTTCGCCCCGCCCAGGTCCGTGGCCGTGAGGGGTCCCTCGGCGCGCAGCTGCTTGAGGACCTGGTCGTAGGCGCCGTCGGGCAGGTCGTGGTTCCAGTGCGGGCGGGCGCGGTAGGCGCGGCGGCGGAACGCGAAGTGGGGCCACTCCTCCACGGGCAGGATGCAGGCCGCGTGGGACCAGTACTCGAAGGCGTGCGGTGCCGGGGGCGTGTCGGCGGGCGGCGCCGACGTCCAGTAGGCCTGCTCCACGGTCCTGCGGCCGACGGCGCCGAGCCGGGCGTACGGGATCAGTTCATGGGAGCGGGCCAGGACGGAGATCGTGTCGAGCTGGACCGCGCCGAGGTGCCGCAGGACTCCGCGGACGCCCGCCCTGCGGTCCGGCGCGCCCAGGAAACCCTGCGCCCGCAGGGCGATGCGGCGGGCTTCGTCCGCGGAGAGTTCGGTGGAGGGACGCGGGAGACTCGTCATGCCCACACGTTAGGCGGTGCCACTGACAACCGGGGCGCCTGTGGACGGAGCCGAGGTACCTGGGGACGGAGCCGGTTCGCCGACGGGCGGAACGCGGCGGCGCCGAGGCCGCTCCCGCCCCGGAATCCGGCCCGAAAGCCGGGGCCGGGCCGGGAGCGGGTGCCGGGAGCCGCCACGCCGTTCACCTGGCCGGCAGGTAGGGCGCCGTCGACGGGAGGCCCAGGTCGGAGGGGAGCAGCGAGCCCACCCAGCAGTCCCTGCGGACGCCCTTGTTGTTGATCGCGGAGCGCAGGGTCCCCTCGATGACGAAGCCGGCGCGTTCGGCGACCGCGCGGGAGCCGGCGTTGCCGACCTCGGCACGCCATTCGACGCGGTCGACGGACAGGTCCGTGAACGCCCAGCGCGAGACGGCGACGGTGGCCTCGGTGGTGTAGCCCTTGCCGCGGTGCTCCTTCGTCGCCCAGTAGCCGACCTCGCCGACACCCAGGGAGCGCATGGTGATGGCGATCATGCCGACCAGCTCGCCGGAGGGAAGGAAGACCCCGAAGGCGAAGGCCGAGCCGTCCGCCCAGCCCTCGGGCACCATCTGGTCCGTGAAGCCCGACGCGTGCTCGCGCAGATAGGGCGAGGGGATCGTCGTCCAGCGCTGGATGTCGGGATCCTGGGCGGCCTCGAAGACGGCGTCGGTGTCCTCCACGCCGACGGCGCGCAGGAGGAGACGGTCGGTGGTCAGGGTGACGGGGTCCATCGGCCGATTCTGCTCGGGCATGCGGAAGGACGCCATTCCTTTGCCCTGGGTGACCGGTTCGCTACTTTTCGCTGTGCGGACGCGGCACCTTCGGCAACCCCTGTCCGTTGTCCATGTGGCTGTCCCCGGCAGACCTCCCGGCGCGGTGTGGTCCTCGCTTACGATGGCCGTTGCTCAAGCTGTGATTTGAAACTGTCATTGAAACCGACCGTCCCAGGCCCGACCGGCAAGGAGACAAACCCCCGTGTCCGTCCTCTCGAAGATCATGCGTGCAGGCGAAGGCAAGATCCTGCGCAAACTGCACCGCATCGCGGACCAGGTCAACTCCATCGAAGAGGACTTCGTCGACCTCTCCGACGCCGAGCTGAGGGCCCTCACCGATGAGTACAAGCAGCGGTACGCCGACGGCGAGAGCCTCGACGACCTGATGCCCGAGGCCTTCGCCACCGTCCGCGAAGGGGCCAAGCGCGCTCTTGGCCAGCGTCACTACGACGTACAGATCATGGGTGGAGCCGCGCTCCACCTCGGCTATGTCGCGGAGATGAAGACCGGTGAGGGCAAGACCCTCGTCGGTACCCTGCCCGCGTATCTGAACGCCCTCTCCGGAGCCGGCGTCCACCTCATCACGGTCAACGACTACCTGGCCGAGCGCGACTCCGAAATGATGGGCCGCGTCCACAAGTTCCTCGGCCTCGAGGTCGGCTGCATCCTCGCCAACATGACTCCGGCCCAGCGCCGCGAGCAGTACGCGTGCGACATCACGTACGGCACGAACAACGAGTTCGGCTTCGACTACCTTCGCGACAACATGGCGTGGTCCCAGGACGAGCTCGTCCAGCGCGGCCACAACTTCGCGATCGTCGACGAGGTCGACTCCATCCTCGTCGACGAGGCCCGTACGCCGCTGATCATCTCCGGCCCGGCCGACCAGGCCACCAAGTGGTACGGCGACTTCGCCAAGCTGGTCACCCGCCTGAAGAAGGGCGAGGCCGGCAACACCCTGAAGGGCATCGAGGAGACCGGCGACTACGAGGTCGACGAGAAGAAGCGCACCGTCGCCATCCACGAGCCCGGCGTCGCCAAGGTCGAGGACTGGCTGGGCATCGACAACCTCTACGAGTCGGTGAACACCCCGCTCGTCGGTTACCTGAACAACGCCATCAAGGCGAAGGAACTGTTCAAGAAGGACAAGGACTACGTCGTCATCGACGGCGAAGTCATGATCGTCGACGAGCACACCGGCCGTATCCTCGCCGGCCGCCGCTACAACGAGGGCATGCACCAGGCGATCGAGGCGAAGGAAGGGGTGGACATCAAGGACGAGAACCAGACGCTCGCCACGATCACCCTCCAGAACTTCTTCCGCCTCTACAAGCGCCACGACCACGCCGGCAAGGAACTGCCCGGTCTGTCCGGCATGACCGGTACGGCGATGACCGAGGCCGCCGAGTTCCACCAGATCTACAAGCTCGGCGTCGTCCCGATCCCGACCAACCGGCCGATGGTCCGCAAGGACCAGTCCGACCTGATCTACCGCACCGAGGTCGCGAAGTTCGAGGCGGTCGTCGACGACATCGTCGAGAAGCACGAGAAGGGCCAGCCGATCCTCGTCGGAACGACGTCGGTCGAGAAGTCCGAGTACCTCTCGCAGCAGCTCTCCAAGCGCGGTGTCCAGCACGAGGTGCTGAACGCCAAGCAGCACGACCGGGAGGCGACGATCGTCGCCCAGGCCGGCCGCAAGGGCGCCGTGACCGTCGCCACGAACATGGCCGGCCGCGGTACGGACATCAAGCTCGGCGGCAACCCCGAGGACCTCGCCGAGGCGGAGCTGCGCCAGCGCGGCCTCGACCCCGAGGAGCACATCGAGGAGTGGGCGCACGCACTGCCCGCCGCCCTGGAGAAGGCCGAGCACGCCGTCCGCGCGGAGAACGAAGAGGTCAAGGACCTCGGCGGTCTCTACGTCCTCGGCACCGAGCGCCACGAGTCGCGGCGCATCGACAACCAGCTGCGCGGTCGTTCCGGCCGTCAGGGCGACCCGGGCGAGTCCCGGTTCTACCTGTCGCTGGGCGACGACCTGATGCGTCTGTTCAAGGCGCAGATGGTCGAGCGCGTCATGTCGATGGCGAACGTCCCGGACGACGTGCCGATCGAGAACAAGATGGTCACGCGTGCCATCGCGTCGGCCCAGTCGCAGGTCGAGCAGCAGAACTTCGAGACCCGCAAGAACGTCCTGAAGTACGACGAGGTGCTCAACCGGCAGCGCGAGGTCATCTACGGCGAGCGCCGCCGGGTGCTGGAGGGCGAGGACCTCCAGGACCAGATCCGGCACTTCATGGACGACACCATCGACGCCTACATCGCGGCCGAGACCGCCGAGGGCTTCGCCGAGGAGTGGGACCTCGACCGGCTGTGGGGCGCCTTCCGGCAGCTCTACCCGGTGAAGGTCACCGTCGACGAGATGGAGGAGGAGGCCGGTGACCGTGCCGGTCTGACCGCCGAGTTCATCTCCGAGTCCATCAAGGACGACATCCACGACCAGTACGCGGCCCGCGAGGAGCAGCTCGGCTCCGAGATCATGCGTGAGCTGGAGCGGCGCGTCGTGCTGTCGGTCCTGGACCGCAAGTGGCGTGAGCACCTCTACGAGATGGACTATCTCCAGGAGGGCATCGGCCTGCGCGCGATGGCCCAGAAGGACCCGCTGGTCGAGTACCAGCGCGAGGGCTTCGACATGTTCAGCGCCATGATGGACGGCATCAAGGAGGAGTCCGTCGGCTACCTGTTCAACCTGGAGGTCCAGGTCGAGCAGCACGTCGAGGAGGTCGAGGTCGAGGACTCGCCGTCCCTGGCCAAGCAGGAGGCGGTTCCCGCGGGCGGTGTGCGCCCCGAGATCCGTGCCAAGGGTCTCGACGCCCCGCAGCGGCCGGACCGGCTGCACTTCTCGGCGCCGACCGTGGACGGCGAGGGCGGCATCGTCGAGGGCGACTTCGCCAGCGACGAGCCTGTGCGGTCCGAGGCGGACGGCCTCACGCGCGCCGAGCGCCGCAAGCAGGCGAAGGGTGGCGTGCGGCGCCGCAAGAAGTGAGTGAGGGTCGCCTGCGGCGGGCAGTACCGCGGCGGGCGACCTGACGACGTGGGAAGGGCCGGACCCCCGGAGGGGGGCCCCAACAACC